>JALSHZ010000133.1 GCA_026981985.1 Gammaproteobacteria bacterium | reverse complement strand
CCTCGGCAAGCGCACGGGCGACACGCTGCCAGGTGTCGTCGATGCTTTGGTCGATGGGCTCGCCAGCGCGCGTTTGCAAGCGATACTTGCTTTCCCAGATCTCGATGGATGCTGGCTGCATCGGGATATCAGGCACGCTGCCATCGCCCTTGACGGTTTCGAACGGTAGGATATTCTGGCTGCTCACGTGCTTCTCCGCAGGAGGTCACTGCCTGCTTTATCGCATGCCCGGGACAGACTGGCAAGACGGGGGTCAGTGACGCGGGCGATGGCAGTGCCGATCGATGTCCTGCATCACTGCAACGATGTCTTCATCACGTCGGTCGACCCGCTGCTGTTCCAGCTCGACCAGCAGCCGCCGTGCTGCGCGGCACTGCCGTTCATGATAGTCAGCGATCAGGCGTTCGCGCAGTGCTGTCCCTTTTTCCTGGCCTGGCGCGCAGTTGGCATCCACCTGTTGTTGAAAGCGCGCAATCTCCATGGCCCGGTCTTCATCATTGAGATAGCTGCGCTTGCCGGCGTAGCCCGCGGAATGGGCCGACGTCTGGCTGTGGTAGATGCCCTTCTCATCACGGTAGACGGGAACCATTTCCTCCAGCACGCGAAGCTGCACCAGGGCTACACTACATTGCTCCATTTTCTGTTTCTTCGACTGCTCCCGGGCATGCTGAGCGGCTTGGCTGCGTTGTTTTTCAGCCTTGTAAGCCTCGCTGCGCCGCTGATAGTCCTGCGCCGACTGCTTGAGCTGCTGCTGCGCTGCTTCAACCGACTCCGCAGCAGGCGGTGGCTCGATCTCGACCTCCCGCGCCGGGACGTTATCGGGTGATGATTCGGAATAGTGAGTCACACCCTTTCCATCGACCCATTTGTAGATCCCCTCACTGGCGGCCACACCGAGCAGACAGCAGCTCAGAAACAGACCCTTGAAAATTGTCGCTATCAGTTTTGTCATCCCAGCTCCATCTGGCAGCTATGCTCCGGAATTACTGATCCGGCCGTAACTACTCAGCTTGCCCCCTTGTTTGCGCCAACTCTGCGTTGGAAGTGCTCATTTACACTTGTAAACTGCGCGCTTCCGCCTTGATTTGGCACAAAACGGGGGCAATCTGCGCAGTTACAGGCATTGTGCTGAGCAGCTACAGGCGTCGTGCTGAGTAGTTACATCCGGCCTTCAATATATTGCCGGGTTCATAGCAGGCTCCTGGCACTCGGGAGTATAATCATCGCCGTGGATCCATTCAAAACAACAAGGAGTCCCCATGCCACGCTTCAGCACCTTTCGGCCTTCCAGCCTGCTTACGATCGCAATCGCAATGGCCTTGCTTGCAACCGGTTGCAGCGAAATTCGCAAACTGACCTACCCTGGCGACGTGACCTATATCGAACGTTCGACGATCACCGGTGCGATGCGGCAGATGGCTGACGCGGTGACGCGGCTGGAAAACGCCATTCGTTCTGCACCGTCGCAGGATAAAATTGATCGTGCGACCGTTGTCAGGGAGCTGAGCACACTCGAAACACTGGCTTCGACACTGCATACCGAGAAGGGTTACAGCACTGACCCGGTGCTGGACAAACACATGACGACGTTTCTGGACGATGTCGCATTGGCGCGCGAGCAGGCGGAAATGCAGCCACCAAACTACTTCCTCGCGGGGCATATCGCTGGGAGCTGTGCAGCCTGTCATCAGTTCAGATAAGAAGCAGCCATGGCTCAACTCAAGCTCGTCGCCGCAGCAACCACCAGCCAGTAACGCAGCAGTTTGCCTGCTGCAATCGCGATCAGCGACGACAGCAGCGGCAGCCGTAGCCAACCGGCCGCCAGGCACAGGCCATCACCAATGAGCGGGAGCCAACTCAACAGCAGCAGCGGCGCCCCCCAATGCCGCATCTGATCCAGTGTTTTACCCGATACCCGGTGAAGCACCGCCTCGGGAGTTCGGTAGTGGCTGATCCAAAGGCCCAGGCCCCACGTCGTCATCGCGCCGATCGTGTTTCCGATTGTGGCAATCAGGATCAAGCGCAGTGGATGTTCCGGCTGGTCACTGGCGAGCCAGGCCAGCAAAGCCTCCGACCCGCCGGGCGCAATAGTCGATGAAACGAATGCGCTGATGAACAACCCGATCTCAGCGCTTGTAACCGCCTCCATGCTACCGATGTGCCGCCGTATCAGTGGGCACCGCCATTAGGAGCCACCGCATCAAACGAACTCCCCCCCGTGCCGCAGTAACCCCTTGTTGCGCGGAATATAGATATCCACGCCTCGTATCGTATCGAACAGCAGGCTAAGTCGGGGCAGCGCGGGATAACGGGTATCTTCGTGGTTATCCGTGGCATCTCCTTCCTTGCCTTGCTGCCGCTCGGGTGCAACGAGCGTGAGGTCTAGCGGTAAGCGGTCAATGTCGATATTGGACAGCGCAGCAGGCGGCAGGTCTGTGAGTGCGATGGTAATGCTACTGCCCGGTGTGAGTAGCTCATCGATTTCGTGCGCGTAGCTCTCCGGCCCTTCGATGCGCCAGATGGCGATATCCTGAATATCGCGATTGGTGATTTCCAGGCGCATATCGACTGCTTCTTCCTCGCCTTCCTCGCGCTTCGTGACTCGGATATGAAAATCCATCTTGCGCTGCATCATCAGGCGGCTGGCATCACTAAGCGGGAGATTGTTTTCGGTGTTGAGATAACAGTCGAGTATCGACACCCAGCCAGTCGAATACTCCTTGAGCACACCCGCATATTCGATGCGCTGGCCATTTTCCTTGCCCGCTTCGACAACGACCCGGTGGTTGATGTAATGCTCCATGACCGGGTCATAGGCGGCGGTGCTGACGATGCCAATGGCGCTGTGACGTATCTTTTTGAGGTAGTCTTCCTGGCCCTTCAAAAAGGCTGTAGAGGCTTTTTTTTGCACCCGGCTCAGCAGCAGCCCGATCGACTCGTCGATGGCTTCGCGGAACGACACCATGAAATTGCGCAGCGAGCGTTTCATGCGGCGGAAAATACCGGGATGCTTGGTGCGCTTGATCTCCTTCAGACGGCGCTTCTGATTTTTCGGCGTCAGCTCATCATGAAAGCGGTAGATGACATCGATGTCACTCATCTGCTCGGCGAAAATAATATAGCTCGTCAGCAGATTGCCGCGGCGGTTGGTATAGGGGCGGCTGAAGATCAGCTCGATGGCATTGGCAAAGAGATTCATTTTTCCCCAGATGCGTTTGCCCGATTCCAGCCTCGCCGTCACATGAAAGCCGCGCAGATCCTTCAGCACCCGATCGAGGCGGCGATGCTGCATCACGCTGCCAACCAGCGCACCGAGAAAAACCAGCAGAATGCTGAAAAAAAGTACCTTATCCATCAACCTGATTCCTTGCCTCACGCGAAGCCGAAGCAAGCACTTCAACCTCAACCTTATCTAATTTCCCATCTTCATCGATGGCAATAATCTGATGCCTTCCGGCACGACGGAACGGATGCGACACCACCGTTCCCGCGCTGGTGGTGTAGGCCAGCTTGCCATCAATGTACCAGCTTGTCCGCCCGGTCGCGCCAGCCGCTCGCAGATTCACGACCGGCAGCTTGCCCGGCGCGGCGGCGCGCAAGCTGCTGTGGTTTTCGACACCGACGATCCGCAATGTGGCCCGAAGCTGCCCGGCGGACGCAGGGCAGGCCGGATCAAGCGGTGGCAGCAAATGGCTGACCCGCTGCGTTGGCAACACCCAGGGCTCGACCGCCAACGGCCACAGCGCCGCCGTCTTGCGCACCGATGCCGCCAGCCCACAGCGCCCATCAACCCGCAGTCCGGTCGCCGGGTTGATCCAGTAAACGGCCGGGTTGATGGCAAAGGGGTTGCGCAGATCCGGCAGCGTTGGGGGAATCTGCTGATCCAGAATCCAAGCCTTACGTTGCCGATAGCAATGCTCGGCCGGCGTCCCATCGGCGGCCAGCCCCAGCGGCCAGCAAATCACTTTCTGCTGCACCGAATCGGGTTTGGCAGGTAACTGGGCCTGACCCGCAGGCAGCAGGTGAAACAACTGAAACATCAGCGGCGCCGCTGTCTTGCCACCCCAGTGGCCCGGCATCGGCGTGCCATCCGGTCGCCCGATCCAGACGCCCACCGTCCATGCGCCGTTGCTGCCGATGGCCCAGCTGTCGCGATAGCCATAGCTGGTGCCGGTCTTCCAGGCAATGTCGTGCTGCTGCACGGTGAGCGTATCACGCAGCCGCCCCGGTTCCGGCGTCTGGCGAAGCATCTCGCCCACAATCCACGCAGCCCCGGCTGAGAGCAAGCGTCGCGGCGGGGCCACATCGCCCGGTCGAAACCGCAACCCGGCGACCTCACCCTGGCTTGTAAGACCGCGATACGCTGCCACCAAGGCTTCCAGCGAGGTTGCCGCGCCACCGAGAATCACCGACAAGTTTGGCGCGGCATCCTTGGGCAAGCGCAGATCGAGCCCCGCATTTTGCAACTGCGCAACGAAGCGGTGGGGCCCCAAATGTTCCAGCAGATTGACCGCCGGCACGTTCAACGACTGCTGCAATGCGTGGCTGACGCTGACCGGCCCGGAAAAACCCTGCTCGAAATTGGCCGGACGATACCGGCTTCCCAACCGTGGCGCATCGACCAGCAACGATTCCGAATGAATCAGTCCGGCGTCGAGCGCCAGCCCGTACAAAAATGGCTTCAGCGTGGAGCCGGGGGAACGGTATGCGCGCGCCATATCCACCTGGCCATAGCGCCGGTCATCGAAAAAATCGGCTGACCCCAAATAAACGCGCACCGCCGCAGTGGCATTGTCGACCACCAGCACCGCCGCCGAACTATGCAGCGGCAGGCGCCGCATGTAATTTTGTAACGTTGCACGCGCACGCGACTGCAATGCTGCATCCAGCGTGGTGTCGATCAGCCGTTCAGCCGGATATGTCTGCACCATGCGCCGCGCCAGCAACGGTGCCCGCATCGGCTGCCTCAGCACATATCCCGCCACCTGCTCACGCCGGGCTTCCGTCACCGCCTGCCGTGACCAGATCCCCTGCTCCGCAAGACGATCGAGCACTTTATCTCGCGCAGCCTGCGCCCGCTGGGGGTGCCGATCAGGGCGCAGCCGCGATGGCGCCTGCGGCAGGACCGCCAGCAAAGCAGCCTCTGCCCGGGTGAGATCCTGCGGTGATTTCTGCAACCAGGCATGGCTCGCCGCAGCAACACCCTCCAGCGTGCCACCGAAAGGGGCATGGTTGAGGTAGATTTCCAGAATTTCCCGCTTGCTCAAATGGAATTCGAGTTGCAGCGCCCGCAGTATCTGCACCAGCTTACCCGCCAACGAACGCGGCGGGTGGTACAGCAGCCGCGCCGCCTGCATGGTCAACGTCGAACCGCCAGAGACGATGCGCCCGCTGGTAACATTCTGCCAGGCCGCACGCAGTAACGCCGCCGGATTGATGCCGGGATGCCAGTAGAACCAGCGGTCTTCATAGCCAAGCAGCGCTTCAATATAGAGCGGCGACACCTGACCCAGCGTCACAGGATAGCGCCAGACGCCGTTGGCGTCGGCAAAGGCCCGCAACGGCGCACCATGCCGGTCAAGCACAATACGCGCAAAATCGGCGTCACGGTCGGGTAAGGCGGGCGGATACAAGCGATCCAGCAACAACGCCAGGCCCACCATCAGCAGCACCAGCAACAACAGCAGGCGCAGCGGTCGGAATCTCATGCCATCAGCGCCGCGCGTTGACGACCTGCATGGTGGCGACGGTCTTGCCGACGGCACGGTAACGTGGCCGGTACATATCCTCGACGCTCGGCGGCGGCACCCGATAAGTGCCGGGCGTCACCGCCCGGGCAAGGTAGAACAGGTGGCTGCGCTGACCATATTTGCCATGATCGATGGCGGCGACATAACGATCATCGCGGAATTCCTCGTGGATGATTTCCGTATTGGTCCGCAATTCGTCGAGACGCTTGCCGTCGATCCGAAAATTCTCCAGCTTGATACTGTGTTCCAGATTCTGGTTTTCCAGCTCCAGGCCAGCGGGCAATAAATCGACGACAAGGGTATCCTGCATCCGCTTTGGCGCATCGATCGCCAGATGTACCAGTACCAGATCACCCGTGTGCAACCTGGCGATATCAAGTGGCCGCCCCTCGCGATCGAAATATTCGCGCTTGATCTCGTAACCTGCACTGATGGCCGCCGGTGCCTGCTGCGGATAGCCGGACAGACTCAGGCTCGCCCACAGCATGGTTTGCGACAGGTTTTCGATGGCCACGCCATTGGCCATATCGGAATAGCTCAGCTCAGAGGAAAAGGCGGCATCCTGACGCAGCTCGATTGTCTCCATCCCCTTTTTCAATCTCGCCTGCCAAGCCTTGCCGTCATCACCCGACAACGCCAATGCCGCAAGAAACAGGGCATTGCGCTCCTGCGTACTCAGATAATCACGATCAGCCACCGCCTCAGCCAGGGCTGGCAGCTTGTCCGCCATGGCATTCCGAAAGGCTGGCATTTTGGCCAGCAGGTGGACCATCATTGCGTCGTCACGAATTTGGGAACCATAGTCCCCGAGGTAAAGATCGTCCGCACGCTTTTTTTGCAGACCCTCGATCACCGCCTGCTCGCCACGCCGGCGATCACCCTGACGCAGCAGCGCAAGCCCGAGATGCACCAACGGCAGGCCGGCACGCGCATCCGATTTTTGATGATCGTACAAGCTGCGCAACTGACCGAGATTGGCGCGGTTCACCCGCGACAACACCCACCCGGCATAAGCGCGCCAGGCGAAACGGTAGTGATCACCCACATCGGTAAAGCGCTCGAAACCCAAATGCGGTTCGCGTAAATACGCTTGTAAGCGCTCGAGCGCATGCTGCTTCATTTCCGCTTGTACCGGAAAACCTTGATCCTCAGCCGTGAGCAACAGATCGGCAATATAGGCCGTCAGCCAATGTTCTTCCGCCGAACGGTTGTTCCATAAACCAAAGCCGCCGTTGGACAACTGCATCGCCTCAATATTTTGCAAGCCTTTTTCGATGCTTTTCAGACGGGATTCGGCCGTCACTGGCGGCAGTCCCAACCGCCGGATAGTGTCCGCATCGGCATACAACCACGGCCAAGTGCTACTGCCCGTCTGCTCCAGGCAACCGTAGGGATAATGCAGCAGCTCGGCAAACTGCTGTTTTGCGCCGAGATCGAGTTGGTCGTCGATATGCAGTTCAGCCGTCACACTGTCAGGCAGCAAACTGTCGAGCACATCGAAATTAAACATCGCGCGCTGTTGCGGATCGACACGTTGCTGCTGGCGCTGACGGATTTTTGGGTAGGGCGGCCGCAGTGCAATCGACCAGTCGCGACTGAATTTAACGTCATCCCCCGCAACATCCAGGTGCAGCGTCGCCGCGATGGCCCCCATCGCCACGCTGACCGGAAAGCGCAGCGTCTTGCGCTCACCATCGGCCAGCGCAACCTGTTGCTCCCCGCCCTGCAGCGACAACGGCGTGGATGCCCGCAACGTCAACGCCAGCGATTGCGCCTTGCCACTCATATTGCGTACATCGAGCGCAAATGTCGTCTCATCCCCAGTGGCTAGAAAGCGTGGCATCGCCAGCTGCGCGATCACCGGCGCGGCAATGGTCACGTCCCGTTCGGCGCTGCCAAACACATCGTCGCCAAATGCCACCGCCATCAGCCGTAGCCGGCCATTGAAATCGGGAATCTCGAAATCGACTGTTGCCTCACCCTTGGCATCGAATACCAGCGGCCCGCTATAAAGTGAAACGATCTGAATTTCTGCAGCCGGCGCCTTGCCGCCGCGGCTCGGGGCATCGCCCCCAAATGCAAGGCTGGCCTTGTCGTATTTGTTCAGCTCGATCAGATCACCGTACAAATCGCGATTTTCGACGCTATAGCGGCGGCGGCCAAAAAATCCCTGATGCGGATCGGGCGTGGAAAAATCAGTGAGGCTTAATACACCCGTGTCAACCGCCGCCAGGGTGACATAAAGCCGATTTTTCGTTTTGGGCGGCTGTTGCAGCCGAATCACCACCGGCAACGGTTTTCCCGGCTCCGCCTTGTCGGCACTAACGATTTCCAGTGCCAGCTTGCGGTCTGTGCGATCGAGCGGCAAATGCAGCAACCCGAACGCTCGATTCGGCGTTACGCTGGCAACCTTGCTGGCCTTGCGCAGGACGACCACGGAAATATGAATATCATGCCGCTGCCATGCAGCATCGACCGGGATCTCTACCACCGCGCCCGTCTTGCTGACGGCCTGGCGGTGCATCCACAGCGGCCCGTTACCCGCTTCCACCAGAATCAGCGCCTCGCCATCATGCGGCGGCTGAATACGCAACTTCGCCACATCCCCAGCCTGATACGCAGGCTTATCGAGCGCCAGCCCTACGGCATCGGGCCGACTGCTCTGTCCTCGCGCCTCACGTTCGGCATACCAGTCGGTGCCGGCAAAAAAGCGCAAACTCGACAGGCGTCCAGGGCGAGCGCATATAAACTCCCATAAAACCAGCAAGATATGAGATCATACAGAGAAACCACATTAGGAGTTTCCCGTGACCGCCTGCTTGATTGAACACTTTTCGCCGTTAGAAGACCCTCG
>JALSHZ010000132.1 GCA_026981985.1 Gammaproteobacteria bacterium | reverse complement strand
GTTTTGTCGTATTCGGGGCTATTTATCCACTTGTCGAAAACAAGGGCTGAGTGCATCCGATGCGTTGGCGTTGGTTTTTGCGGGAAAATTACCCCATTTTGATTTAATGGGCTGAGTAGTTACAACACATCAAGCCTATCTACAGCGCCATTATCGCCTTTATCAGCGAGACAGCGTTTTCGCGCCGAGAAGAGGAAAGCTCGATGTTGCAGTGGCTGCGTGATGCCAGCCGTGAAATCGTCGAAGCAGTGAAGGATACCAAGCACTTGCAAAAAAACCTGCTGCGTTATCTGGCATCAGACAATGAGGCGATTCGCAGCGCCTATAATGAAATTCGCATCAGTATCGCCTCCACGATTCGCGAGATAGAGATGCTGCGTCAGGATGGTGAGGAAGATGGCGTCATCGATGCGCTCGCCCTCGATGCGGTGAAGTTGATGATTGACGAAAGTCAGGAACGAATCAATCGTTTGTTGACAGAGCTGATTGGACGTCGCGAAATCACAGCGGAAATGGGATCATCACTGCTCAATGACGGTACTTACGCCTACAATGTCTCCATCAACCTGGTGCGTGCGGCGGAGAAGCTGTTTGCCAGTGAAGATCTGAGGCGTGCCCGCGTAGTTCACAACGTAATGCTGGACAAGGAGGAGCGCAAGGCGGCTGTCGAATCGCTGGATACTGACGAGGCGCAGAAATGAAATACAAGAAAATGCTCAAGCAATTGAAAATGCTATTGAGTGAAAAGGAGCAGAAGAAAAAGGAGCAGTGTGACGAACTCAGGGGGTTGCTGAAGACGTTGAAGCAAAAGGAAAAAGGCCTCAAGGAAAAGCTGGAGGGGATCGATGACCAAGTGCAACGTGAAAAGCTTGAAAAACGTATCGGCATCATTCACGCCCAGCGCAAGAAAGGGCTGAAAGCGCTGAAATCGATGAAGCATTGCCAGTAACGCGGAACCCAGTGGCAGGGAGGGTAACCCACGCAGTCGATCCTCATCCCTGTGGCGGAACCCCCGTGTCCAGCGACGACGGGGCCGCAGCGATATTCCCGCCGGCTTGCTACCGCTCCTGCAACGCCGTCTGGAAGTTCTTCACGATTGGCTTGAGCAGATACTCCATCACGGTGCGCTTGCCGGTCTTGATACTGACATCGACGGCCATGCCTGGGGTGATTGGCAGCTGCTGATCGCCATTTTCCAGGTAGTTCTTGTCCGCCTTGAGTTGAACTTCGAAGTAAGGCTGTTTGCGTTCGTCGAAAATGGTATCGGCACCGATCCGGATCACTTCGCCGTCGATCGCACCGAACACGGAGGAGTCGTAGGCTGAAATCCTGATGGTGGCTTTCTGTCCTGCTTTGATAAAGCCAATATCTGAGGGCTTGACCCGGGTGCTGATCAGCAGGTTGCCGCTGACGGGGACGATTTCCATGATGCTTTCGCCCGGCTTGACGACGCCACCGATGGTGGTGACCAGCAAGCGGTTGACGATGCCGTCGCGTGGTGCGTGCAGGTTGCGGCGCAGCAGCCTGTCCTTGCTGCTGGGCAGGGTTTCTTTCAATGCTTCGACCTTGGTTTTCAGCTCGGAATACTGTTGTCCTACCTCGGCAAGAAACTCGGCGGCGACCTGACGCTTGCTGGCGTGTGCTTCTGCGACGGCAGCCTCGAGACGGGCAACGGTGAGGCGCGTGGTCTCGATTTCGCCATTCATACGGGTGTCTTCTGCCTGGGCATTGAGATACTCCGATCGAGACCCGGCGTCCTGCTCATACAGACTGGTCTCGATTTCCAGTTGGGCCAATGTGATTTGCTTGCGGCTGCGCAGTGAGGCCAGCTGCGAGCGCGCCTCGGCGAGTTGTTTTTCACGCTGCTCAATCACGTCTTCAGCCGTGGCGATGCGGGCTTCGCGCGCGGTTTGTCGTGATGCCCATAGCGCGCGTTCGCGTTGTACCAGTTCGGGAGCCTGGACGCTGACGTCAGCCGGAAAGACAGGCTCACTCCCCTGCATTTCCGCATCGAGCCGGGTCAGTGTGGCGAGCATTCCCCAGTAGTTTTGTAGTTGCTCGCGTAGTTGGGCGTCGTAGTCAACGCTGTCGAGTTTCGCCAACAGCTGCCCGGCAGTGACATGCTGACCTTCTTGCACCAGGAGTTCACGAATAATGCCGCCCTCCAGGCTCTGAACCTGCTGAATCCGGCTCGATGGCACCACCGAGCCAGTTGCGCGCACCGAAATATCCAGTGCAGCCAGATTCATCCAGGCGGTAATGATGATCAGAAAGGCAAAGATCAGGCCGGTCAGGATAAGGGCGGATTTGCGAGGGCCATGGTTCAGATCGGCGTGGCGGCTCAATGACGTGGTTCTGTTGTTCATGCGCCGAGTGCTCCCTGCTGGTCGATCGTCTGGCTTGTCTTCAACGTGGCCTGACGTGCTTTTTTCATCCTTTCAATTTTGCGTTTTGCCAGGGCGAGACGCTTTTCACGGCCCTGGGGCAATTGCTGTTTCCGCTTTTTTGCTGCCTTGATGCGTTGTCGGATCAAACGATCCTTACGTGCCACAGCGGCAAGGAGTTTGGCGCGTTTTTCACGCTCGGCCTTTTCCTCGTCTGCGGCGGCGCGGTTGTTTTGCGCGATAGCTGGGGCGTTGTTTTCCTGCTTCTGCGGTCGCTTGGCCGCGGCAGCCTGCCCTTCAGGGTGATCAGTCACCGCAGGTTTGGGCTGCGCAGCTTGCTGGCGTCCGCTTTGGGCGGCAGCGAGTCTTTCGAGTACCAGATCCCGTGGGCCGTCTGCGGTAATGCGTCCCTGATCGAACACCACCAGACGATCGACCATGGGCAGCATCGCCATGCGGTGGGTGACGAGAATCAGGGTCGTGTCGTTCAGATAGGTGCGCAGATTGTGGATCAACTGGTTTTCGGTACCCGGGTCGATCATGCTGCTGGGTTCGTCCATCAGCAGCAGTTTCGGTTTGCGCACCAGCGCTCTGGCAATACCGATGGCCTGGCGCTGACCGCCGGAGAGGCGCTCGCCGCGTTCGCCGACCTCGGTATTCAGGCCATCCGGCAGCTGTGCCAGTGTCGGTTCCAGAGAGGCGATGTGGATCGCTTCGAGCAGCTCGGCGTCGCTGATATCAGTGGCGCCCATCAGAATGTTCTCGCGAATATCGCCGTGAAACAGCACTACGTCCTGGGGGACATAGCCGATCTGTCGCCGTAAATTGTGCGGGTCGACGTGTGAGACTGGAATATTGTCGACCATCACCGTGCCTTTTTCCGGCTGGTAGAGGTTCAGCAGCAGTTTCAGCACGGTGCTTTTGCCGGAGCCAATGCGACCAATGAACGCCAGCTTTTCACCGGGATTGATGCGCAGGTTCATGCCGTTGAGCAGCGGTGTGCTGCCGGGGTAGCTGAAGCTGACATCACGCAGTTCGACCTGACCGTTGATGGCTGGCAGATGGAGCTTGCCATCATCATCGTCGGTCGGTGCTTCCATCACCTGATTCAGTGCTTCCAGCGCAATTTTCGTCTGCTGCCAGCGCACGATGATACCTGCCAGCTGCGAGATCGGTGCCACTGCCCGGGCCGACAGCATCGATGCGGCGATGAGCTGTCCCAGCGTCAGCTCGTTGGCCGCAATCAGCAAGGCACCGAAGGTGACCATCAGCACCGTGGTCAGCGACGTCAGCGATCCGGTAATGTAGTTGCCCAATGAGGCGAGGCCCCGCAAGCGCACCGAGTCGCCGGAGAGTGTCACCGTCAACATTTCCCATTTGCGCCGTGCCCAGGATTCGGCGCCGACGCATTTCACCGTGTCGAGGCCATTCATGACTTCGAATAGGTGTGCGGTACGCTGCGAGCCGGCTTGTGCATTTTCTTCGAGAATGCGGCTCATTGGCTTGCGCAACAGCAGCGCTGCGCCCAGTGCCAGCGGGATCAGCACAACAGGAACCAGCGCCAGCGGACCGGCCACCAGCGCGATAATCGCGATGAAGAACAGCACAAAGGGCATATCGCCCAGCACCGTCAAGGTCGTCGAGGTGAAGAAGTCGCGCACCGAATCGAAGTCGCGCACGATATTCGCCAGCACACCACCGGAAGCAGGCCGGTTGGCCGCGCGCAGCCGCAATGCCTGGGAGAAGATGCGTGATGAGAGTGCGATATCAACACGGCGCGAGGCGGCATCCACCAGATGGCTACGCGTTACCTTGATGGCGAAGTCGAACAGCACCACGATGACCGCTGCGCTGGCCAGTACCCACAGGCTCGACAAGGCATTGTTCGGTACCACACGGTCGTACACCGCCATCGTGAAAAACGGGATCACTGCCCCAAACAGGTTGATGACAACGGTGCCAAGCAATGCCCAGGCGTAGATGCCGCGGTTGGATTTCAACGTGTCCCAAAACCAGCGTTTCGGGTCGGGCAGATGGTAGAGCAAACTGCGTTTGTCGAAATAGACGATCGGGCGGATGAAGTACCACCGCTCCAGCTTTTCCAGTTTCAGTTCGTCTGGCGAGACCCAGGAGGTGCCAGGGATGCCGGGGTAGCAGCATTCGAAATGGCCATCGTTGTAGTCGATCAGCGTCACGGCGTGGCCATCTTCGGAAATACCCAGCACCGGCAGCATGGTGCGTTTCAGTGCACGGATGGGACGGTCACACTCTGCGACTTCAAGACCGGCACGGCTCGCGCACTCTTCCAGTTCGTGCTCGGTGATCCTGCCCTCGGGCAATGGCACGTTGGAAGTGATCTGGGAGGGTTCGACTGCCTTGCCAAAGTATTCCGACAGAAATTCCAGTTGCGACAGGATTCTGTCAGTCGATTGGCTGGTGCCGTTGAGGGCGTTGTTTTTTCTGGTCATCCTTGATCCTAGTTCTTATCGGTCGGTGCGCGATCCTGGCACTGCCTTTTCTTGCCGGCGTTCGTCTTGGGCGAACTACCGGCAGAGGCAGTGTCTGCCAGATCAAGGGACAGGGCAGATGAACGGTGTCGATAAAAAATGTAGCCACCGCCGATCAATTACTCAGACGGTCTGATATGTGGGATAATCGGCATAGTTTTGTGTAACGACTCAGCTTGCCCCCTTGTTTGCGCCAACTCTGCGTTGGAAGTGCTCATTTACACTTGTAAACTGCGCGCTTCCGCCTTGATTTGGCACAAAACGGGGGCAATCTGAGCAGTTACAGGCATTGTGCTGAGCAGTTACAGGCATTGTGCTGAGCAGTTACAGGCATTGTGCTGAGCAGCTACAGGCGTCGTGCTGAGTAGTTACAGCATTGTTTCATCAAAGAGAATGAGGTTGGCAGTGGACGAACAGCGAAAGAAAGCCCTGGCGGCAGCCTTGAGTCAGATCGAACGTCAGTTTGGCAAGGGCGCGGTCATGCGGCTGGGTGATGGCGCGATCAACGACATCGAGGCCATTTCCACCGGTTCGCTAGGGCTCGATATCGCCCTGGGTATTGGGGGTCTGCCGCGCGGACGGGTGGTAGAAATCTACGGTCCGGAGTCGTCCGGCAAGACGACGCTGACACTGCACGTCGTGGCCGAGTGCCAGAAGGCCGGTGGCACGGCCGCATTTGTAGATGCCGAGCATGCACTCGATCCCGACTACGCCCAGAAACTGGGCGTCGATATCGACGAGCTGCTGGTATCACAGCCGGATACCGGCGAGCAGGCGCTGGAGATCACCGATATGCTGGTGCGTTCCGGTTCGGTCGATATCGTCATTGTCGACTCGGTGGCGGCATTGACGCCGAAGGCAGAGATCGAGGGCGATATGGGCGATTCCCACGTTGGCCTGCAAGCGCGCCTGATGTCGCAGGCCTTGCGCAAGCTTACTGCCAATATCAAACGCTCCAACACGCTGGTGATCTTCATCAACCAGATCCGCATGAAGATTGGCGTCATGTTCGGTTCGCCCGAAACCACCACTGGCGGCAATGCACTGAAGTTCTACTCATCGGTACGCCTGGACATCCGCCGTATCGGTGCCATCAAGAAGGGCGACGAGGTCATCGGCAACGAGACGCGCGTCAAGGTCGTCAAGAACAAAGTCGCGCCACCGTTCAAGCAGACCGAGTTCCAGATTCTCTACGGCGAAGGCATTTCCCGTCTTGGCGAGGTCATCGATATGGGTGTCAAGGAAGGACTGGTGAACAAGGCGGGTGCCTGGTATAGCTACAACGGCGAGCGTATCGGTCAGGGTAAGGAGAATGTCCGCACTTACCTGAAGGAGCATCCGGAAATGGCGGCGGAAATTGAAAACCTGCTGCGTGAGAAGTTGCTGCCGAAATCAGTCGCCGAAGAAGCCGCGCCAGCCGAGGAGTAGCGCGGAATTGCATAGCGCCGCGCGGCGGCGACAGAAGCAGGGATGATGCTCAGGCGTAAGCTCTACAAGGTCATGGAAATGCGGGATGGCGATTCGACGCTGTCCCTGGTTGTCAACTGGTTCATCATGGTGCTGATCCTGGTGAACGTGTTCGGCGTCATTCTTGAGACAGTTGACTCGTTACAGGCCAGGTGGCAGGCCTGGTTTCTCGCACTGGAAGTCTTTTCGGTGGCGGTGTTCACCGCCGAGTATCTGACCCGTCTGTGGGTTTGCGTCGAATCCGGGCGCTTCAGCGATGGCTGGCATGGCCGTCTGCGCTATGCGCTGACGCCGATGGCCATCATCGACCTGCTGGCGATTCTGCCCTTTTTCCTGCAGATGTTTCTCGCCATCGACACGCGAATCCTGCGTGTTTTCAGATTGTTGCGGGTGTTCAAGTTGTCGCGGCACTTCACCATGCTCGGGGTGCTTGGTGTGGTACTAAAGCGTGAAGCCAAAACGTTGCTGTCGGCGATTTTCATTCTGTTGGTGCTGGCAATCATGGCGGCATCGGGTATCTATCTGGTCGAGCACCAGATCCAGCCCGAGGTTTTTGGCAGCATTCCACGGGCAATGTGGTGGGCCATCGTTACCCTGACTACGGTTGGATACGGCGACGTGGTGCCGCAAACTGATATAGGGCGTCTGTTCGGCGCATTCATCACGATGATCGGCGTCGGTATGGCGGCTCTACCTGCGGGCATCATCGCTTCCGGTTTTACGGGTGAAATCGAGCGTCGGCGCGAGCGTTACGAAACCTTGGCGCGGAGCCTGTTGAAGGATGGTGTGCTCGACGACAAGGATCGCAAGGCACTGATCAAGGCGCGGGAAGATTGGGGCATCGATCGTGGTGATGCCCAGCAGATTCTGCGCAAGGCGGTCGTCGAATCGGAATTGCTGCATGAAAGCCCAGTCGTCTGTCCGCATTGCAAGAAGCCGCTCGCTGGCAGTGTTCGCCACCACGCCAAGTAAGCGCTGTCATCCCGCTCCCCGGACCAAGCAGTTGACCCGCATTGCTGCCGCAGATTTTGCCGCTGCTGGTTGGTATTTGGCGCATGCTGGGATTGCCTCGGGGCAACGGGTTCGAAATACGCAACCGGATGGCGGATTGACAGGGGATGGCAGATCTCCATGCAGTGTCGAGCCCAAGGCGATCCGCTCTCGCTCCGCTGCGGGATCGGGGCATGGAATGGCTGCCAGGAGGGCGCGCGTGTAAGGGTGCTGCGGTTGTTCGAATAGCCGGGTCGCCGGCCCGCTTTCCATCAGTTTTCCCAGATACAGCACGATCATCTGATCCGCCAGATGCTGCACCACACGCAGGTCGTGGGAGATAAACAGCATCGCCAGATTGCGCTCGCGTTGCAGGCGGCCCAGGAGGTTGATGATCTGTGCCTGAATGGAGACATCCAGCGCCGATACCGGTTCATCGCAGATCAGAATCGCTGGTTCCGACACCAGCGCGCGGGCAATGCTGATGCGTTGTGCCTGACCACCAGAGAATTCATGCGGATAGCGGTGCAGCGAAGCCTCCGGCATGGCGACATCGTCCAGTGCCTGTTTGACGCGGCGCTGCCGCTCGGCAGCTGAAAGCTCTGGATTCAGTCCACGCAGTGGCTCGGCCAGAATCTCACCAATGGTCATCCGTGGATCGAGGGCATCCAAAGGATCCTGGAAGATATACTGCATATGTCGGGCGGCGAAGCGGATGCGCTGCTGCGGACGGCTTGGCAGTGCTTCGCCGTGCAAGAGGATGTCGCCACTGCTGGCAGGCAGCAAACCGCAGATAGCCTTCGCGAGTGTGGATTTGCCGCAGCCAGACTCACCCACGACAGCGAGTGTTTCACCGGGCTGTAGCTGCAGTGACACATCGTCGATGGCGGTGAGCTGTTCGTGACGTGATAGGGAATAGCGAACGGTCAGATGCGAAACACGAAGAAGCGGGGAAGAGTCCAAGGTTTGATCCTGGCGCCGAGAATCAGGGCTGTCACAATGCATTTGTGCGGCAGTCTGAAGCCCTGCATCCTTCAATGCAAGTGGTGGCGGGATTTGCCCGCCACCGTTATCGACACAGCGTCGAAGGTGTTGGAAAGCGGCTAGTAACTACTCGGCGTAGAAAAATGAACCGTAGCTTCCAAGTAACTTCCCACCAAGCCGGTCGCTTGGCAACCACATTCCCCCCTTTGCCCGCCCGAGCATCGCAGGCCCAGTCGGGATCAGCCCGAAGGGGCAGGCCATGGATGGCCTGCGTCGGCCG
>JALSHZ010000131.1 GCA_026981985.1 Gammaproteobacteria bacterium | reverse complement strand
GGTTTGCGATACCGTTCAAAATCCTCTGCTACGAAGCTTTGTTGCTGCATTTGAATATCTTCTTTGCCTGATATTAGCGAATGCTGCTATTTTAGCAGTTTCCGGGGATTAATCAGAGATTCCTTAAATGGCGATGTTGCGAAAACCAGTGCAGCTGTATGGGTCGCATCACTACCCAGCACCGATACAGACAGCGATCTTTTTCCCAATGTACCGGTTATCGACATTTCCCGTTGCATCGGCTGTGATGGTTGTATCAATGCCTGTCCGCATGAGGCACTGTCGTTACACGAGAACGACACGGACAGCTATTATCAGATCGATGCCGTTCGTTGTACCGGCTGCATGATATGCCGTGATGTCTGCGGGTCAGATGCGATGCAGGTCGCGCATTGCAAGGCAGCGATTCAGCGCAAGATTCCGCTACACCGGTCACGGTGTACTCGCTGTGGCATTCACTTCAAACAACCAATCGTCCATGGTGGATTGCAGGATGATTGCCCAATCTGTACGCAACACCAGCCCTATCGACATCTGTTTCAAGTACTGGAAGAGTCATGACCGAACTGACAAATACCTGGCGCAAAACACTGCATCGGTTTCTTGCATCAACCGATTCTGAAAACCCTTTGCCGATACCACTGCTGATGCCGGAGTATCGTCCCGACATCTGTCGTGCTGTTGCCCATGAGATTAGGGCATGTTTTTTTGATTTTCGCGCCGAAGTAATGAAGGGGCACGGGATGCTGGCCCATGAAATTCACCTCGATGAGCTGGCACAAGAACTGGCGAAACGTGCATCGGCGGGGGCCGTTATCGCCTTCAACATCGAATCACTGCTGGCAGCAAAAGATGAGAATGAACGTCAGCTATGGCTTCGTCACATCTGCAACACGACATTCGATCATCTCCTTGTACTGCCACTCGCCATTTTTCAGGATGACGTCAGTGATTTGGAAACATGCCTTGATCTTCGGGAGCATCTATTCGAAGCACAAACGCTGATCAGTCGTCTCGCAATGTAATTTCACCGGATTGATGAACCTTCACTTGTTGCTTGAGTCTACAAGGGGGTTTTCCCAATATAAAAAAACTCCCATGCCGTCTGCATCGACATAGGAGTAATTTCCAGAAAAAGGTACGTTGCAAATTGGCTTTGATAAATTGGCGACAGATCCATAAGGCGCTGCCGCCAACTTGTTACTGCGCTACTTCGGTGGTGTCCAGCTAGAAGCCTTGTTGCCGCTCATGCCTTGCATCCCCGACATGCCACTCATGCCACTCATGCCACTCATGCCTCCCATGCCGGACATTCCAGACATCCCGCTCATACCGTTCATGCCTTGCATCCCGGACATTCCGCTCATGCCGTCCATACCTTGCATTCCCGACATGCCACTCATCCCCGACATCCCCTGCTGAGGATAAAAGAAGATCTGCCCTTCAGGTGTAATCCGGAAATAGCCAGACATACCACTCATGCCGGACATTCCAGACATGCCACGCTGGCCGCCCATGCCCGACATTCCAGACATTCCGCCCATACCTGACATTCCGCTCATGCCGTCCATGCCTTGCATTCCGGACATCCCCGACATGCCGCGCTGGCCGCCCATGCCCGACATTCCAGACATGCCACCCATACCTGACATTCCGCTCATGCCGTCCATGCCCTGCATGCCGGACATCCCCGACATGCCACGCTGGCCGCCCATGCCCGACATTCCAGACATGCCACCCATACCTGACATCCCGCTCATGCCGTCCATGCCTTGCATTCCCGACATGCCTGACATGCCACCCATACCGCTCATACCGCTCATACCGCTCATACCGCTCATACCTGACATGCCGTCCATGCCCTGCATGCCGGACATCCCCGACATGCCACGCTGGCCACCCATGCCCGACATTCCAGACATGCCACCCATGCCGCTCATGCCCTGCATACCGGACATGCCTGACATCCCACTTTGTGGGTAGAAATAGATCTGTCCCTGGGGGGTAATGCGGAAATAGCCTTGATTTCCCGACATGCCGCTCATCCCCGACATGCCACTCATGGCTGAAGCCTGGGAGGTGGCAAGGCCGATGCTAACGGCCAAGGCAGTCAGTAGCATCTTTGTTTTGGAGGGTTTTTTCATGGTGTGTTTTTTACACATTCGTTTGATCATCAGATATTTCCTCTTGACTTAGGTGGTGGTTGAATAACTCGCCGCGACTTGGTTAGCGGTGAGTACTTTT
The DNA here is from genome assembly GCA_026981985.1 of Gammaproteobacteria bacterium. Taxonomy (GTDB): domain Bacteria; phylum Pseudomonadota; class Gammaproteobacteria; order UWMA-0217; family UWMA-0217; genus JALSHZ01. Next base: position 10,246 of record JALSHZ010000131.1, on the reverse strand, counting down.
CGCCGCATCGAATCGCGGCATGAAAAGCGGATAGCGATGGTGTAATTCAGTCGCAAAAAAATCAGGCGTTTCACGCCCAAATGCTGGAGGCGGTGGGGGCATACGAGATAGCCGCGGATGGCCCCGCAGGGATCTCGGGCGACTGATACGTTTTGCGTAAGCGCCAGCGGGCTGGTGTATGTTTTCACGATGATGTGCAGCACGATCGCCGGGATTGCTTGAAGTCCGTGTCTGCGGTACATGGGGGGCACTGGATGCTTTCGGAAACAAGTAAATGTCACCGGAAGGCAGCTTGACGAAATAACCTTCAATGCCCAACAGCACCGAAACTTGGCTTTCGGCATAGGTGAGCGGGGACTGAACTACCAAAAAATAAATGGCACAAACAATTCCGAGTACCTTGCATTGCATTGTTGTCATGCCGATCAATTACCTCGCTCTTGCCTTGCCATGAAAAATGGTGAACTCAATCACAACTAAGCAAGAGCGGTGCCAACCTTCAGGAACGACATCAGGTTAACGCTCAATGCAGTGGATCAGTATAAGCAGGAAAGCTAAAACTCACCTTATTTCAGCTGCTTGTCGTACCAAGATGCTAACGGGGAAGATCGGCTGTGACAGCGATCAGCACCGATCACTGAATAATCGCTGAGAATGCATGGCAGGCAGGATGATAAATCGTGACAAATGGTCACGTGATTTATTGGCAAGGCGATTTTTTCTGACAATTTGTCCCGCGCAGTCGCGAAATGCATTCGACCTGCGCGGGATAAAGGAATCTGCCGAAATATCAGGGAATCGAGATAACGTTGCCAGTACGCTGGTCGATAACCAGCTGCCTCAGGAGGGTGTGCGGCTGTTTCGAGGAAACGACGCTGACGATATAGAGCATATTCACCCGACGAATTTTCCCGATACTGTCACCACCCTTGCCGAATACGGTTAACCATGCGTTGGCGATGGCTTTGGCATCGGATTCACTGCCGATGGGCAGGGATATGTTGGCGAGATGAATGGTCTCGCTCGTGTCATCGACACATTGCTTGAATGCAGTGACATGAACCGTCAGATGTTGCCCTGGCGGGCGCTGCTCATCTGCTGCCGCAGGATACAGCAGCAGATCTCCATCAGCGTTTCGTTCGACCTGCCAACCTTTTTTGCCGAGGGTCTGCTCCAGATGATCGAGCGCGGTTGCATCGATTGTCGTATCGGCGGTCGGCGTTGTAAATTCTGACTTTTTGGCAGGCTCCGTTTTTTGTGATGCATCGCCGCCAACAAAGGTGCTTGGATATAACAACAAGTCCCCAGCAGCATTTCGCTCGACTTTCCATCCCCTTTGTTTTGCCATGGCTTCCAGCTCGCCAAGCTGGTCAACATCGACAACGAGATCAGTTGTATTGTCGGCATCTGGTTTCTTGCTGGTCGCAGTCGCAGTCGCAGTCGCTGACGCTTCGGCTGCTGTCGCGGGGTAGACGAGTAGATCACCACCAGCGTCTTTCTCGACTCGCCAGCCTCGACTTTCCAGAGCATCTTTCAATGCCTCGGGGTCTCCCTGCGGGATTTCAATTTCGGTGGCAGGTTCGGCGTTGGCAATAACGAGTGGGCTGATGGCCAAAATGGCGACAGACAGTGTGCGGAATCTGGGCATGGTTCGGTCTCCGGCTGATGAAAAAACAGTTGTACCGGAATCGTGCAAGAACTGCGCCAGCATTCCAGCGCTGCCGAAGCGTTATCAAGTAAAGCACTTTCATCGGCCTTCGCTTTTGCCTATGCTCTACCGCAAAATGACTCGAATGCAATAGCCAGGAGTGAACATGCACAAAGCCCTCCCCCTACTGTTACTCGCATCCACCATCAGCGCACAGGCAGCAGCGCTGGAATTGCAAGCACAGCCCAACACTTTCGACTACGACTACTTCGATGCCGGCTTTATCGACTACGATGCCGGTGGGAGTGGTATCTATCTGCGGGGTTCGATCGACACGTACCCAAATGTGAACCTGCTGGCTGGCTTTGCAGCGGCGGATGACTATATCGAATTCAGCCTCGGTGCGGGTTACCACCAGGCCATTCCCACCCTGACGAATACCGACATGGTGTTCTCCGCCGGTGTTGAACGTGGTGAATTCGATGTGGGTGGCGGCAGCATCGACGATTCCGATACCGGTGTGTTTCTCTCTGCCGGCCTTCGCGCCAGTGCGACACCGACACTGGAGCTCTACGCCAACCTCAACTATCACAGCTTCTATTCCGGTGATCTCGGGCTTGATCTTGGCCTGCGACTACAGATCAATGACAAACTGGATTTGACTGCCGGTGGCCAGCTGAGTGACAACGATGCAATTGCAGTTGGTGTGAGGTATTACTACTGAACATCCCCGCTCTACACAATGATGTGCATGGATGCACGAATGCAGCGCAGACAGGAGTCGAGAGCTGTCATCTCGCCACCCGGTGAGAAATTCGGGCAAGCGTTGTCTTTCCCAAGTGCTGTCAAGTGCAGCGGCAATGTTTGAATATGGTGCCGGGTCTATTTCCCGGCATCCTGCTTCTTCGCTGCTTCAAGCTGCTTGATAGCGCGTGATTTGGCTTCGCTGATCTCGTTCTTCATGCGTAGTAGCGCTTCGAGTTCCTCGACGCGCTGCCGCAAGCGTTCGGCTTCTTGCTTCTTTTGCTCGAGCACCTGGAGCATCTCCGGGGTGGGTTTCCCCTCTGGAACACGATTGCCGGCGCGAGCCGATTCTGTCCCTGCTGACGATGCCGCCAGCAGTATCAGAACGAGCGCCAGTGTCCGCAGGAAGCTGTTGTTTTGACTGGGTATGTACATACTGTTCATGGTTTTGTGAGTCACTCCGTCCAACATCCTTGTGCTACCTTATCGAGCGTCATCCTGTTATGCGCTGATTCTAACTGTTGACCGCGCCAATAGACAGGTTATCGATGACCGGGGTTCACTTGATATTGGTCAATGTCTCCACCGAGGGTACGTACTATCCTGCCTCCCTATCAATCTGTGGAGAACAAACATGGCATTCTGGCTTGATCTGCTGTTCGGTAACTTCATCGGGCTCATCTCGATGTTCACTCTGTTCTTTATCCTCGGAATGGCAGGCTGGTTTCTTGTCTTTTTCATGAAGAAGATTCGCGAAGAAGAACGCAGTAAGGGTTGAGAACCCCAGCCCCATAAAGATTTTCGGGACTTCTCACTTGATAGAAAAATAGTGCCGTAACTGCACAGATTGCCGCTGAAACGCGTCAGATTTCAGTGGTGAGCTGAGTAGTTACAGATTTTCAATCAGGCATCGGGCTGAAGCAGTGTGCGCAGAGCCTCGCGGAGCAGGCTGACCGCTTCGTTGCGCCCGCTGCAACCGGTAGCGGCTGCTATCTCCTTCCAGTCACGGCATTGTAGCGTTCGTTGCAGCAGAGCCTGTTGCTGGCGCGTGGACAGTGTATGGAAGCGGTTTGCCTCAATCGCCAGGATCACTGCGTTGCGCACAGCCGCGCAACACGACTCATAGCCGCGTTGGCCGTAAGCCACGGCCTCGACCAACGCCATTTCTGTATCGCTCAGCGCGGTAGGTTTCTGCTGCGCTCCCTGCTCTGCGAGCAGCGCCAGTACATTGCTTGCATCCAACTCACGAAAGGCATCTGGCAGCAGGCAAAGCAGCCCAGACACAAAAAATGTTCTCGCTCCGGCAACAAAGCCCATGCCTGCGGAACCGATGCCAGCAGCAACGGTGACTGCGGGCGTACCAGCGGCGGTGTTGGCTTTCAGTCCCAAATGTAACGGCACGAAACCACTGCGTCGCCAAAATTGCAGTACCCCGGGGTGCAGTGCAAAGCTGGCGCCAAAGTAGTCGACATCCTTCAGCTGCGCACGGATATGCGCCAACATGCGTTTACCGATGCCGCGCCGCTGCACCGCAGGGTGCACAGCAATGCGGATGATTCTCAGGCATCGCCGTGTGGCTGCCAATGGATCGCTACCCCGCGCAGTGAGCAGCTGGGGCAGCAAGTGCCCCCGTGGCCGGCGTTTACCACGAAAGATCTCGATACTCAGGGAAGCATCCAATCCCCCTTCCTGGGCAGCCATGACCGCTGCAATCAACCGGCTTTTGCTGGTTGCGATCCACACCACGATGTTCTCGCCGTCGAGCAGATGCCGCACGTCCATTGGCGTCGTCTGGTAATGCGCATCGACCAGCAGCCCGAATACGCTGCGGAGGCGTTCCTCATCAGCTGCTAGCTTGTCTCGGTCGAGCTGTTCGATCCTGATGTCGTTGATATGCACCGAATCTGGCGCGGGCGGTGCTGCGGTATCGAGCAACAGTAGATCATCGAGCAGCGATTCAACCGGGTCATATTCGGCCCAGCGAATGGGTGTTGCCATGGTCAGTAGACGCCAGCCTGGACGATGTTGGTCGAGCTGCCGCCGAAATCCAATGGCAAATCCACGTGCACTGCCTTCGTAACCCTGTTCGGTCGACGCCAAGACGATGCTGCCAAATTGTCGCAGCATCTTTAGCAGCATCTCTGCCGGGATTGCCGCCGCTTCATCGACCATGAGTAAGTCTGGGGCTGCTTCCTGTTCCAGCAATGCGTCCGGTGCGAGAAAGCGCACCGTGCTGCCAGCATGGTCGACCCGGTTTCTTTCACGCTGTGCTGCCGGCAACGCTGCCAGCAAGTGGCGAAAAATGACCTCACTGTTTTGCAACCGCGGCGCCGTCAGCCAGATCTCGCGACCTGCCTGCCGCAACAACTCCGCCAGGGCAATGCCAAGCGCCGCCGACTTGCCGCGACCCCGCGCTGCCGTAACGACTAGCGCATCCGCCTGCGATGACGCCGACAAGGCCGTTATGGCGCGAATCACGCGCTGCTGGTCCTCCGTTCGTTCACTGACTTGCCGAGACGGGCCTGGCGAAGAGAGCTTTTCCGCTGTCAGGCCCTCATCCTGGGTCAATAGTGAGAACCGTGAATCCTCCTTGAGTAGACGGACGAGGCGTTGCAGATATCGTGAGGGGCGTGTTGATGAGGGCATGCCATGAATCGCCATCCGCCGTGCCACCGGATCGTCATGCGCAGCCCAGCTTGTCAGCGGCGGCGCCAGCATCACGACAAGGCCGCCCGCCGTCACGGTGCCTGACAATGCTGCGATAGCTACTGGATCGAAGCCCGTGGAAAAAACATCACAGACCAGCATCTCGACCTCCTGACCAAGCATCGTCCGTGCTTTATCAGGCGACAGTACGCGGCGGCCCGGGGTCGCTTCAGCACTCAGCCAGAGCGCCTGCTCGACATCTGCCAGTAACGACACTTGTCGCAAGCACCAATCGCGCTCACCGCTGATCAGCAGCAAATGCCGCTGTCCGGTGTCGCGGCCATGTTGCCGTAGCGCTTGCACCCAAGCGTTGAGCCCGACATTGCTCAATGCACAGGCTCCTGCACCAATACCCACGGTGCCACGACAACGGCCCAGAGCAATTCCCCGCTCTGCTCCCATCGCCGCGCATCATCCAGGTCTGCATTGGCTATGGCACCGCTGGCCAGCCACTCCCCTACGGCGGCCTTGTCGTCTTCGGCTACTGCTGAGGCCACCTTGACGAGATCAAGCCCGTCGCCTACCCGAATGACGACGCCCCGCGCAAAATGTCGCGCCAGCTCGTCCCAGCCTATTCTCCCGGTTTCGAAATTGAGTTTTTCCTCTACCGGCGGATGTGTCTGCTCACTCATTGTTCATTCCATCGCTGCAAGCTGTTTCAGTGTCTGTAACGACTGTCAATCAACCATCCAGCATTTTCTTGATTTGTCGTTCCGACTTTGCACCAACCGCGAGTTTTTCGACCCGGCCATTATCGACGACAACAAAGGAAGGCGTCGCCATCACATGCAGTGCCTTGGCGAGATCCGGGCGTTCGCTGGCATCGACCGTGATCACATCATCGCGCTCACGCTGTAGCGCCTCGATGATGGGTGTCGTGGAACGGCACATGCCACAGCTCGGCGCCATGAAATAGACCAGTTTGCGCCCACTGAGCAAACCAGTGTCGTCCCCATTGGCGAGTGTCACCGCTTTGCCGCGTGCAAGCCAGGCCTTGATCACCGGGAACAGCAGGAACAGCGAAAAAGTCACCGCGGCGAGCGGCAACAACCAGGACAATGTTTCCACGGGGTATCTCCAGCTTGTGGTCGGTCTAAAGTATGAACGACTGTCATCACAAACGCATGTCTGGCGGCAGGCACCGTAAAGACTGCTAGACTTACGCCGGAATTCAGCCGACATAAAAAAACCATGCACGAAAATTTGCTTATCACCCTGACTGCACTCGGGTTGCTCGGTGCACTGTCACAGTGGCTGGCCTGGTGGGTCAAACTGCCGGCGATTCTGTTTCTGCTGTTGAGCGGCATCGTCGCCGGGCCGGTAACCGGCTGGCTCGACCCGGATGCCGTGTTCGGTCCGCTGCTGTTTCCAATCGTTTCACTTTCAGTGGCGGTCATTCTGTTTGAAGGCAGCCTGACGCTGAAGTTTTCCGAAATCAAAGGCTTGGAGAACGTTGTTCGCAATATGGTGACGATTGGCGCGGTGGCAACCTGGATGATCATCGCCATTGCAACGCACTATCTGATGGGGTTCGACTGGCCGTTGTCGTTGCTGTTTGGGGCGCTGGTGGTAGTGACGGGGCCGACGGTCATCGTGCCGATGCTGCGTACCGTGCGGCCGAATATCCGTATCGCCAATATTCTGCGCTGGGAAGGAATTATCATCGATCCGCTGGGCGCTGTGCTGGCGGTACTGGTATTCGAATTCATTCTTGCCAGCCAGCATGGTGAAGCAAGTACCGCGCATATCTTGCTGAATCTCGGCAAGATCATCGCCAGCGGGCTGCTGCTCGGCGCGATTGCCGCGCAGATGCTGGGTGTAGCATTGCGCCGTCACTGGATACCGGAATATCTGCAAAGCATCGTAACGCTCTCGCTGGTGTTCCTGACCTTTGTCGCCTCCAATCACTTTCAGGAGGAATCCGGGCTGCTGGCGGTGACGCTGATGGGGGTTTGGCTGGCGAACATGCGGCGGGTGCCGATCGAAGACATTCTCAACTTCAAGGAAACACTGAGTATTCTGCTGATTTCCGGGCTGTTCATCATCCTGGCCGCCAGAATCGACGCCTCGCAACTGCAACAGCTTGGCCTTGGGGCGATTGGCGTATTTCTCGTCATCCAGTTCATTGCTCGCCCGGTGAAAGTGTGGCTATCGACGCTCGGCTCGACGCTGACCTGGCGTGAACGGGCACTGCTGGGCTGGATCGCGCCACGTGGCATCGTCGCGGCGGCGGTATCGGCGCTGTTTGCCCTAAAACTCGAATCAGCAGGGTTCGATCAGGCCTCGACCATGGTGTCGCTGACATTCATGGTCATCATCGGCACGGTGGTGCTGCAAAGCGCTACCGCCAGACCACTTGCACTGTGGCTCGGCGTCGCTGAACCGGAACCGCGCGGATTGCTGATCATCGGTGCCAACAAGGTGGCGCGTGCCATCGCCGAAGCACTGCAAAAGCAAGGCTTTCGCACCTTGCTGACTGACAGTCACTGGCCCAATGTCAAGGCGGCATTGTTGAACGGACAGGAGGCTTTCTGGGGCAATGCGATCTCGGCACGGGCGGATCGCAACCTCGATCTGGTTGGGATCGGCACCTTGCTTGGGTTGTCCCAGAATGACCACCTGAACGTGCTGGCGGTACAGAAATATGCACCAGAATTTGGCCGCAACAGGGTCTATGCCTTGCCACCCCCGCGCGACAGCAAGACGACGGATGTGCACACCGCGGCTGAAGAACAACGCGGCAGCACCCTGTTCGGTGAAGACATCAGCTATGCAAGGCTGGCATCAGCGCTGGCCAATGGCGCCGAAATCAAGACCACCACCTTGAGTGATGAATTTGGCTACGACGCTTACCTGGAAAAGTATCAGGATCGCGTCATTCCACTGTTTGCCATCACCAAAAAAGGCAACCTGCGCATCTACGGCGACCCCGAGCACAGGCCCACCCCGCAAGCGGGCTGGAAAGTCATCAGCCTCGTCATGCCCGAAAAGGACGACAAATGACACCATCACGCAGCATTCAGGCCGGCGCCTTACTGGCAGCAATCGCCGTGGCATTGGGCGCTTTTGCCGCACATGGCCTGAAAAACCACCTCGATGCCCATGCGCTCGACATCTTCAACACCGCCGCGCGTTACCAGATGATCCATGCCATCGCCCTGATACTGACGGGGATCGTCGCCAGACAACAAGGCAGTAAACATGCGCCACTCGCCAGCTTGCTGTTTGTTGTCGGTATCCTGCTGTTTTGCGGCAGCCTCTACCTGCTGGCGCTCACCGGTGTTGGCTGGCTCGGTGCCATCACGCCATTTGGCGGCATCGCTTTTATTGCCGGGTGGCTGCATTTCATGTATTTCAGTGCAAGATGACTCGGGTTTCGGCTTTCATGAGCGCCGCAACCCGGACGAATAACCATATTCAAATACCGCTGGCTTGAGTCACACACCCCAGCACATATACTGGCCCGTTTTGACGATCAACGATCAAGAGAATACCGCCATGACAATCAGCTCGTTTCATCCTACCGCACGCACATTGATGGGTCCCGGCCCTTCCGACGTCAACCCACGCATTCTAGAGGCGCTTTCACGTCCCACCATCGGCCACCTCGACCCCGAATTCGTCAGCATGATGGAAGAGGTCAAGTCGATGCTGCAATACGCCTTCCAGACCAGCAACGAGCTGACCCTGCCGGTATCGGCGCCCGGCTCGGCCGGCATGGAAACCTGTTTCGCCAATCTGGTCGAACCCGGTGATAAAGTCATCGTCTGCCGCAATGGTGTATTCGGCATGCGCATGACTGAAAACGTCGAACGCTGCGGTGGCGAAGCCGTCACCATCGACGACGCATGGGGCAAGCCGGTTGATCCCGACAAGCTGCGTGACACCCTCAAGCAGCATCCCGACGCGAAAATTGTCGCCTTTGTTCATGCCGAAACATCCACCGGCGCGCGCTCCGATGCCAAAACACTGGTGGAGATCGCCCACGGAGCCGGATGCCTGACCATCGTCGATGCGGTGACCTCACTCGGCGGCGTCGAGCTGAAAGTCGATGACTGGAACATCGACGCCATCTACTCTGGCACCCAAAAATGTCTCTCCTGTGTTCCCGGACTCTCCCCGGTCAGCTTCAGCGAACGTGCCATCGAGAAGATCAAAGGCCGCAGCAGCAAAGTGCAAAGCTGGTTCCTCGACCTGAACCTTGTCATGGGCTACTGGGGCGGCGGTGCCAAACGCGCCTACCACCACACCGCACCGGTCAACTCGCTCTATGCACTGCATGAAGCGCTGGTGCTGCTACAGGAAGAAGGGCTGGAAAACGCCTGGCAACGGCACCAGCTCAACCACCTTGCCCTGCGTGCAGGACTGGAAGCTTTCGGCATGGACTTCGTCGTCGATGAAGAATGGCGTCTGCCGCAGCTGAACTCGGTACGCATCCCGGCCGGACATGACGATGCAACTGTACGGCAACGTCTGCTGAACGAATTCAACCTGGAAATCGGCGCCGGACTGGGTGATCTTGCCGGCAAGGTTTGGCGCATCGGCCTGATGGGCTACGCCAGTAACCGCAAGAACGTCATCACCTGCTTGAGCGCGCTCGAAGCCGTCGGGCTCAAGGCCGACGGTTCGGCTGTTGCCGCTGCACAGGCTGTCTACGACAAGTAACCCCTGAGCCCCGCCCTGCTACGTCATGCAGAATAATGTCCACTTCTGTATGACGTAGCAGGACATTCTTTTGATCCTCCTGCCTTGTCAAGCCCGCGATCCGCGGCGGAACTTTTGTTCCTCCCTGACAATCAAACTGTGAGCCATATCCCACCAGACTGTCACATGGCTTCGTTACGCTATGCACTCAACTCTGGTTTAAACTCAAGTTTCGGCGTTCAGATTTGCCCATCAGCCAGCTCCCCGGGAAAGGTGGAAGCTGGAATGTAGTTCCGTCGCAAAGGAGCCACCAAAAGCCTCCCTTTCGCAAAGGGAGGTTTGGAGGGATTGGTGCTGCGGAGTTTTGGTCTGGTGAGGTGGTATAAATCCCCCTCAATCCGAATGGCACTTACTTAAGTTTCTTAGGGTGGCCATTCTTTCTTACTTCTTCGCGGGCTTGTGGTCTAGGTTTCATGAGTTTGGGGTAGGATTTCGGTCGTTTTT
>JALSHZ010000130.1 GCA_026981985.1 Gammaproteobacteria bacterium | reverse complement strand
ATGCAACGCAGACTATTTTTGAGAGGCAGCCTGGCTGCCGGCGCAGCGGGCGTCGCTGCATCCGCTGGCCTGTTGACCCCCAGCGCTGTCCTGGCCGCTTGGCCCAAGGCTGCTTTCGAGAGCAAGAAGGCCGAAGACGCCATCAAGGCTATTGGCGGTGGCGCACCCACCGAATCGGCTGACATCAAGATCAAGGCACCCGATATCGCCGAGAACGGCGCGGTCGTTCCTGTCACCATCTCCACCGACATGGCCGACGTCGAGAGCATCTCGCTGGTCGCCGAGGCCAATCCACTGCCCCTGATCTCCAGCACCATGCTTGGCGAGGGCGCACTGCCCTATATCGCTTCCCGCATCAAGATGGGCAAGACCGGCAACGTGGTTGCGGTCGTTAAGGCTGGCGGAAAACTCTATTCCGCCAAGAAGCAGGTAAAAGTCACCATCGGCGGCTGCGGCGGCTAAGCAAGAGGAGTTATCACAATGGGATCAATCAAGATTCGTGCAAAAGAAGCAGGTGGCGTTGTCACCGTCAAATGTCTGATCAGCCATCCGATGGAAACCGGACAGCGCAAGGACAAAAAAACCGGCAAGCTCATTCCTGCCAAGTTCATTCAGGAAGTGAAGGCCGAGTCCAAGGGCAAGAACGTACTGACCTCTTACTGGAGTGGTGGTGTTTCCAAGAACCCTTACCTCTCGTTCAAGTTCAAGGGAGCTGCCAAGGGCGACGCCGTGAAAATTTCGTGGGTCGACAACACCGGCGCGTCGGATTCCGCCGAGGCCAAAATCAAGTAGTGCAAGTGTATAACCACTTAGCACAATCCCAGTAACTGCTCAGATTGCCTCCGTTTTGCGTCAAATCAAGGCGGAAGCGCGGAGTTTACAAGTGTAAATGAGCACTTCCAACGCAGAGTTGGCGCAAATAAGGAGGTAAGCTGAGTAGTTACATGCAAGTTTGACTGGCGCTGGCCTTGTAATGGATTGGGCCAGCGCCGGGCAATTGAAGGAAAGGTTGTTAAAGTAGATTGTTCCGGGTGGTTCCGGGCTTATTTCTCCTTTAGCTTAGGGCGCTTTTTTAAGCGCCCATTTTTTTGTCTGTTGTTTCTGTTTTGCAGCGTTATTCCGACTAGTCTAATAGACGTAACAGCGATTCAAGTTGCTTAATCAGTACGGGGATGTCTTGCATGGCTGTTCGGTAGAGTAGCGCGTGGTCAATCCGGCCATACTCATGGGCGGTGATATTCCGTTGACCAATGATCTCCCGCCATCGAATGTCAGCATACATTTGCCGGCATGACGGCGATACGCGCCTGGCGGCTTCGCCGATGATTTCGCTTATCCGTTCGACAGCTCGCCGCAGCACCTGGTCGTTGAGAAAGGCTGCCAGGTCGTGATCCTCGAGCATCTGTTCCAGTTCTTTCGCTGCAGCAAGCATGTCATATAGATGGGCGGCATCGCGCTCAGGTGGCTTCATCGATCAGCAGCTTCAAATCGGGTTCAATCGTGCGGCGTCGATAGGGGTTTTCCAATATTTCCGGAGTCGCAAGATCAACCGCTCGGCCACCAAATAACATGGATAGTTCGTCTTGAAGTCCCACCATTCCCCAGAGTGAGGGCCCCTCGTCGGTCTTAAACTCCACCAGCAGGTCGATATCGCTGCCGGGCTGTAGTTCGCCTCGTGCCGCTGATCCGAACAGTTGCAGACGGCTGATATGGTACCTTTGGGCCAGTTTGCTAAGGGCTGAATGGGAAACGGAAAGGTTGCTTGATATCCACAGTGTATCTGGTTCATCGTGCGGCTTTTCATGTGTCGTTGCGCTTTCAGGGTAGAAGCGATGATGCAGTTCTGCAGCTGCTAGCGTCCTTTCATGGCTGCCGCCTGCGCGGAGGCCGTCGACCAATACAAGGAGTTCGTACAGCGCCGGATCCGTTTTCGCTGCCTTTGTTACTGATTTGTACAACGGGGAAAATGAGATGCCCTCGGTTTCTCCATCAGGGTCTGGCCACACGGGAATGGGGCTGGATGAAGCCGCGATCTTGTCGCGCAGCGGCGGTGCACCATGCAAGGTGGGTATGCCAGAAGTAACCTGTCCCCAGTCCGCCACAAAAACGTGGCGCAGGCCGAAGACGAGGAATTCCTCAAGGTTCTTGAGGTTCGGTAGCAATGATTTTTCTTGTTTGACGATCAGTTGGGCAGTGAGCAGGCGCTTTACAGCTGCATGAACCTCCGCCGCACTCATGCCGAGTTCAGTAGCCAGCCAGTTGTATGTCCAGGGGGCACTTCCGATCACTACCAGTTTCAGAGCAACCAGGATGTCTTGTGGTTTTAGTGTCATGTTCAGTATTCGCGTTTCGTGAATATTGAACAATATTGGTTGTTGAGGTGTCAAGTGGGAGGGGTTCCTGTCTTGATCCGCATTCCTCGCCAGCTACGAGAAACGCGGGTTAGCCTGGGTACAATGGTGGCAGTGTTCCAGTTGTTTCTTCACGGGGCCGGAGTCGGGGCAGCTTTTTCAGTTTCCCGGCTAGTTTGCGGCCGCGCCATTTGTGCTTTTTGCCCGCATAGACGGCTTTGTCGAGCTGCTGCAGCAGGGGCGTCAGCTTGTCGTTGCCGATGCGCTGGGCGAGGTCTTCCAGGCCGATTGGCGGGTTGTCTGGCCAGTGTGACTGGCACCATTCGAGCAGGTAGTGTCTGGCAGGGCCGGCGAGGTTCTCGTGGCAGGCTTGCTGGAAGCGCTTTCTGGCCAGTGTGTTGCTCGGTGGCTTGTTGTGGCGGGTTTTCGCCGTGCGGCAATCTCCGCGCTCACGCAGCCACAGCAGCAGTGTCAGCAGCCACAGCGATGCCAGGGTTGCGCTGAGCCATTGCCATGGTTTGGGCTGAGACAGGTGGAAGCGGAAATCCTGGCTGCTATCGGTCGATGCCGTGGTTGCCTCTGCCGGTAACGGCGCTTTAGTCGCTGCAGCAGCCTTTTCGCCTTCTGCGGCGATAACCTTGTAGTGCTGCGCTGGCAACGTGCTGATCTTTTCACGGTTTGCGTTGACATCCCACCATCGAACCGTTATTTCGGGCAATTCGAGGCTGCCAGCTTTGCGCGGCACATACACCACGCGCTGCGTCAGGCTGCCGACAACACCATCAGTATCGATGCGGTTGTGTCTGACCGGTTTGTCGAAATAGATGCCATCATGGCTGTCACCCGGTTGTTGCAGTGGCGGGATCTGTTCGGCCAGCAGGCCGTATGCGCGCAGCGTGATGGTGCGGGTCACCGGTTCGCCGGCACGAATGGTGATCTGGCCATGATCCGTTGTCTCTGTCAGTTCGATGCGCTGGGCCGGGAGCCAACCATTGACACCAAACTCGCTGGCTGGCGCTGCAACGTCAAGCGTCAGGTTTTCACCTCTGACCCGCACTGAACGGGTTGCGGTCACGAAGGTATCGAAATCGCCGCTGCCGCTTTGCAGTGGGTTGCTGTCGGCGTCGAGCCGTCCACCCTGGCTGGCTGCCGGCACCTTGGCGTTGAGTACCGGGCCTGGAATGGTGAGGCGCCCGCTGGATTGCGGAAACAGCGCATAGCGTCGTTCGATATGTTTGTAGCGCTGACCATTGCGTTCGATCGTGGCGATGCGATCGCCCTTGAGCCGATGCACCAGCGCATTGGGTATCTCGGGCAGCGTCAGTGTGCCCTCGGCGATGGGGGTGTTATAGAGAATGCTGACGGTGTAGGTCACCATGCTCTGCACCCAGGGTTGGCGGTTGCTGACCTCGGCAAGGACAAGCACCTCGCCCTGATCGGTTCGTGCAGCCTTGGTCGCCCTCACTTCCACGGCCAAAGGCGGTGTCGACTGGCCTGCGACCTGTAGTGATGGGAGTTGTAGCACACCGGCGTGACGCGGTTTGAGGGAAATGCTCCAGGTCGAGTAGTTGATGAAGCCGTTGGCGCCGCGGATTTGGCGGTGGCCGTTGGCGATACCCTGAACCTCGAAGTCCGCCAGCAGTGGGTCCGTGTTGGGATCACCGGGAACGTCGCCTTCGGCTTCAATCGTCAGACGCAGGATCTCGCCTTCCTCGATCTGGTAACTGTCGAGCCAGGCGCTGATGCCCGCGAGCGCGCTCTGGTTCGACACCAGCAGTAACAGCATGATTGTCAGTCGCTTCATCGTGGCTGTTTTCTTTGTAGATGTTCGAGCAGGAACTTGCGCTGCAACAGCCCTGACGGGTCATCGGGTATCTGTCGCAGCCACTGTTCCAGTGCAATGTTGTCGTCGTAGTGTGGTGGTGGCGGGTCGCCGGCGTTGCCTTCACCACCTGTTTGCGCTTCTGTGTCATCTCGCGGCGTTATGGTATCGCCTTGGTGGCGCCCGGTTGCCGCACCAGGTGCTTCTCTGGCCTGTTGTTCATTGGGTGATGTGGCAGCCGAGCTTTGCTGCGGCTGCCCCTGGCCGCCTGACCCAGTGGCATTGTTGCCGTTGTCAGCCTGGGTCGAGCCGCCACCGTCTCCGGCCCTGCCTTTGCCCGCTGTTTGCTGGTTGCTGGCGGGCGGGGGCTGGTGCAGCAGCTTTTCCAGTAGCGCCTTGTTGGCGGCGGCATCGGCATGGCCGGGATCGATTGAGAGCGCGGCGTCGTACGCTTCGATGGCGTCGTGATAGCGTCCCAGGCGTGCGAGCGCATTGCCTTCATTATAGCGTGCCTCGCTGCCCGCCAGCGCATGCCAGGCGTCTGCGGCAGCCTGATAGTCACCGCCGGCATGGAGTGCGGCGGCACGCCAGTCTGGTCGCTGGAAACGTTCGGCAGCAGCCTGGGCGTCTCCCTGCCGGAGTAGCGCGGCAGCTTGCTGATCCTGGTTCAGCCACAGTGCGCGCCAATCGCCAGCCTGTCCGGGGGGTGGCAGCAGCAACAGCGGCAGCAGCACGCCGAGCCAGCCACGGCGATAGCCGGCCGCCGCCAGCAACAATAGCGGCAGCAGTAGCCAGACACCATGTTCAGCCCAGCGCAGCAGGCTGTGGCTGCTTGCCTCGCTGGCGTTGACGTCGAGCAGGCTAAGATTCGGAAGCACGCTGTTGAGATCGTCGTTACTGGCGGTGATGCGATGATAGTGCCCGCCACCCTGGTGTGAAATTTCTCGTAGTGATGTTTCGTCGAGCCGACTCATCGGCCCGAAGCCACCTTCGGCCAGAGGGATGGGGGCACCCGCCGCGGTACCAATGCCCAGTACCGACACTCGGTAGCCTTCGTCGGCCAGCGCTGCGGCGGTATTGAGTGTCGATGCCTGATCACCAACGCCCTCGGTGAGTAGCACGATGTCGCCCCGAGGGTAACCCGCTTGCCGGAGCAGCTTCGCGGCCAGTCGCAGCGCTGGTGTGGCCGCATCGCCCTGTACTGGCATGATCTCACTCGACAGCGCGGGAAGCATTGTGCTGATGGTCTCAGTATCGTCAGTCAGGGGTGTCACCACATGGGCTTCGCCGGAAAATGCGATCAGTGCGGTTTCTCCTTCGCCTGCGGCCTGGAGCATGTCCTGGATCTTGAAGCGGGCGCGGTCGAGTCGGGAAGGCGTGAGGTCGGTGGCGTTCATCGCCGCGGACAGATCGAGCACTACGACCCGTGCCGGATGGGTCTGGTAGCTGATCTGCGGTAGCTGCTGCCAGGCGGGTCCGGCCAGTGCGATGATCGCCAGCAGCCAGCCGCACCCCAGCAGTGCCAGCGGTAGCCGTGATGCTTTCCCAGGCGGTTCCAGCCATAGCTGTGGCAGCAAGTGATCGTCACAGAACGTCCGCCACTGTGCCTGCCCCGATGCAGCTTTGCGAAGGCGCCATAGCAGCCAGCCGGCCGGAATCAGCGCCAGCAGCCACAGCGGGCGCAGAAAATGGAATTGGCTGAAATCGTTGATCACCTCATCACCCTCGCAGTGGCCTGGCCGAGAGCGCAAAACTGAACAGCAATGCCAATCCCAGTGGCCAGGGATACAGCTCGGTCACTGGGCGCACGATATCGGCGCCGCCCACGACCGGTTCGAGCTTGTCGAGCAGGCGATAGATCTGGCGCAGCTGTTCCTTGTCGGTGGCGCGAAAGTAGCGGCCGCCGGTTTTCTCCGCGATGTATTGCAGTAGCGTCTCGTCGAGATCGGCGGCGGGGTTGATCACGGGTGTGCTGGGCAGTGATGACATCGACACCGCCGCCGCGCCCACGCCAATGGTGTAGACACGCAGTCCCTGCGAAGCCGCGAACTCGGCCGCCCGGCGTGGCGATACGATGCCGGCTGTATTGGCGCCGTCGGTCATCAGGATGAGTACGCCTTTCCCTTTGGGGGCGTTGCGCAAGCGCTTGATTGCCAGCCCCAATGCATTGCCGATGGCCGTCTCACGCCCCGCGACGCCGACCATTGTCTGTTCCAGCAGCGTTTTCACGGTGCTGCGGTCGAAGGTCAGCGGCGCTTGCAGATACGCATTGCTGCCGAACAGGATCAGGCCAATGCGGTCACCGTAGCGGCGGGCGATGAAATCACCAGCCAGCTGCTTGACCACCTCCAGTCGCGACAATTCTTTTTTCGCTGGATCGAGATCGGTGGTTGCCATGCTGCCGGAAGCATCGATGGCCAGCATCAGGCTGCGTCCGCTTTCCTGCACCCTAATGGGTTCCCCCAGCCACTGCGGGCGTGCCGCGGTGACGATTAGCAGCAGCCAGATCAGCAGCAGTATCCACCAGCGCCATTGCAGTAGCCGCTGGTGGCCGTGGCCGCTGGTGGCGGTGAGCTGTATTGCAAACGGCGCATACAGGCATCCCGCATTTCTGCTGTGTGCCGCGGGTAGCAGTGCGCGCAGCAGCCAGGGCAGCGGCAATGCGAGAAACAGGATTGGCCAGTGGAAAAGGAACATCAGTGCGCTCTGTCCTGCTGCCAGGTTGCCTCAACCCACTGTTCGCACAGTGCCAGCAGTTCGCTGCGGTCGTCGAGCTGCACCCTGCGTTGATAGGGTGCCTGCCCCAGTGCTTGCCCCGGCCCGGTGGTAAAGGCATCGCCGCCACTGCTGTCATCGAGAAATACCAGCCATGACCTGCCCGAGAGTCCGGCAGCCTGCTGGCGTGGGAAGCGGGCCAGCGCGATACGCTTGAGATGCTGATTCAGCTCGGCGAGAAAGGCGCGGTCGTCGCCGTCATGCTGTGCGAGCTGGCGGAGCAGTGCCAATGCTTCGGATCGTGTCGAAGGTTTTTGGTGGCGCTTGCGAAGCAGCAGCCCCGTGACCAATGCCAGCAACAGCAGTAGCAATAGCAGATACCAGCCGGGCGCCGGTGGCCACCACGAGATGGCTTCCGGCCAGTGGATCGGCCGCAGTTCAGCCAGTGGATCGATTGTCGCCGCCATGTCAGAGCAGTCCCCGCAATGATGGCAGCGGATCATCCGCGGTTTCGAACCGCTGCAGCGGTGTTCTGGTCTGGCGGCAGATATCGCTGATCTCGTCGAGTCGCTGCTGGAATAGCGCCTGCCACTGCTGGCGTAGCCGCGGCGAATCGGTATCGACCTCGATGCGCCGTTCAGGGCTGCCCAGGCGTAGCCGACCCACGTGCGGAGCCTGCGCTTCCAGAGGGTCGCTGATGAAGCCGATACGCAGGTCGTTGTGCTGTCGTAGCGCGCTGATACTGGCTCGCAGCGCCGGCCCCATCTGCTGAAAGTCACTGAGCACGATGATCAGGCTGCCGGGGTGGGCAATATGTTGCAGCCGGCCCAGCACGGTATCGAGCTGACCGCTGCGAAGCTCGCCGGGTCGCCGCGGTTGTAGCCGGTCCAGGCTGTGCAGCAGTTGCAGCACGCCGGGCTGACGGCTGCGCGGTGGCAGTTCGTCGTGGTGTTCACCGCCTGCGACCAGGCCGCCCACGCGATCCCCGGCTGCTTCGGCTGCCCAGGCGATCAGCGCCGCCAGCTCCATCGCCAACGTGGCCTTGAATACCCGGCGGGTGCCGAAGTACATGCCGGGATGGAGGTCTGCCAGAATGAAAACCGGGCGCTCGCGCTCCTCCCGGAACAGCTTGGTATAGGGTTCCCCACGGCGTGCGGTGACGCGCCAGTCGATATTGCGTGCATCGTCGCCGGGCTGGTAGAGCCGTGCCTCGTCGAACTCCATGCCGCGACTGCGCAGGAGCGAGCGGCGGCTGGATGGCGCCGGCGATAGTGCCTGGCTGCGCAAGCCGGGTACCAGCCCGCGTGCCTTTTCCCGTAGCTTGATCATGGCGTCGAGATCGAGTTGTGTGTCGCCGCTTTGCGTCATCCTGCTGCCGTCATGGTGCGGGTACCACACCGAGAATGGCCTCGATACAGATCTGCGGCGTGATGCCTTCGGCTTCGGCAGCGTAGTCGAGCAGAATGCGGTGGCGCAGGGCATCGGCGCTGACGCTGCGAACATCCTCGGGGGTGACGAAATCCCGTCCTGCCAGCCATGCGGTCGCGCGCGCGGTCTGCTCGATCGCGATTGCGCCGCGTGGACTGGCGCCCCAGCGTAACCAGGGGGCAATCTGCTCGCTGTAGCGGCTTGGGTCGCGCGTCGCCTCGATGATTTCGAGAATGTACTCCTCTACCGATTCTGACAGGAACAGTTCCAGCACCTCTCGCCTTGCGGCGAAAATGACCTCCTGTGCCACCGGTTCGATGGCGTCGCCAGCGGAACCCGTCAGTGCCTCCAAGGCTTCGCGTCTGGCCAATTGCAGGATTCGTTGGCTGGCGGCTTTGTCCGGGTAGCCAACGCTGACATGCAGCATGAAGCGGTCGAGCTGCGCCTCGGGCAGCGGGTAGGTGCCTTCCTGTTCGATCGGGTTCTGCGTCGCCATTACCAGAAACAGCCGGGGCAACTCATAACTGTAGGCGCCGACCGTGACCTGGCGTTCCTCCATTGCTTCGAGCAATGCCGACTGCACTTTCGCCGGCGCGCGATTGATCTCGTCAGCGAGAATCAGGTTATGAAAAATCGGGCCGCTGGCGAACTGAAATGTGCCGTCTTCGGGGTGGTAGATGTCTGTGCCGGTGAGATCGGCTGGCAGCAGGTCGGGCGTGAACTGAACGCGATGAAAGCTTGCCTGGATGCCGTCACTCAACGCCTTGATGGCGCGTGTCTTGGCGAGCCCCGGTGCGCCTTCGACCAGCAGATGGCCATCGGCGAGCAGTGCGACGAGCATGCGCTGGACCAATCGTTCCTGGCCGATGATTTCGGATTGCAGCCACGACATCAGTTGGCTGATCTGTTGATGTGGCGTCATGTGGTTCCGTTCCTGATCCGGTAATTCCATCAGCCTGTCGCCAGCCTACACGTGGATGGCGTTTGGGTAACAAAAACAAGTGGGTGAGGGCGGCTATTATAGTCTGACGACCGCATGTTGCACGGATTTGCAATTGCGGGGCGAAGCTTGAGCCAGGGAATGCAATGCACAGGAAACTGCCGAATCTTACACAGCCAGCACTGATCGTGATGCTGACGCTCCTGGGTGTTGTGGCCAGCCTGTTGCTGTTGCAGCTATCGAAGGGTGCTGCTTCACGCAATGTCGCCGCCCAGGCTGTGACCGATAGGGCAGCACCCGCCATGCTGAGTCCACTGTTCAACCTGATCAATGACTACCGTGGTCAGTTGCAACGGCTGGCAGCGGGAGAGACCGGGCAGTTGTTCGCGACGGAGATGTTTCGGCAGCGGCTGATGCAGTTACAGTCCAGGCATCCGCAGCAGATCAGTTCATCCGTTGTCGCTACGCTGCTGGCGGGGAACAGCCAGCTGGACAAGTTGCAGGGCCAGTTGCAGGAGGCCGTCGATCGCTGGCTTGTACTCGACCAGCAGCACCGTTTCCTTGCCGATAAGATCCGGCAAGAAGCCTGGAAGACCGAGCAATGGAGTCGCCAATTGTCGCCCCAGGTGCCACAGCTGCCGCAACAGGCGGCACGCCTTGCCATCCATCTTGGCCAGTATCTCAAGGCATTAGAGAAGACAACGGCGGAACGTGTCTCGAAAGAGCAGCTTGGGCCATTGCTGAACCGTATGGTGGAGACTATCGAGGCAGCAACAAGGGTCGATGAGCAGGGGCGTGATCAGCTCCGTGCTGAACTGGATGCTATCGCTCGTCAGGTAGCAGCCAGCGGTGGGTTTGCCGATTTGCTACAGGAGCGAGCCGAGGCTGCCGCGGCGCTAACATCACAGCATCAAACGCTCGTGGAGGCGTTGCGTGGACAATCCAGGCTGTTGTTGCAATTGCTGTCCACTGAGCCGGCAGCGGTGCCGGTGGCTTCCGTGTGGCCGATTTGGACCAGTGCGATGCTTGCCCTGTCGATTGCCACCCTGGGTTATCTTGGTTTTCGGCGTACATCCCGGCGCGATCCGGCCGTGTTGCAATTGGCACCGGAAGCCGCGTCCGCAATGCCTCAAGATGGTTTTTTCGACGACGCCCGCCATTCGGTAAAAGCCCTGCACACAGTCTATTCCGAGATGGTGGCCGCGATTGAGCGTCTGTCCCAGCTGGGTCAGGCCTGTCGAGGGGTAGTTCCCCAGTTGAACGATCTGCTGCTGAGCCGGGTGTCTCCACAATCCACAACCAGGACGGTCGATGAAGTTGTCAGACCGTGTACCGCCGCCACCGGGCGTATTGCCGCAACGCTCGATCGGCAGCTGCAGCAAGTGACCGAGGTCGGTGAGTCCTGTGACCGGATCAACAAGGCGATTGCTGAAGTGGAAGATATTGCCTTTGAAATCAACCTGCTGGCGCTCAATGCCGCTGTCGAAGCCGCCCATGCCCAGGAGCTGGGGAACGGCTTCGCAATCGTCGCGGCCGAAGTGCGGCAACTCGCCCAGCGCAGTACCGAGTCCGCCAGCACCATCCGTGAGCTGATTACCGAATCCATCGCCCAGGTAGAAGACATCAAGCAGCTGGTGCTCGAATCCGTCGCCGAGGTCAAAGGTCTGGCTGGCTCAATTGGCGAACTGAAAAGCAGCGATGAAAAATCGCAGTCAACAGGGGGTGTGAGAGATGACGCCGCTGTGTTGCGTGAAGAAGCAGTGCAGTTGCAGCGTCTGCCAGAAGATCTGGATCAGGAGCTGTTACAACTGGACCGACTCGCCGCAGCGCTCGACAGCCACAGTACCCAGCTGAGGGATCTGCTACGGGCACGTTCTGATCAGGGTTTGGCGCGGGTTCGGTTGTCAGCTGAAAACGGCCACGAGCATACTCATGGGAGCAGATGCGCGTAGCGGCTATCCAGCGCGCCTTACCAGGCACAATACCGACCCAATACCCGACCCAATGCGCCGCTTGGCCTGATTCTCGTTGAGAGCTTGTGTTGTAACTAACTGAAAAATATGGTGGGCCCGGTAGGACTTGAACCTACGACCAATCGATTATGAGTCGACTGCTCTAACCAACTGAGCTACGGGCCCGCAAGGGGTGGGATTATCTGATATGGAGTGCGACTTGGGTAGCCCCGATTGGGGCTGCCCAACTGCGGTGGATCAGGAGTTTTCCAGGTCGAGGAAGCTACGCAGCATCTCCGAGCGGGAGGGGTGGCGCAGCTTGCGCAATGCCTTGGCTTCTATCTGGCGGATGCGTTCACGGGTGACGTCGAACTGTTTGCCGACCTCTTCCAGCGTGTGGTCGGTGTTCATGTCGATGCCGAAGCGCATGCGCAGTACTTTTGCTTCGCGAGGTGTCAATGAGCCGAGCACGCCGCGGGTGGCTTCGCCGAGGCTGGAGGATGTTGCGGCATCGATCGGGGAGACCGCGTTGGCATCCTCGATGAAGTCACCCAGATGCGAGTCTTCGTCGTCGCCGATCGGGGTTTCCATCGAGATCGGCTCTTTGGCGATCTTGAGTACTTTGCGCACCTTGTCTTCCGGCATTTCCATGCGTTCTGCCAGTTCTTCAGGTGTGGGGTCGCGTCCCATCTCCTGCAACATCTGGCGTGAGATGCGGTTGAGTTTGTTGATGGTCTCGATCATGTGCACCGGGATACGGATGGTGCGGGCCTGGTCGGCGATCGAGCGGGTGATGGCCTGCCGGATCCACCAGGTCGCGTAGGTCGAGAACTTGTAGCCGCGGCGGTATTCAAACTTGTCGACTGCCTTCATCAGGCCGATATTGCCTTCCTGGATCAGGTCGAGGAATTGCAGGCCGCGATTGGTGTATTTCTTGGCGATGGAGATGACCAGGCGCAGATTGGCTTCGACCATCTCTTTCTTGGCGCGACGTGCCTTGGCCTCGCCAATCGACATGTTGCGGTTGATTTCCTTGATGTCGTTGATGGAGAGGCCAGTGGCTTTCTCGATGTTCTGCAAGCGGCTTTGCAGTTTGACGATTTGCTCCTTATACAGCGCCAGATCGTGCGCGTAGGCGTGATCCGAATCGATGAATTGATCGATCCAGTCGAGATTGGTCTCGTTTTCCGGAAAGGAGTCGATAAACTGCTTGCGTGGCATTTTGGCCTGGCG
Source organism: Gammaproteobacteria bacterium (assembly GCA_026981985.1). Taxonomy (GTDB): domain Bacteria; phylum Pseudomonadota; class Gammaproteobacteria; order UWMA-0217; family UWMA-0217; genus JALSHZ01. The sequence continues at coordinate 28,438 of JALSHZ010000130.1, read as the reverse complement.
CACGCAGATCTTCATGACGGTGCGTTCCAGCTCGCGAATCTGGTCGATGGTGCTGTGCAGTGTGTTGGCGAGTTCGAGCAGCAATTTCGGTGTGAATTTCAGGTGGCCGAAGGCCGCGCCAAGCTCGTCCAGGATCGGCATGAGTTTGTCACGATCACCCTTGGCGCGGGCTCGCGTTGCCTTGGCTTGCAGCTTTTTGATCAGCGCAAAATATTTGCGCGCTTCTTCAGGGTCGGGCCCGGTATCGACGGCTTCCTCTTCTTCGTCGTCGTCGGACTTGGCCGTTGCCTTCTCGGTGCCATCCTTCTTGGGTGGATGTTGCTCGACTTCATCAGGCTGGGCAAAGCCGACCAGGATGTCGGTCAGCCGAATCTCTTCGTTCTCGTATTTCTCCCACTGCGCGAGCAGGCCCTCAATGGCTTGCGGGAAGTGCGCGAGCGAGGTTTGCACCTGGTGCAGGCCGTCCTCGATCCGCTTGGCGATCTCGATTTCGCCTTCACGGGTCAGCAGCTCGACGGTACCCATTTCGCGCATGTACATGCGCACGGGGTCGGTGGTGCGTCCGAATTCGGAGTCGACGCTGGCAAGTGCGGCGGCGGCTTCTTCAGCAGCTTCATCATCGGCCGTGACATTGTCGTCGGTCAGGGCAAAGCTGTCGCCATCGGGTGCCGATTCCAGCACCTTGATGCCCATGTCGTTGATCATGTTGATGATGTCTTCGACTTGCTCGGGATCGACGATCGAATCGGGCAGGTGGTCGTTCACCTCGGCGTAGGTCAGGTATCCCTGCTCTTTGCCGCGGCTGATGAGCTCCTTGAGTCGAGATTGCTGTTCAGTTGTCTGATTCATATATATACGTTTGTCTGGCCGACAAAAATGGACCGGCGATTATATGTTCACCAAGGGAAATACACCAGCTTTATGTGTTACTGGTGATGAGTTACCAAATGCTTAGACAGGCATTTGCGTGAATGTTTGAAAGTATAGTCAATCACTGACGCAGAAGTGTGACGAGTTCCTCTTTTTCCTGTGGGGAGAGAGCTTCTCCCATTGACGCTTCACGATGCAGCAGTTCTTCCAGGCGATGCTCGCGTGCCTGTTGCAACAGGCGGTGAAACGCATCTTCCATCAGTCGTGCCCAGTCTTCATGGGCTTCGTCGCCACTGATCGGTGGTTGCCAGCTGGCCAATCGGTTGACGACCGCCGCCTGTGGCGTGTCCCGAAACCGCTCTACCAGCATGGCGGGGGTCAGCTCCGGCTTGTCTTTCAGGGTTTGGAGGATCTCATCGAGCAACTCATGCCCCGGCAACGCCTGTATCATGGGGTCGGCATGGCGGAATGCAAGCTCTGCCAGTGCCGGGTGCTGGAGCAAGCCGGCGATGACCAGGCGCATCGGCGTCACGTGCAGGCTGCCTTGTCTGGCACGCCTTTTCGGCGGCGGGGTGGCGACGGCTTTTTCGCTGGGAATGGTGGTGACACGTTCAAGCTCGGCCTCGATCTGGCTGCGAAGCAGGCCCGGGTGCAGTGGTTTCAGCAGTTCACGCGCCTCCAGCATCAGGCTGGTGCGACCTTCCATGCGGGTGATGTCGTGGCGGGTCTTGAGGTTGTCGAGAAAATAGGCAGACAGCGGTGTCGCCGCATCGACGAGCTGGTTGAAGCGCTCGGCGCCTTCCCGGCGCACGAAGCTGTCGGGGTCTTCGCCCTCGGGCAGAAACAGAAAATCGATTTCCTTGCCGTCACGCAGCGCGCCCATGCTGTTGCCGAGCGCGCGCCAGGCCGCTTCACGCCCGGCGCGGTCGGCGTCGAAGCAGAACACCACGCGCTGCACCAGTTGAAATAGTTGGCGGGCATGGTCGGTGGTGGTTGCTGTCCCGAGTGTCGCCACGGCATTACGTACGCCATACTGCGCCAGTGCTACCACGTCCATATAGCCTTCGACGACGATCAGCCGGTCCAGTCGGGTTCGGGCGCGGGTGGCTTCATACAGGCCGTAGAGCGTTGCCGATTTGTTGAACACCGGGGTTTCCGGGGAGTTCAGGTACTTGGGCTCGCCCTGTTGCAGAATGCGGCCGCCAAAGGCGATGACGCGACCGCGCCGATCGCGGATCGGAAACATGATGCGCTCACGGAACTTGTCGTAGACGCGGCCTTTCTCGTTGCTGCTGGTCATGCCGGCCTTGGCGAGCTGTGAGCGGTCGTATTTGCCCTGCATGTGGGTGAGCAGGTTGTCCCAGCCCGGTGGTGCATAGCCGAGCATGAAGTCACGTGCAACTTCACCGCTGAGGCCGCGTTGTTTTAAGTATTCGACGGCAACCGGTGAGTCTTTCAGGGTCTGCTGGTAGTAAGCGGCGGCCTCTGCCAGCAGATCATAGATGGGTTGCAGGTTTTCGCGCGGCTCGTGATTGTGCCCATCCGACTCTCTTGGCATGTCCACGCCAAGGTCGGCGGCCAGTGTCTCGATGGCACTGACGAAATCGAGGTTGTCATATTCCATCAGAAAGCCGATGGCCGAGCCGTGGGCGCCGCAGCCGAAGCAGTGATAGAACTGTTTTGCCGGGCTGACGGTGAATGATGGCGTCTTTTCGCTGTGAAACGGGCAGCAGGCGGCGTATTCGCGACCTTGCTTTTTCAGCGGTACGCGCCGGTTGATGACTTCGACGATATCCGTCTTGGCGAGCAGGTTGTCGATGAAGTCGCGTGGGATTCTTCCCGTCATGGGCAGCTACGATGATTGACTAAAGGTATTATATGTCACCTGTGAACGGGAGAGATGGCAATGGACAAGTATGATCTGGTGGTGATCGGCAGCGGTTCGGCTGGCGAAAAGGCGGCGTTGCAGGCGGCCTACTATGGCCAGTCGGTTTGCGTGATCGACAAGGGGCCCGCCGGTGGCGCCTGGGTCAATACTGGCACCATTCCGTCGAAGACGCTGCGTGAATCGGCGCTGTTTCTGGCGCGGGGGCGGCGTGGCGGGGTGCTCAATGATCCCACCGCGCAGCCGACGGTGCGCGGCTTCATGGCGCTGAAACGTCATCTCGTTGCCCGCTGGCGCGGCAAGATCGAGCAGAACTTCCGCTCCCATGATATTGCCAGAATGCGTGGTGCAGCGCGCTTTGTCACACCGCATCGGCTGGCGGTGGGCGATGCGCACGAGGTCGAGGGGCGGCATATTCTGATTGCTACCGGCTCGCTGCCGCGCAACGTGCCGGAGCTGCCGGTCGATGGCCAGTGGGTGCATGATTCCGAAACAATCCTCAATCTCGACAACATTCCACAATCGATGGTGGTGCTCGGCGGCGGCGTTATCGCCTGCGAATATGCGTCGATCTTCCAGTCGCTGGGAGTCCAGGTCACGTTGCTCAATGGCCGGGACCGGCTGCTGGGTTTTGTCGATCCGGAAATCACCGCGTTTCTCGAAGCAGCCATGGTCGATGCCGGCATGGTCGTGCGCCATGGCGTACGGGCCGAAGGGATCGACCGCGTACATCAGGGTGAAGTCGAAGTCTATCTCGATGACGGTACTGTGGCCGCAGCCGAAACTGTCTTTGTCGCGCTGGGGCGGGTACCGGCAGTGGACGGGCTCGACCTCGATATGGCTGGTGTACAGCTCACCGACTGGAACACCATCGAGGTCAACAAGCATATGCAGACCTCGGTGCCGCATATCTACGCCGCTGGAGATGTCACCGGGTTCCCGTCACTGGCTTCGGCGGGCATGGAGCAGGGGCGCAGCGCGGCGGCGCACATGTTCGGCCATGACCGCGGTTCGGTGGATGAACTGATTCCCGGCGGCATCTTCACCATCCCCGAGCTCTCCACCATCGGCATGGACGAAGATGCCGCACGCAAGGCCGGCTTCGATCCGGTTTGCGGTGTGGCGGCGTATCGTGAAAACGTCCGCGCGCCAATGCTGGGGGATGAACGCGGCATGGTAAAGCTCGTCGCCGACCGCAGCAGCGGAAAACTGCTGGGCGCCACCATTGTCGGCAACCAGGCCACCGAGTTGATCCATTTTGCCCTGGCGGTGATCAAGTATGGCGGCACCGCAGAAGACCTGACCCGCTTCGTCTTCAACCTGCCGTCGCTGAGCGCACTGTATCGGCAGGCAGCCTATACCGTATTGCATGAGATCAATGGCGAGCGGTGAGTGTTACGCCCTCTCCTCGTGGGGAGAGGGCAGGGGAAGAGGGAGTTGGCTACGCGCTCGCCGAAGACAACAGCTTCTTCGTCAGCGCCTGATACAGCGGGCTGGGGCCGATGTCGTCATAAATGGGTTCGCCGGTATCATCCTTGCTGATGACCTTGTAGCCCGGTACATAGGGCATTGTTGATTCCAGCTCGTTCAGGGCGGCGATGATCAGGTCGTGGATGATCTCTTCCGGTTGCTTGTCGCGGTACATCTGTGCCAGTGCATGAACGCGTGCGGCTTCGAAGGGTGGCAGGTCGATTGTAAACTGGCTGTTGAGGCTGCGGTGGCCAGCAGTCTTTTCCCAATTGGGAATGAGGTCAGAAACTTTCACGGTTCCTCCTGTGCAGGATTTGTTATTGTTAGTGGTGGCCTATTCTCTACCCACGCTCATGCGCTGTCAGCCGAGGAGTTCACCAATCGCCGTCGGTTGGCAATAGCGAAACAGACAATGCTGTGTCGCCTTCACAGTTCTGCCGGGGTATTCTGTAGCCCCGCTGTCGCAATCGTGGCCCTGCTGCTGACCCATGCCGGATACATTGTCTCAAACCGCTGCTTTTGTGCGCCCGCCAAAATCCCTGCTCCGGGTGACGGGCAAGGCGCTGATCGATTTCAATATGATTCGCGAGGGCGATCGCGTGCTGCTGGGGCTTTCCGGTGGCAAGGACTCGCTCAGTCTGCTGCACATACTCGAACATTTTCGCCGTCATGCGCCCATTCATTTCGAATATGCGGCGGTGACCATCGACCCGATGAGTGAAAGCTTCTCGCCTGCGGCGCTGAAACCCTATCTGGCGGCGCTCGGAGTCGAGTATTTCTATGTCGAAGAGCCGATCGTGTCGATGGCCGAGAGCAAGTTGAGCAATAACTCCTACTGTGCTTTCTGCGCGCGGATGAAGCGTGGCCTGATGTACAAGACCTGCCGCGAGCATGGCTACAATGTATTGGCGCAGGCGCAGCATCTCGATGATCTTGCCGAGAGCTTTCTGATGTCAGCCTTCCACGGTGGCCAGTTGAAGACGATGAAGGGGCACTACCAGATCGATGCGGGTGATCTGCGCATGATCCGGCCACTGATCTATGCGCGGGAGCGCCAGCTGCGTGATTTCGCAGCGTCGGCAGCGCTGCCGGTGATCGCGGAGAACTGTCCCGCCTGTTTCGCCATGCCGACACAGCGCGAGCACATGAAGCAGTTGCTGGCGCAGGAGGAGGCCGGCAACCCGAACCTGTTCAAAACACTGAAGACAACGATGATGCCACTGATGCGTCAAGGGTTGCCCGAGTCGTGTTGACGGTGGACGAGGGCAGCTCTTCCAATTCCTCTCGGTCACAGAGTGGACGCTGGCTGGATCCGTTGGTCGTGTGGCTGTTGCGACTGCTTGCTCGGCTGCCGCTGCGGTTCAACCTCTGGTTAGGGCGCAGGGTTGGAGCGCTGTTCTGGCGGCTCGGTGGACGGGAGAAAACAGTGGCACTGAGGAATCTGGCGTTCTGTTTTCCCGACCGGGATGCAAACTGGCATCGCGACCAGGCACGTGCCGCATTGGCATCCATGGCCGAGGCATTGTTCGAGGCGCCGCGTATCTGGCGCATGTCGCCGCGCGAGTTGCTGGCGCGTCTCGACAACCCCGACGCGCTTGAAGCGATTCTGCAGGTTTACCGTGAGGGCAGGGGGCTGGTCATCGCGTCGCCGCACCTCGGTAGTTGGGAATACGCAGGCAGCGTCATCGCAACAGCAGCGCGGATGACGAACATGTTCCGGCCGCCAAAGTATCCGGCGGTCGGCAGATACATTCGCATGCAGCGCGAGAATGCCGGTTTTTCGCTGGCGCCGACCGATGCCAGCGGTGTCAGAATATTGAGCAAAGCGTTGGCGAAGGGGGAATGCGTCGGCATACTGCCGGATCAGGAGCCGGACGATGGCAATGGCATTTACGCGCCTTTCTTTGGTCGCCTGGCCTACACCATGTTTCTGCTGCCGCGGCTGGTGCGCAAAAGGCGTACACCGGTATTGTTCGTCTTTGCCGAGCGTTTGCCCGGCGGGCGCTATCGTCTGCATCAGCGTCGCGCCGACAACGAGATCTACAGTGACGATGCCGCCACTGCCTGCGCTGCGATGAACGCTGCGATCGAAACCTTGATCCGTAGCCGGATCGACCAGTACAACTGGAACTACAAGCGCTTTCTGTCTCAGCCCGACGCCGCCAACATCTACAACAAGGATATCCAATGAGCTCTTCCGCGCTGCCCGTACTCAAACTGAAACGCGGCGAAGACCGCCGCATCCGCCAGGGACACTGCTGGGTTTTCAGCAACGAGGTCGATACCACCAATACCCCGCTGAAATCCTTCGAACCGGGTGAGGTCGTGGAGATTCAGGACGCTCGCGGCAAACCGCTGGGCACCGGCTACGTCAATCCCCATTCGCTGATTTCGGCGCGATTGGTCAGCCGCGACCGCCATTATCCATTCAACGGATCGCTGATCGTGCATCGCCTCAAGGTGGCGCTGGCGATGCGAGAGCGGGTATTCCCAGCGCCGTATTACCGCCTGGTATTTGGCGAGAGTGATGGCCTGCCGGGTCTGGTGGTCGATCGCTTCGATGATGTGCTGGTGGTGCAGATCGCGACGGCCGGCATGGAGCGGCAGCGCCAGGAGATTGTCGATGCGCTGGTGAAAGTGCTGGCGCCACGGGTCATCGTCATGCGTAACGACAATGCAATCCGCGACCTCGAAGGGCTGGACCGCTATGTCGAGGTGGCATTGGGCGAGCTGCCGGAGACGGTCGAGCTGATCGAGCATGGCACGCGTTTTGTCGCGCCGCTCGCGGGCGGGCAAAAAACCGGCTGGTTCTTCGACCAGCAGGATAACCGTCGCGACCTTTCTCGCTGGGTGCAGGGCGCGCGCGTGCTGGATGTGTTCAGCTACGTCGGCGGCTGGGGGATTCAGGCATTGCGCCATGGGGCCGAGTCGGCGCTGTGTATCGATGAGTCGCCGCTGGCCATCGAGTATGTCGAGCGCAATGCGGCGCTCAACGGCATGGAGACGCAGCTTGGCGTATTGCGCGAAGAAGCATTCTCCGCACTGAAATCGCTGAAGCACGCGGATGAGAGCTTTGATGTCGTCGTGGTCGATCCGCCGGCCTTCATCAAGCGCAAGAAGGATTTTCGCAAAGGGCTCGACGCCTATCAGCGCATCAATGGCCTGGCGATGCGCCTGCTGAACCGCGACGGTATTCTGATCAGTTGTAGTTGTTCACATCACCTGAGCAGGGCAGATCTGATCCAGGCGCTCAACCGCGCTGTTCGGCACATCGGCGGGCGAGAGTTGCAAATTCTGTGGCAGGGCGGGCAGGCCGCCGACCACCCCATTCATCCGGCCATTCCAGAGACAGCGTATTTGAAGGCCGTGGTCTGTCGTATTACCCGCTGACTCGCCGACCCAGTGAGAAATTCGGGTTAGAATGCCGGTAACTATTCCGTAGGTAGAAAAATAGAACCGTAACCGCTCAGATTGCCGCTGAAACGCGTCAGATCAAGGCGGGAAATGTGAGTTTACGAGTGTAAATGACCATTTCCCAACGCAGAGATGGCGTGTTTCAGTGGTGAGCTGAGCAGTTACGAATGCCGGTCCCTCAAATTCACCAACAAGCTGACGCACCATGCTGACCTTTCCCCAAATCGACCCGATTGCATTGCAGCTGGGTCCACTGAAGATTCACTGGTACGGTTTGATGTATCTGGTGGGCTTTGCCTCATTCTGGGCGCTCGGCAGGTTGCGGGCGCGGCGCAGCGATTTTGTCATCAAGCCGGATGAAGTGTCTGATCTGCTGTTCTATGGCGCGATGGGGGTAGTGATTGGTGGCCGTCTGGGGTATGTCTTTTTCTACGCATTCGATGATCTGCTGCGCGATCCACTGTATCTGTTTCGCATCTGGGAAGGCGGCATGAGTTTTCATGGCGGCCTGCTGGGCGTCGCGGTCGCGGTATTCCTGTATGCGCGCAAGCTGAACACCAGTTTTCTGGAAATGGCAGATTTCGTAGCGCCCATGGCACCGCTGGGTTTGTTGGCGGGGCGGATTGGCAATTTCATCAATGGCGAGCTTTGGGGGCGTCCGACCGATGTGCCCTGGGCCATGGTGTTTCCCCACGTCGATCAGCTCGCGAGGCATCCTTCGCAGCTCTATCAGGCGGCGCTGGAAGGCTTGTTGCTGTTCGTGATTCTGTGGGTTTTTGCGTTGAAGCCACGGCCTCGGGGTAGTGTATCGGGTCTGTTCCTGCTCGGTTATGGGGTGTTCCGATTCGTCGCCGAATTCTTTCGTCAGCCCGATCCGCAACTCGGTTTCGTTGCCTTCGACTGGATGACGCAGGGGCAGTTGCTGTCGCTGCCGATGATTGCGGCGGGGCTTGGTTTGTATTTTTGGGCGTCCAGGAGACAGCAGGCATGAAGCAGTATCTCGACCTGATGCGCCATGTGCGCGATCACGGTGTGGAGAAAACGGACCGTACCGGCACCGGCACGAAGTCGGTTTTCGGTTACCAGATGCGTTTCGACCTCGCCGAGGGTTTTCCTGCTATCACCACAAAAAAACTGCATCTGCGCTCCATTATTCACGAGCTGTTGTGGTTTCTGCGTGGTGATACCAATATCGCCTATCTGCGCGACAACGGCGTGTCGATCTGGGACGAATGGGCTGATGACAATGGCGATCTGGGGCCGGTCTATGGCGCGCAGTGGCGTTCCTGGCCGACCCCCGATGGTGGTCATATCGACCAGATCTCGCAGGTGCTGGAGCAGTTGCGCAAGACGCCGGATTCGCGCCGGATCATCGTCTCGGCGTGGAATGTCGGTGAACTCGACAATATGGCCCTGCCGCCCTGCCATGCGTTTTTCCAGTTCTATGTGGCGGATGGGAAATTGAGCTGCCAGCTATATCAGCGCAGTGCCGATATCTTTCTGGGCGTGCCCTTCAATATCGCCTCGTATGCACTGCTGACGCTGATGATGGCGCAGGTGACCGGGCTCGAAGCCGGCGAGTTCATCCATACGCTGGGGGATGCGCACCTCTACCTGAACCACCTGGAGCAGGCAGACCTGCAACTCAGCCGCGAGCCGTTGCCGCTGCCACGGATGAAGCTCAATCCCGAGGTCAGCGACCTGTTCGCGTTCCGCTATGAGGATTTCACGCTCGAAGGTTATGAATCACATCCGCACATCAAGGCGCCCGTCGCCGTCTGAACAGAGGTAATCTGCATGGTCATTTCGCTGATCGTCGCCATGGATCGCAATCGCGCCATTGGCCGCAATGGAGAGGTTCCGTGGCGTTTGTCACTGGACATGGAATTCTTCAAGAACGTGACAATGGGCAAGCCCATCATCATGGGGCGCAAAACCTGGGAATCGCTGGGGCGTGCGCTGCCCGGGCGGGAAAATATCGTGCTCACACATGCGCAAGACTATCAGGCCGAAGGCGCCACGGTGGTGCATTCCCCCGAGCAGGCGCTTGAGGCGGCAGGTGATGTGGAAGAAGTCATGGTGATCGGTGGGGCGGAGATCTATAAGCTGTTCCTGCCGCAGGCGGGCCGGTTGTTCATCACTCAGGTCAATACGTCGGTCGAAGACGCCGATACCTGGTTTCCCGAGTTCGATCTGTCGGGCTGGGATGAGGAGATGCTGGGCATTTACCCGCAGGACGAAAACAACAGCAACGACTTTACCATCGGGCTGTTGCGGCGAAAAAGCTAGCCCGGGATTCTCACCGGGTCGCGTAGCGAGGCGGCTGAGAAATCCGGGCTACCGGCGCTTGACCTTCAGCTCAGCTGGCAACTGGCGGCCTGATGCCCGGTGTTTGCTGGTTGTGTTGCGCCGCAATGGCGTCACGTTATTGGTGTAGGTCGGGCTGATGCCATTGCTTGCGGCTTCGATTTGCTGGCGGGAGGGACGCAGGGAGCGGACGACATCCTGATGTTCGTCACGGTCATGCGTTGGGCAGAGGCGGGCGACAATGGCTCTTGAGACGTAATATAGCGAAAAGGCACCGACAATCACGGCTAGCGAAAGGGCAACATCCAGTGTGACAACAATGGTCACGATGCCTGCCAGCGCCGCTGATTTATAGAGTAACGACAGCAGGGTCTTCAGTGTCTGGCATTCCCTTGTTGCCACGGCATCACCTTTGTCAGCTTGGATGGGGGTCCTCTCCACATGCTGCAACAGCCATTGGCAACCACTGGGTGGCCCGTGCCTGATTGTTTCAGATTGTGAAGGCGAGAACCAAATCCTACTCCTCCTTGGACGTGACGAGGAGAGTTTCATCACCAAAAAACTACCTTTTGTCGTCGCCGGTTTCAGTAATTACCCGAGTGACGCACAGGGTGTTCCCGCTCACCTCGAATTTGATGTCGAAGTCGCCGAACGTCATACCGTAGGTTTTGTCGGGATATCGGCGTTTGTGGAATGCAGGACGAGGATCCTGTACCAATAGTGCGCGCAGAAGTTGGACCACATCGCCGCTACCGGTGCGTTCCAGTTCGCGACATTGAGCCAGTGCGTCGGCACTGAAGATCACCTCCAGCGAAGCGGGTGCCGCCTGGGCATAGCCGTCGCGTGAATCGGCTATGCAATCGGCGTAGCCCAGATATGGCTTGATATCGAGCACGGGCGTCTGGTCGAGCAGATCGTGACCGGAGATGTTAAGGATCACCTTGCCGCCAGACAGGTCGATATCGTCGAGTCGCACAACCGATTGCCCAATCGGGTTGGGTCGGAAGTTGGAGCGGCTGGCAAACACACCCACCTTTTTCCGGCCACCGAGCCGGGGTGGGCGCACGGTAGGTCGCCAGCCATCCCCTGCCGTGTTGTGAAACAGAAACAGCACCCAGATGTGCGAAAACGCTTCCAGCCCCCGCACACAGTCAGCGTGATTGCAGGGTGGCAGCAGTTCGATGTGGCCTTTGACCTGGGGCACCAGCCCCGGTTGACGGGGAATGCCGAACTTTTCATGGAACGGGGAATGGACGATCCCGATTGGCGTCATTGTGAATGCGTTGTATGTGCCAGAAAACATTGACATATCGTTTTTGGTATATATGCTTCATATGGTATGTGGGAGATATACGAGCATAGGCGGGTAGTGCGTAAGCTAGGATCTATTCCATCTGATGTCCTGAAAAGGTACGAAAAGTGGAAGGATGTGGTATATCTTTCAGGCCCACAAGGGCTTAGAAAAATCAAGGGGTTAAGAGATGAATCATTAAGTGGTGAGTGGAAAGGTCATCGTTCTTCTCGCTTAAACCTCCAATATCGAGTTATCTACAAGATTGATCAGGATCGAGTTCTTGTTCAAGTGGTAAACGTTACGCCCCATGACTATCGGAGGAAGTAACATGAAAGATTATCGTAAGGCTAAAAAATCAATTGAAGTATCAGTTGGTGAGTCTGTAAGGATTCTCAGGGAATTTCAGGGGCTGAGCCAAAATGAGCTGGCCAGATTGACTGGTATACCCCAGTCTACTATCTCGGCAATAGAAAACGATAGGGTCCGGTTGGGTGTTGAGAGGGCGAAGGTATTGGCGAGAGCGTTGCATTGTCATCCGGCGGTGCTGGTGTTTCCTGGTTGGGACCTAGAGCAAGAGTCAGCCGCATAACGCACTTTAATCCGGATAGGCTTCCGCATCGCCATTCGGCATGATGACTACACGCCCCCCACCCTGTTCGTTCTTCGTCAGTAGCAGTTTCAAGCCCCAGGCCCGGGCGATATCATCGACCACGGCCAGGCCGATGCCCTGGCCGGGTTGGCGGCGGTCGGCACGCTGACCACGTCGCAGCAGTGCTTCCGTGTCGGCGGGGAAGCCGTCGCCGTCGTCGTCGATCACCAATGCGTTACCCTGTGCCAGGATGGTCACTTGCGAGCGCCCGTATTTGGCCGCATTGTCGAGCAGGTTGCCAGTCAGCTCCATCAGGTCGTCCTCGCTGATGCGCAGCCGATATGAATCGGGAACGTGATTGGAAAATGATACCCCTTTGCCGGCATATACCTTCGACAGGGCGCGTTGCAGGCGGGTGAGTACTCGGTTGACGCGAATGGGGGCGGTGAGGCCACCGCTGCCGGTCGAGGCAGCGCGCTTGAGCTGGTAGCTGATGATCTCGTCGATGCGTTGCAGTTGCTGGCGCAGCTGTGGGTCGTCAGTGGCCGCCGGGGTGTTGCGCATCACGGCCAGCGGCGTTTTCAGGCTGTGGGCAAGATCGGCCAGGGCATCGCGGAAGCGGTGTTGCTGCCGCTCCAGATGCTCGATCAGCTCGTTGAGGCTTTGGGTCAGGGGACGAATCTCGTCCGGCACTGTCACATCAAGGCGTTTGGCCTTGCCGCTGCGGATATCGTCGAGATTGCTGCGAATGGCCTGTAGTGGCTTCAGCCCCCAGTACATCAGCGCCAATAGCGTAGCGAGTAGCAAGGCGCAGATCGCCGCCAGCCAGACCCAGAGCCGGTGACTGAGTCGTGCGGTTTCGGCCTGTAACGGGCTGGCGAGGTCGGTCACGACAATAGTGAAGGGTTGGATTCGCTGCGGATTCTCGCCAACCAGCCACTCCAGCCCGTAGGCGAGCGAGAACCCCTTATCGGTGCTGAAATGCCATTGATTGATGCCGGGAAAGGTTAGGGTTTCAGGCTTGCTGAGCAATGATGGCGACTGCCATACCAGCTTTCGGTCGGTACTGAAAATAGTGATGAACAAGCCTGAGTCCGGCTGTTGCAGGCGTGGCGCGGGAATCCGGCTCAAGGCCACGCTCACGGTGCCATCGACATCGATCTCGGCGGCACCGAGCAGGCTATAGACGAGTCCCTGCAGCCGGTCGAATTCGGCGTGTCGCGTGTAAGCATCCAGGGCGCGATCCAGCGCCAGGCCGGTCAGCACAATGAATAGCAGCAGGATGGCCGTAGCGCTGGCGAGCAGGCGGGCGCGCAGCGATGTTGCAAGTTGCAGCATGATCAGCCGCTGGAGCGCGCCAGCCCCCAGCGGTAGCCGCGGCCGCGCAGCGTTTCGATTGGATTCAAGCTGTTGTCGGGGTCGATCTTCTTGCGCAGGCGGCGAATGAACACCTCGATCACATTGCTGTCACGCTCGTCGCCCTCGGCGTAGAGGTGATCGGTCAGGCGCGCTTTCGACAACACCTCGCCGGCGTGGAGGATCAGATATTCGATCAGGCGGTATTCGTAGGCAGTCAGCGTCAGTGGCTTGCCATCGCGCTGGACTTGCTGCTCTTGCGTATTCAGCGTGAACGGGCCGCTGCTGATATCGGCCTGGGTCCAGCGACCGCTGCGACGAATCAATGCGCGGATACGCGCCAGCAGTTCTTCCATGTGAAAGGGCTTGACCAGATAATCGTCGGCACCGGCTTCGAGGCCGTTGACCTTGTCCTGCCAGTGGTCGCGTGCGGTGAGAATCAGCACCGGATAGTCGCGCCCATGCTGACGCAGTGATTCGATGACCTCGATGCCGCTCTTGCCCGGCAGGCCGAGATCGATGATCGCCGCATCGACGGGGAATTCCTTCGCCATCCACTCCCCCTCGATACCGTCACTGGCGACATCCGTGATGAAGCCATGTTCCTGTAACGCGGCCTGGAGCTGGTGCTGTAGCGACGGTTCGTCCTCGATCAGCAGAATGCGCATCACTCTCCTCCCTTGCGGCGGTGACGTTCGATATTGATCACGCGAATACGCCCATCCTTGAGCATTTTCACCCGGTAACGTCCATTCTTCTGCAGGCGGATATCGAGTACCTTGCCGCCGTATTGGCGCTGCGCCAGGCTGGCTGCTTCCGCCGCTGTCAGAACGCTTGTCTGACTGGCACCGAGCGCGGTGGTCGAAACCGCGAGCATCAATATCATGCTGGAAACTGTTGTTCTCATTCCGCTTCAGTCGAGGGGTGTGAGGGTGATACGCAGGCGCAGGCGTTTGCCGGGGTCTTCATCGGTGATGGTCGTGAACGTCTGGCCGCGATAGCGGTAGGTGACCCGATAGCCGTCGAGGCGCTCATGGGAAACCTGCTCGTAAACGGTCTGGCAGCGTTCTTCCACACCACGGCGAAGCTTGTGCCTGCCACGATGGCGTTGCGCTCTATCATACCCAATTGCCGAGCCGATGACCGCACCGGCAATCTTGGCGCTGTCCGAGTGGCGGCCGATGTTGTGGCCCAGTGCGCCACCGATCGCACCACCGACGATCATGTTGAGCGCGGTATTGTCACCGCCTGCATCTTCTGAATAGAAGACCTCTTCTTCCCAGCACTCGCGTTGTGGTCGGGTGCTGGAGATGCTGCGGTAGATCGGGGTCACGCTGATCACCTTGGCGGTGTCGGTGAAGCTTTCGTTGTCGATGCGGTGACGCCTGTCGGCCCATGTGCTCTGTGAGGCCATCAGACCCGTGACTAGAATCGTGGTGAACAGTGCGAAGTGTTTTTGCATGGTGGCCTCCTGATCGTGCTGTCAGTTGAGAATGGAGACACTCTGCGCCTGCGGCGCTTAACTCGCCCTGAACTTAGCCCGACAGCTCCGCGAGTAGTTGCTGGATCATGCCCTCGGCCTGCTGGGCATAGCCGCCCCCGAACAGGTTGAAGTGATTGAGAATGTGGTAGAGGTTGTACAGCGTTTTGCGCTGCTCGAAGCCGTCATCAATGGGGAAAACCGCGTTGTAGTGCGCGAAAAATGATCTGCCGGGATGACCGAACAGCGTCATCATCGCCAGATCGGTTTCGTGGTCGCCGAAATAGACGGCGGGATCGAAAATGACGGGCTTGCCCGCGTCATCGGCTCCCCAGTTGCCGGACCAGAGGTCACCGTGCAGAACCGATGCTGCGGGTGTCCAACGGGTAAAGAAGGCTGCGCTCTGTTCCGCCAGCTCCATGCCCTGGTCGATAAGACGTGCTGGTGCGCCATTTTGCTGTGCCAGTCGCAGCTGAAACTCCAGCCGGTGGACGCGCCAGAACGTCACCCAGTCATCACACTGGGTATTGTCCTGCGGTGTCGAGCCGATGGTGTTGTTGCGGTGCCAGCCATATTGCGATTGTTTGTGCTGGTGCATCCGCGCCAGTGCAGTGGCAAATGTCGCGGGGTCTGGACTGCCGCCAAGCGGGATGTATTCGAGGATCAGAAAACTCTGCTCACCGTAGCTGCCCCAGTCCAGCGGCTCGGGTACACGAATCGCCTTTGCCGCTGCCAGCGCTTGCAGCCCTTCCGCTTCGGCGGCAAACATTTCCAGCCGGTCGGCATGGTTGAGTTTGACGAACCAGCTGTCGCCGCCATGACTGAGGCGAAAGCTCTGGTTGATGCTGCCGCCTGCTACCGGTTGGCGTGTCGCTTGGTGCCAGTCGCCGCCGACGGCCTTTGAAATGCGGGAAGCGATTTCTGACCAGATGTCCATCATTTTCCCGTGGTCAGCCGACGCCCTGCTGTGTTTGTCCCGATGCGGGTGAGCCCAGCAATCGTTGTGCCCAATTGGCCAGATCGCTGATTTCCTGTCCGCTGACTTCGTGTTCCATCGGGTAGGTACGCCATTCGTGCAGTTCGCCGAGTACGGCGTGCAGGCGTTTGCTGGTCAGCTGACCGACTTCATAGGGTATGACGCTGTCATTGATGCCGTGGCATTGAATGACCGGAATGAGTTGTTCGATGTCGAGCGGGATCTGCTCCGGGATATAGGTCGACAGCGCCATGATCCCGCCTAATGGTTGGTCGAAGCCCAACCCGGTCATCAGCGCAATGACGCCGCCCTGGGAGAAGCCGGCGAGTATGATGCGTTCCGCCGCCATGCCTTGGTCGATCTGGGCGTTGATGAGCGTTTCGACTCGCTCGATGGACGCGGCAATATGTTCGGTGTTTTCGCCGCCGGAGAAGTCCAGTGATGTGAAATCGAACCAGGCACGCATCTCCGTGCCATTGTTGATGGTGATCTCTCGGCGTGGCGCATTGGGAAACAGTGATCTCGTCGTATCCAGCGCCAGCGCAGCGCTGATCGGTTCGAGGTCATGCGCATCCGCACCAAGGCCGTGAAGCCAGATGATCGCGGAATCGGGCTGCCGCTCGGGCAGGTGAATAATACAGGTCGGTGAATCCATTTCGAGCCGCCTTGTCGGTTTGGGGCGTAACGCGTGTTCGGGGATTGGTTCCGTGTACCCTGATCCTATCTGGGTACGCTACTGAGGTTTTCCGAATACAGTTACGAACAGTTTTAAGAACATTTCACAATATGCCGGGAGTATAGGTTTTTTTTCGTTTGTCTGCCTCCTGTTTGTGTGTGCGTGGCTGCCGGTTGTCGGCGTACCCGCATTTTCCTGTTGCAGCTGGTCTACAATGCGAGAGAGTTTGATGTCGCCGGTTTGCCGGTCAAGGAGTGAAATCATGGGATGGGTTGTTTTGGCCATTGCCGTTGTCGCGGTGATCTATGGCATTTCTGTTTATAACGGACTGGTTTCCGGTCGTAACCGCTTCAAGAATGCATTTGCACAAATCGATGTGCAGCTGACACGTCGGCACGACCTGGTGCCGAACCTGGTGGAAATCGCCAAGGGATACATGAAGCATGAACGCGAAACGCTGGAGGCCGTCATCAGCGCGCGCAATGCTGCGGTATCAGGCTTGAATGCGGCCAAGGGGAATCCGGGTGATCCGGCGACGATGGCGCAGCTGGCACAGGCGGAGCAGGGGCTCAGTGGTGCGCTGGGACGGCTGTTCGCACTGGCCGAGTCCTATCCGGATCTGAAGGCGAGTGCCAATATGGCGCAGCTTTCGGAAGAGCTGACATCGACCGAAAACAAGGTTGCCTTTGCGCGTCAGGCCTATAACGACGCGGTAATGGACTACAACACGCGCCGTGAGAGCTTTCCGGCCAACCTGATCGCGGATCGTTTCCACTTTCAGCCGGCGCAGCTGCTGGAGATCGAGGACGTGGGCAAGCGTGAGGTGCCCAAGATAAGCTTCGATTGAGCGGGCAGCAGTGAACTTCTTCGAACATCAGGCCCGAGCGCGGCGTCAGACGCGCTGGCTGATCGTCGCTTTCGTGGTGGCAACCATCCTGTTCGTGCTGGTGATCGACATCGTGTTACTGGTGGCGATGGGTGGCCTGGCCGATGGGCGTGGCCAGGTCGCCAGCGAGGATCTCATTTTGCCGTTGGCGGGCACCAGTGTTGTCGTCGCCGGTGTGATTCTGCTGGCCAGCCTGTATCGCACGATGACATTGCGTTCCGGCGGCGCGGCGGTCGCGACTGAGCTGGGTGGGGTGCGGGTCGATGCGGATACCGCTGATCCGCTGCGTCAGCGTTTGCGCAATGTGGTCGAAGAAATGGCGCTGGCATCGGGCGTGCCGGTGCCCGATGTCTATGTGCTGGAGCGCGAATCGGGCATCAACGCCTTTGCCGCTGGCTACACCACTTCTGATGCCGCGATCGCGGTCACGCGCGGTACGCTGGAAAAGCTCAATCGCGAGCAGCTCCAGGGTGTGATCGCCCATGAATTCAGCCATATTCTCAATGGCGACATGCGCTTGAATATTCGCATGATCGGCGTGTTGTTCGGGATTCTGGTGATCGCCGTGATTGGCCGCCGCATGCTCGCCATGCGCCACCGCGGCTTCCGCTCAAGGAATGATGGCCGCGGCGGGATTGTCATGCTGGCATTGGCGATTACCGCTATCGGCTACCTCGGCTTGTTCATGGCGCGCTGGATCAAGGCGTCAGTGTCGCGTCGGCGCGAGTTTCTGGCGGATGCGTCGGCGGTGCAGTTCACGCGCAATCCGGACGGCATCGCCGGGGCGCTGAAACAGATCGCCGTCGACAGTCAGCATGGTCTGCTCTCGATCGATACCGAGGAGGTGAATCACATGATGTTCGAAGAAGCCTCGGCCGCACGCCTGTTCGCCTCCCATCCGCCGCTACTGGAGCGCATCCGCCGTATTCAGCCCGATTTTTCCGAGCAGGATCTCGAGGCTTTCGCCCAGCGCATGGCGCAGCGGCGAAAGGCCGAGCTGGCGCAGACCATAACACCACCGCCGGTCGAGTCGGCCGCCACTGATTTCAATGCCGCTGGTTGGATCGGGCAGATCGGCAATCCGGATGGTCAACAGCTTTTGTGGGCCGCACTGCTGTCGGCATCGCTGAGCCCATCGATCCAGCATGCGGCGCATTCGGTGGAATGGGCGCCGGAAGTGTTACTCGCGCTGCTACTGGATCGGAACCAGTCTTTGCGCGATGAGCAGCTGTTGATCGTCGCGCAAACGCTGGGCCATGAGAGTGAGCAGCAGCTGCGATATATCTGGCAGGATCTACGCAATATCGAACCGACGCAGAAGCTACCGCTGATCGAAATGACCTTTCCAGCGCTGAAACGTCGCCCGCTGGAGGATTTGCGCCAGCTGCAAGGCCTGATCGATGCGCTGATCGCCATCGACGATCATATCGATGTGTTCGAATACGCTGTGGCGAAAATGCTGGGTGTGATGATCGACGATCTGCTCGATCCGCCGTCCGCCAGCTACCAGCGAACACGCAAGCTCAAGTCCCTGCGCAGCGAGGCTGCGGCCCTGATTGTCGTGCTGGCGCGGCAGGGGCATCAGGATAGCGCCCAGATTGAGGCGGCAATTGAAAAGGGCTTGCAGGCGCTGGGATTGCCGGATGCTCTCGACCGCGCCTTTCCTGATGACTGGCGAACCGTACTCGATGAAGCGCTCGGCCCCCTGGATGAACTGCGGATTCAGGATAAGCAACGGCTCATTGCAGCCTTGATGGTCACGGCGAGCATGGATGGAAAACTGGTTCCTGAAGAAGCGGAGCTGATGCGCGTGATTTGTGCGTCGCTGCATGTGCCGCTGCCGTTGATCGGACATCCTGATGGCAGCATGTAACGCTGGCGTAGAGGGTCAGCTGGCCTCGTCGTCTTCGTCGGCAGCCGCTTCGTTTTCCTTCTTGATGCGAAGATAGACTTCCTCGCGGTGTACGGCGACATCCTGAGGTGCAGAAATACCGATTCTGATGGTATTTCCCTTGATACCCAAAATCGTCAACGTGACATCGTCACCGATTCTGAGCGTTTCCCCGGTTTTGCGCGTAAGAATAAGCATGGTTGTTCCGTGGGTGTTTTTTTTGGATCATTATTTCCCCCCATCAAATCATATTGATCTCAGGCGTTTCCGACGCCAGGGATAAGGTGGTGGATCTTGGTTGCAAAAATAAGGCGCACAGTAATTCGCATGCCTAAGTGCAACCAGTCGTTAAATGATACCAGTATTCAAGCCCTTCAACCAGGGGGTTGGTGCAAGCACAACAAAGCGCCTGGATTATTCGATGTATCAGCGAATCCGGTCGATGGTCACGCTGGTCTCTGTTGTTGTGCTCACATCGAGCGGTCCGCTGATGCCTTCGAGGTCACCGGGCTGCGGGATGGCCTGGCCGGATTTGGAGATTCGTGCGCCGACGATGACTTGCGGAAACGATGACAGCTTCATTTGCGGCATCATTGCCTGGCTGTCGTCTAATGTGACGGTGACGGGCAATGCGCTAACCGTAGTGCGTGTTGCTGCCAGCGGCATTGGTGGGCCGCTCACGGCGCGCGCATAGATGAAAACAGCATCGTTGGGGTTGGCCTTGGACGCCATGCTTTCAGCGAGCGAAACGGTGACGCTGATGCTCGCCCCGGTATTTGCTGCGACGGGAGCTGGCTTGGTTTGGGGCGCAGCCGCAAGGGTGGTAGCTGGTGCGGGTTGTCCACCCATCGAGGTCAATTTCTTTTCTGCCAGCGAAATCTGGTTTTTCAGCTCAGCCTGGGCTTCGGGCTGGTCTTCCAGCAGCGCAACTGCTTTGCGCCAATAGCCGAGCGCTTCGGCGATGCGGTCATTCTGACTTTCAGCAATACCGGCCAGCCATAGCGCTTCGGGGTAGTCTGGCTTGAGTTCGAGCGCCTTGTGAATAATGGCTTCGGGCTTACCTGCGACGCGCCCATCGTTGGCCATCGCCAGTGCATCGGCATATTGCAGCAGTAGATGTGGGTCGTTCTCACCTTCCAGCTTGATAACCCGCTCCATCGCGCTGGCCGCCTTGCCAAATTGCTGTTGCGATACATAGGAGCGTGCCAGCATGTACCAGCCCTCGGCATTATCCGGGTTCTCCTGCAAGCGCTCTTCAAGCTTGGCAATGGCCTCGGTCATGGTCATGCCGCCCTCATGGGAGGTTGCAGCGGCCGTCGTGGCACCGGGCTTGCCATCGATCAGTGCCGGTGAGCCGAGCCAGGCGTACATTCCCAGCGCAAGCAGCGGTACCGCCAGCCCGATCACTGCGGCGCCGACCTTCGACACCGATGCCGTGCTGGCTTCCTGTTCGCTTTCGATGGAAGCAAGCAGCTCTTCGGCGATGCGCTTGCGGTCGGCGCCGTCGGCTTCTTTTAGCGCCTTGCGTGCCGCGCGCGCTTTTTCTTCGACAGCGTTATTGCGCGCCTTGCCGAGCAGCGGGGGCAGCAGGAAGAGCAGCGCGATGAATACCAGCGCTGCGGTAACAATTGAAAACAGAATCATCAGTAATCGTCCTCGGGAATAATCTCGTCAGGGTCGTTTTCGCCGGGACGGTTGCGATGACGGCGAATAAACAGAATCACAATCAACAGGCCAATGGCGAGCATGATCACCGGGCCGAACCACAGCAGTGCGGTGGCCTTGTCGACCGGCGGGCGATAGAGTACGAATTCGCCATAACGCGCCACCATGAAATCGAGCACCTCGCGCTTCGATTTGCCCTCCTTGAGCATCCGGTAAACCTCATTGCGCAGGTCCACCGCGAGTTCGGCATTGGAGTCGGCAAGGTTCTGGTTCTGGCACACGAGGCAGCGCAGTTCGAAGACCAGCTCCTTGTAGGCGGTTTCCTGTTCGGGCGATTCGAACTGGCGTGTTTCGATGCCACCAAGTGACACGCCAGCCCAGCTGAGCAGAAGCAGGGTGGTCAAAATCAGCTTTTTCATGCCGCTTCCTCCTGTAGTTGTTTGACCAGCGGCAGGATCTTCTCTTGCATAACTTTTGCATCGATTGGGCCGATCTGCTTGAAGCGGATGATGCCTTCTTTATCGATCAAATAGGTTTCCGGTGTGCCGTAAACACCCCAGTCGATGGCAATGCGGCCCTTTTCGTCGAAGGCGGTAACCGCGTAGGGGTCGCCGAGCTGTCGCAGCCATTGCTTGGCATCGTCAGCATCATCCTTGTAGTCCAGGCCGACGATCGGGATGTCGGTATGCTTGGCCATCTCGACGAGTAGCCGGTGTTCGGCGCGGCAGGAGACACACCAGGTCGCCCAGACGTTAAGCATCCACGGTTTTCCCAGAAACTCCTCGGTGGTGACGATGCGCTCGGGATTGTCCAATGCCGGTAGCGACAATGCTGGTGCGGGTTTGCCCACCAGGGGTGAGGGTACTTCTTTCGGGTCGAGCACCAGCCCGACGCCGAGAAAGCCGGAGATGACCAGGAAAATCAGCAGTGGAATCAGGAACTTGGCTTTCATGCGGTAACCGTCTGTTGTGTTTGCGCTTGTTTGTCACCAATGCGTACGCTGCGATACCGCCGGTCGGTAGCCGCAAGCACGCCACCGAAAGCCATGAAAATAGCGGCCAGCCAGATCCAGCGGATATAAACCTTGTTGTAGATCCGCAGCGCCCAGGCGTCCTGGCCGATTGGTTCGCCGATGGCAACGTAGAGATCGCGGAACAGGCCGGGATCGATGGCCGCTTCGGTCATCGGCATGGCGCCCGGGCCGTAGTTGCGTTTTTCGGGGTGCAGGGTGGTCAACAGCTCACCGTTTTCGAGCACACGAACCGTTCCGGTCATGGCGGTGTAGTTGGGGCCGCGGGTCTGCTTGATGCCGTCGAAGATGAACTCATGTTCGCCGAGGACGTAGCTTTCCCCAGCCTTGATGCCGACATCTTTTTCGTGGCTGTAGATGCTGGTCAGCGTGATGCCGGTGATGAATACGGCGATGCCAAAGTGCGCAATGGTCATGCCCCAGAAGCCGCGTGGCAGCCGCACCAGGGCTTGCATCCGGTTGCTCTTCGACGAAATTCTGGCCCATACGCCATAGAGCGTGGTCCACGCCACCCAGAATGCCAGTGTCATGCCAATCGAAGCGCTAACCGAGGCGCGCCCCATCACCAGCGACGGGAAGGCGAAGCCGGCGGCGATGCAGACGACCAGTGGAATGAGTAGCGGTTTCATCACGCGCCCGAAGCTATCCGACTTCCAGCGCATCAGCGCGCCGAGTCCGACCAGTGCCGCCAGCGGGGCGGTAACGGGCAGGAATACGGCGTTGAAGTAAGGTGGGCCTACGGAGTATTTGCCAATGCCCAGCGCATCGGTGATCAGCGGGAACAGCGTACCCAGCAGCACCGTCAGCGTGGCTACCAGTAGCAGTACATTGTTGATCAGAATGCCGACTTCGCGCGACACGAGGTCGAAGCGCGCCTTTGAGCGGATATCGGGCGCGCGCATGGCATAGAGCGTCAGCGAGCCGCCGATGACGGCAATCAGAAAGGCGAGGATGAAAACACCACGTGCCGGGTCGGTGGCGAAGGCGTGGACCGAAGTCAGCACTCCAGAGCGAACCAGGAAGGTGCCAAGCAGGCTCAGTGAGAAGGCAAAGATCGCGAGCAGCACAGTCCAGGCTTTGAGCGCATCACGTTTTTCTGTGGCCGCGAGCGAGTGGATCAGGGCGGTGCCTACCAGCCAGGGCATGAACGAGGCGTTTTCGACCGGATCCCAAAACCACCAGCCGCCCCAGCCGAGTTCATAGTAGGCCCACCAGCTGCCCAGTGCGATGCCAATCGTCAGAAAAGCCCAGGCGATGTTTGTCCATGGTCGAGCCCAGCGCGCCCAGGTGCTGTCCATCTGGCGTCCCAGCAGGGCCGCAATGGCAAAGGAGAAGGCAACGGCGAAACCGACGTAGCCGAAGTAGAGCAGAGGGGGATGAATGATCAGTCCAAAATCCTGCAACAGTGGATTGAGCGTGCGGCCTTCGAGCGGCGGATTGGGCAGACGCGCGAAGGGATTGGAGGTCAGCAGCATGAACAGCAGAAAGCCGATGCTGATCATTGCGAGCACCGCCAGTACGCGGGCGACGAAGGCATCGGGCAGGCGTCGGCTGAACAAGGCCACCGCAAGTCCCCAGGCGGCGAGAATGCAGGCCCACAGCAGCAGTGAGCCTTCATGTGCGCCCCAGACCGCTGACACCTTGTACATCATCGGCATCAGCGTGTTGGAGTTGGAGGCGACGTAGAGCACCGAAAAATCGGAGTGGATGAATGACCAGGTCAGGCAGCCAAAGGAAAAGAACAGGAATAGCGCCTGGGCAAAGGCTGCGGGTCGGGCCAGCGTGATCCAGCTCTCGATGCCGCGTGCAGCGCCGATCAGCGGCAGTGTCGCCTGCACCAGGGCAACCGACAATGCGAGTATCAGTGAAAACAATCCTAATTCGGGAATCATCGGTGTAACCTCAGTCGGTGGTAGGTTTGTCGGTCTATTTCAGCGTCTTGGCGGCGTCGAGCGCGTCCTGAGCTTCCGGTGGCATATAGTTCTCGTCATGTTTGGCGAGGATTTCATCGGCGACGAACACGCCTTGTGAATTGATCTTGCCGCGGGCGACGATGCCCTGACCCTCACGGAACAGATCGGGCAGAATGCCGCTGTAGGTTACCGGGAACTCATTGACCTCGTCGGTGACCAAAAAGTTGATTTCCAGCGTACCCTCCTTGCGTTGTAGCGAGCCATCCTTGACCAGCCCACCGATGCGGATACCCTTGTCGATGCTGGCTTCGCCATTGGCAATCTGGGTTGGGGTGTAGAAATACAACAGGTTCTGCTTGAAGGCGCTGATCAGCAGTACGGCGGTGATGGCCATGCCGGTGAGCAGAATACCAACCAGAATCATTCTCTTACGACGTGGTGTCACGGGATTTCCTCCTCTGTTCGAGACGCAGCCGTTTTTCCAGCTGCCTTTTCACGCGGCTTTCGCAACCGCGAGTCATCAGATATAGCGCCAGCAGGCCGCCGAGCGCAACGGCATAGGAAAGCCAGACATAGAAGCCGTAGCCGCCCATGGCAAAGAACTCTTTCATGATGCCTCCTTGACCATTTTCTTGACCCAGGAACTGTTGCGCTCACGATAGATGAGTTCGCAGCGAGAGCGCTTCAGGGTAATCCACGCAAAGTAGCACATGTACGCGGCAATCATGATTAACAATGGCCAGAGCATGCTTGCATCGATCGACGGCTTGCCCATCTTGCTGATCGTGGCAGGCTGGTGCAGCGTGTTCCACCAGTTGACCGAATACTTGATGATCGGGATATTGACCAGTCCCACCAGCGCCAGGATTGCACTGGCGCGGGCGGCGCTGCGGGTGTCTTCGATCGCGGTTTGCAGCGCGATGAAGCCGAGGTAGAGGAACAGCAGGATCAGCTCGGATGTCAGCCGCGCGTCCCACACCCAGTAGGTACCCCACATCGGCTTGCCCCAGACCGAGCCGGTGATCAGCGCGATAATGGTCATCGTCATGCCGATCGGGGCAATGGCCCAGGCGACGATATCGGCTAGCTTGATGCGCCAGATCAGGCCAATGGCAGCGGTAATGGCCATCGCCACATAGCAGGACATCGACAGCATGGCGGCGGGAACGTGGATATAGAGAATCCGCACGCTTTCGCCCTGTTGATAGTCAGGCGGCGATAGGAACAGCGCGCCGACCAGGCCGACAATGAACAGTGCCAGCGTGACCCAGCCCAGCGGTGGCAGAATCTTCCCGGAAATATTGTAGAAATATTTCGGCGAGGCAAATTTATGAATGAATTTCCACATCGGTTTTTCCGGTTGTTGCATTCAGGTCAGGTTGTGCTGATGCGTAGCGCTGCGGATATCGCCAGCGGCGCCAGGGTCAGTGTGAACACCAGCAGCGCACCCAGAATCAGCAGGTGGCCGGTGATCGACATGCCGGAGGCTGCGGTATCAACCGCGCTGGCGGCGAAGATCAGCAGCGGAATATATAGCGGCAATACCAGCAGAGACAACAGTGCGCTGCCGCGGTTCAACCCAACGGTGAGGGCGACGCCGATCGCGCCGATCAATGTCAGCACCGGGGTGCCCAGTGCCAGCGTTGCCATCAGCGGTGGCAACGCGTCCAGCGGCATCGCCAGCATGTATCCCAGCAGCGGCGCCAGCAGGATCAGCGGCAGACCGGCCAGCATCCAGTGCGCGGTGAGCTTGGCGAGGACGATCAGCGGCAGGGGTTGTGGGCTGAGCACCATCTGTTCCAGTGAGCCGTCCTCGAAATCCGATCGGAAAACGGTGTCCAGCGATAGCAGCGTTGCCAATAATGCTGCCACCCAGATAATCCCGGGTGCAATGCGCTGTAGCGTGTTCAGTTCTGGCCCGATGCCGAGCGGAAACAGTGTGATGACGATGACAAAGAACATCAGTGGGTTGATCAGTTCGCCGCGATGCCGGTAGGCGAGTGTAATCTCGCGCCGCAGCACGGCCCTGATAACCTCGAACAATCCGGGTTCATGGAACGCTGGTTGATTCATGGATTGCCTGCATCGAGACTGAGTTCTTTGATGATCTTGTTTTGCAGCGGGGTGTCCTGATGGGTGGTCAGGATGACCATGCCACCCTGATCGGTCTGGTGTTTCAACAGCGAGGCGACGAATTCGATGCCGGCCACGTCCAGCGCGACGAAGGGTTCGTCGAGAATCCACAGCCGCGTCTGCGTGAACATCAAGCGGGCCAGTGCAACGCGGCGGCGTTGCCCCTGTGACAGCGTGCGGCAGGGGTCATATTCGAAACCATAGAGCCCGACCCGATCCAGCAAAGCCTCCAGTGGTTCGGTGCTGTTGGCGCCGCTGATGGCGCGGGAAAATTCGAGATTCTCCAGCGGTGTGAGTTCGAGCTTTACGCCGAGGTTATGACCGATATAACTGGTCTGTCGCCGCCACTGTTCGCTGGTGGTTCTGACTTTGTCGCCATCCCAGTGAATTTCGCCTTCGTCCGGCAGTGCTAGCCCGCAGAGCAAGCGCAGTAGTGTCGTTTTGCCACTGCCATTGACACCCGCGATGCGCAGCAACTCGCCGCCGCGTACTGAGAAGCTCAGATCCTCGAACAGCAGTCTCTCACCCCGCTCGCAGGCGAGCCCGTGCACCTCCAGCATCGTCAGCCTTTCTCAACCATGGTGGCGGTGGTATTCAGCATTGTTTTACTCAGGCAGATCCAGGGTTGCGGCAACGGGGCCGAAGGATAACCGATTGTAGCGGTTGCTGCGAGCAGATCCTTGATTTCTGACAAGACCGTAATTGCCAGTCGCCTTTCTTCGGCCTCTCTCGCAAGGTGAGGGTGTCGTAAAACGACACCCTCAAGGTGAAATTGCAGCGACTACAAAACTATTGACCGGCTTCTCGTAGGGTGTGCACGCCACAAGCGTGCGCACCAGGTCGTAGTGCTGGCGGGTACCTGGGCGGTACCCACCCTGCAAGTCTATTCGCCAGAACAGGCGAACTTCTCTATCAGTGTCTCCAGCACGCCTTGCGCGGCTGGCAGGTCACGGCGGCTGAAGTCGTCGTAGACCCATTTGATGAAGGCGCGGCTGAGGTCTCCCGAGCGTGCGCCATCGGCCTTTGGCAAACATAAACCAGTGTCCATTCTCAGGATGACGACGGTGTCGGTGACACCGCGGATGTACTGGTCGCAGGCCAGTTCGTCGGTGGCGCCTTCACGGGCGTCATTGGCGCCCTCCATGCAGACTTCGAGCAGTTGCTTGACGGTATAGCCACTGACTTCATTGGCAGCCTGTAGTGGCGCGGCGGTGAGGCCAGCCCCGAGACATGCTGCCAGTAGCAGGTGTTGTAACCGTTTCATACTGTGTCTCCTATTTGCTGGCGGCCTTGGCCGCATCTTTGATGAACTTGTCCATCAGATCCTGGTGTTCTTTATTGGTGATCCAGCCCTGCGGCTTGGAATCGACCTTGGACCAGAGTGCCTTGTTGGACATGTTCTTGTGGCAGCCTTTGCACAGGCCGCTGCGCTCCATCTTGTCACGCATTTCCTGCGGCAGCGGCCCGGTCAGCTCCCAGTGCGAGCCAACGCTGACCAGTTGCTTGCCGTCGCGGGTGACGATCTGCGACAGGTCGTGATCGAGCTTGGGTACTGCCTGGATCTGTTTGGTGAACTGTTTCGGAATCACATCCAGCGTAGCGGTTTGCAGGTCGACCACCAAGCCCTTGTCATAACCATGCATGAAACGGCCATCCTCGATACCGTAACCCAGTGTCTTCGGATTGTTGTGGCAGGACTCGCAACTACGCGCCTTGCGACCGGCCGTGTGTGGCTGCACCGCGGCGTGGTCGATGCCCTTGCCTTCCGGCGTGTTCCAGATGACGTTCTTTGCGACCGTCTTGCCGGTCTTGTCGATCACTGTGGTGATGACCTGGCAGCCCGGCATCAGCGGGCTGACGCGGCCTTCGCCATTGATGCCGAGAATCGGCGTTTCCCAGCGCAGATAAGAGCGGGTCTCGCTGACCTTGCCCGGGCTTGTGAGACCGTTCGTACCCAGCGGATGATCGGTAGTCTGCCCATCGGCGCCGACGTTGTTGCCGTTGGTGATCCAGTCGACATCGGTCTTGCCCTTGGAGTAGTCGACGGTAACATGGCAGCCGTAGCACTGGGGCGCCCAGTCGGCGTGGCAGGCATAGCATTCTAGCTTCTCCATGTGCCCCGGAATGCTGGTCATGGCGATCTTGGCGTCTTCGTTGACCCAGCTGTCACTGTCATTGATCGTTTTCAGTACGGGCACCTTGAAGTCGAGGCCCGAGGCCGAATGCACGATGACTTCATCACCTTTCTTCACGACATTGCCAAAGGGGTTGCCGCGTGCGGTTAGCAGGTAGCCATCCTGGGGTGGGTAGACCGTTCCCATGGTCATGAATGCCGGCAGGTCCTTGGTCAAGCCGCGTGGCTTGTCGCCAATGCTCTTCTGGAACTCCTCGCCATAACCAAGGGGCAGATCCCACGGTGCTTTTTCAGGTGTGCCGTGGCAATCCTCGCACTCGACTTCGACCTGGGCCAGGGTAGTGCCGGGGATATTGCCATCACCGTGCATATCCACCGAGGTGTGACAGTCCTGGCATAGCAGCCCGCCTTCGGGATTGCCGGGTCGGCTGGCTTTCTGGTGGTGCAGATCGTCCGCGATAAATACATA
>JALSHZ010000129.1 GCA_026981985.1 Gammaproteobacteria bacterium | reverse complement strand
TACGAGGGTCTTCTAACGGCGAAAAGTGTTCAATCAAGCAGGCGGTCACGGGAAACTCCTAATGTGGTTTCTCTGTATGATCTCATATCTTGCTGGTTTTATGGGAGTTTATATGCGCTCGCCCTGGGTGGTGAACCCACGAGCAGGCCGAACCACCGATATTGTGCCCTGGTAGCGTTTGACCAAAGATTGACAGATGGTCAAACCAAGGCCAACGCCTTTTTGCTGATCGGCACGATGCGAGAAAAACGGTTCAAAGATGTGAGGCAGATCATCGGCGGCGATACCAACTCCGGAATCGGCAACGTCGATTTCAACAACACGTCCGACCACTCGTGTCGAAATATTGAGCTGCCCCCCTTGCGGCATGGCATGAAAAGCATTCTGAACAAGATTGAGCACCACCATCCGCAAATCGGTTTCGGTGGCAATTACCCGAGGCGGCAACGCCGTAAATGACAATGTTATTTCGATGCCGAGTTGTTCACCCTCATATCGCACCAATGAAACAGTCTCTGAAATTGCCGTATGCAGGTCGATGAGCTGTGAGCACTCGCCAGGCAGCGAGGACATTTTCAACAACCGGCTGGTGATATCGAGGCATTTGTCGATTTCTCCATCGACCAGGTCGAGATACTCGATTGCTTGTGCATCGACCTGTTTGTTACCCCGTAGTTTTTTCAATACAGTATCGAGTGCCAAACGAATCGAGCTGAGTGGGTTGCGAATTTCATGACCCACACCAGCTGCCAGCTGCCCCAATGCAGACAGCTTATGTTCGTGGGAGAAGTGGATATCCTTCATCAGGTCACGAATCGATTCAACCACAAAACGACGTGACTCACCATCGATCTCGACCTCCATCGGGGCAGCAAATACTTGTACTTTCATGGTATTGCCGTCGGCTGACACATATTCGTGCATCGTCTTTATCGGCACGGGATGCTGATGGATTTCATGCACCGGACAGCTGATCAATGTCGGTGGACAGGGCTCATCACGCCGGTAGCTATTGTGGTAGCAACACGCGCCAATAACTTCGTCCCGTGTTAAACCGAGCATGCCGCAGAATGCATCGTTCGCGTTGACCGTCGTGAACTGCTCATCGATAACACGGATGCCATCAGGCACTGCATCGATGAGTGCCTGCAAGTAGGTTTCCTTTTCCAACAGTTGGTTCAGGCTTTTTTCCAACCGTTGCGCCATGCGGTTGAAATTGTCACTCAAGGAGCCGAACTCATCATCACTGTCGATGGTCGGTCGGTACGCAAGATTACCCCGTGACAGGTGTTGACAGGCATTTTCCAGCTCATTGACGGGGGCCAATACATGACGACGGATAAACCACCACACTGTTCCCAGGGTCAGTAGCATGACGATAAAACCGGAAAACAGCAGAAATAGCAGACTACTGCGCGCCTTTTGCAGCATGGGTTCTGCGTCGTAGTCAACCATCAGCAAGCCATTGAGCGGTTGCTCTGCCGGCGTGCCATGGCAGCCGGCACACTTTGGTTTATTGAGAACAGGGTTGACAGAACGCAGCAACCGGGTGCCATCGTCGGCAGTAACAAAACGGGTGGTAATCCGAGCAGCATCGAAATTGCCTTCGCAGCCTTCGCACAGCGCCCCAATTGCGGCGTGAAGTTTCTTGCCGACTTGTTTTTCATCGGACGAAAATCGAATCTCGCCATGTGGGTTCACAATGGCCACTTCCAGGACTTCCGGCTGTTCCGCCAAACGTGACATCACCTCGCTCAGGCCGTCTATGTCACGTTTGAGCATGGCGTTTTCGAGCGTCGCGGCAAACAGTAGATTCAGTTGGGATGAAACGTGTGCGCGTTCATTCTTGAGTTGGATCTGATAGGCGCCAAACAGCAGTATCAGAAACAGCAGGGATGTGAGTGTCAGTACGCCATAGAGCATCAGTGTGAGTTTACGATTCAGGCTGCCACGCTTGTTCGACATGGATTGTTTGCCCCCTTATGGTCAGGACATTCCCTTGTGCAAGTTGGTTCACCCGATAGGAAATCCGAGTCAGGACTGCCAATCTGTCAGATCTGAGCCGTTTCCACCACTAACCTAAGTCATGGCCTGCTGCTCTGCCATATTGTCAGTGATCAGATATTCTAAATTCAAGGACTTAGCAACATTGAGAAAAATTCACCTGACATATTGGCTGATAATTTTTCGTCAATGCGGGCAAGCACTGCGGTTCATTTTTATAACTCATTAAAAATCAGTGTGATAAAAGACATTCTGTGAGCTGGCACACATTCTGCTAGATGCTGGACAAAGGCGCTAAACGCCCACCTGTCCAACTCAAGCGAGGAACCTTGAATGTCACCAAAACACTTGCCGTGCACACTCCTCACCATCGCCACAATCGTGTTCAGCACCCCGATTCATGCTGAACCCGGCCACATTGCGGGGCTGAATCCGTCTAGTCGTCCCGCTGGCGCGCCAGTCATCTCTTCTGTCAAGAAGGGCACCGCTTGGTATCGACAGGCACTACACGGCGTTATCCCTCCCTACCCCGCGAGTCTTCGTTTTCTCGAAGACCAGGGCAATTGGTACACCCCTTTTACCAGGCCGGGAATGACCGGCCCATACGATATTCGCGGCTGGCACAAGCGTTGATCAATGCGGGTGACACGCCAAGAAAAGCGCCGATTTCAACGGCGGGAAAGCAACCTCAATCACTATATTGAATCAATGGAGATCACAACCATGAAAAAAGCACCACAGCGTCGAATGTTCAAACAGCTTGCCATCGCCCTCGCCATTACCGCTGTCGGCATATCCTCCGCCGCAGCGCAACAGGGGATGTCGGGAATGTCCGGCATGCAGGGCATGGATGGCATGTCCGGAATGTCTGGCATGCAGGGGATGAACGGCATGAACGGCATGAGCGGGATGTCGGGAATGTCCGGCATGGGCGGCCAGCGTGGCATGTCCGGAATGTCTGGCATGCAGGGAATGAACGGCATGAGTGGCATGTCGGGAATGTCCGGCATGGGCGGTCAGCGTGGCATGTCAGGGATGTCCGGAATGCAGGGCATGAATGGCATGTCAGGAATGTCCGGCATGGGCGGTCAACGCGGCATGTCAGGGATGTCTGGCATGGGCGGTCAACGCGGTATGTCCGGAATGTCCGGAATGTCTGGCATGCAGGGTATGGATGGCATGAGTGGCATGTCAGGTCAGCAGAAACCTTGGTGAAATCCGTTCTCCAAGTGACACCAGACCTTTGGCCATTCGGCATGGCGACCTCTCGCCATGCCGCTCTTTGAGTTCGCAACCGTCGGAGTTGATCCAATGATTCACCGAAAAACATTGCTGCTCGCTGGGGCCCTGTTATCCGCCTGCATGCCAGTAGCGGGCTGGGCTGATGCAACAGCCGAAACCGACTATTTTCGTGCACGCTGGGACCCGATTCATTTCCAGCCAGCCATCAGTAAAGCGACAGACGAGCAGTGCCTCGCTTGCCATCAGGAAGTGCTGGAACGGAAACCAGTGGCGCAATCACCCGCTGGGCTGAAAGCCGCCAATGCACTGGCCTGGTATCAGACACTCGATACCTACGAGGGTGAACAGCTCACGTTCCATGCCAGGCATTTACTCAGCGACTATGCCGGCCGGGTCATGGATCTGTCCTGTACAACCTGCCATCAGGGCAATGATCCACGCGATGAGACGTCGGGAACTTCCGCCACCGCCCAGCAAGGACTGACGATGCGCAAAATGGTCGACCCCTGGGTCTGCGTGATGTGCCACGGCCAGTTCAACGCGCAGAAAATGGGCATTCCCGGCCCGTGGCTGGAAAACAGTAGCGTTTTTGGTGACAGCTGCTTGACTTGCCATGCGGCGATCAAGACAGAGCGCCACAAGGATATCGCTTTTCTCAAGGCCGATGCCATCGAGGAAGCTGGCAAGAAAAGCGCCGATGCTTGTTACGGCTGCCACGGCGGACGCGCATGGTACCGCATCAACTTTCCCTATGCCGACCGACAGTGGCCTGGCTGGGGCCAACCACCTGCTGGTGCGGCCAGTAAATATCCCCGCAAAGATCCGTCGCAAGCGGCCAAATAACTGATCAGGAGTCATCGAGAATGAACAGTCACAAAATCGACAAAATACTGGGCAGCGCGCTCAACATGGATCGTCGGACATTCATGAAGACAACGGCGGCAGGATCGGCAGCCGTGCTGGGTACGGGCGCGTTGACCAGAAGCAAGAAAGCAAATGCCTTTGCCTATGAGCCCTATCCTACTGACGACCAGCTCGAAACCGTCGTCACCAGCTGCGCGCATAACTGCGGCTCACGGCATGCACTGATCGCCCACAAAAAAGGCGATGTCATTGTACGCCTGTCATCCGATGATGGCCGCTACCAGAAAAATGGATTTTTCGGCAAAGACACCGAGGAAGAGCCTCAAGTACGCGCCTGCCTGCGCGGCCGCTCTTATCGGCAACGCATCTATTCCGCCGAACGGCTGCTATACCCGATGATGCGTGTTGGTGAACGCGGTGAAGGCAAATTCCGGCGTGCCTCCTGGGATGAGGCACTGGGTTTCGTTGCCGACAAAATGCAACGTATCAAGGATCAGTACGGTCCCCAGGCGCTGCTCGATCAAAGCTATGCCGGCGCTTCCTACGGTGTCCTGCATAAATCGGACCAGATAGAAGGCTTGCTCGGACGTTTTCTTGGTCTGTTTGGCTGTCGCACCAACTCCTGGTCGGTGCCTTCGTATCAGGGCACGACAACCAGTTCACGCTGGACCTTTGGCACCATTGAAGATGGCAACGAAGACGATGCCTACGCCCATTCGAAACTGATCATCATGTGGGGCTGGAACCCCGCCTACACATTCCACGGTGGTAACACCTTCTACTACATGCGGCTGGCAAAGCAGCGTGGCTGCAAATTCGTGTTGATCGACCCACAATATACCGACTCGGCCGCCGCCTATGATGCCTGGTGGTTACCTATCCGCCCCAATACCGATGCCGCCATGATGGCGGGAATGGCACATTATATTTTCAGTAACAACCTGCAAGATCAGGAATTCATCGATAAATTCACCATGGGCATGGATGCCGGCACAATGCCCGATTGGGCAAAGCAGTCGCCCAATGGCCAGGAGAATTTCAAAGACTATATCCTCGGCAAAACCGATGGTGTGCCCAAAACCCCGCAGTGGGCTTCTGAGATTTGCGGTATCAAGGCAGAGGACATCATCAAACTGGCAAAAATGTACGCAACCACCAAGCCGGCTGCGTTGAAAGCATGCTGGGCACCAGGACGCGCTGCCTATGGCGAACAATACAACCGCATGGCGGCCGCTCTACAAGCAATGACCGGTAATATCGGTGTGCTTGGTGGCTGTGCTGAAGGTGTCGGCAAAGGATTTCATATGGAGTCGGTCGCCTACCCCTACGACCAGTATGCCAACAAATGGTGGGCCTCGATCAAATCCGATCGCTGGGCGCATATTGTTCTCAATTACCCGAACGTGACGCGCGAAGAAGCCGGGCTGTGGCCCCGTGACGATCATCTCGACGGTGTCGTGCCAAATATTCGCGGCATTTTCTGGCAGGGGTCTGACTGGTTCAACCAGTTGACCAATATTCGCAAGGAAGTCGAGGCGATCAAGAAGCTCGATCTTGTCGTTTGCATGGATTCGACCATCACACCATCCGGTGTATTTGCTGACGTCCTGTTTCCCATTGCGACGCATTTTGAACGTCATGACGTCGCCCTGCCCTGGTACAAGGGGCATTACTACATTCACCGTCCAAAGGTGATCGAACCAATGGGGGAATCGAAGACCGATTTCCAAGTATTCACCGAACTCGCATGGCGTCTAGGCGGTGAGCGTTTTGGCCGTACCTTCAACCCAAAAGCAGACCGCAGCTATTTTTACGATAACGATGCCGTTGACGAAGCCTATTTACGCGAATGGTGGGAAAATCGTGTGATGCACCACCAGCATGTTGAAATGCCTTGGGAAGAGTTCAAGAAGCACGGTATCTACAAGTTCATTCTCAAAGAACCGCATGTTGCTTTCACGGACCAGATAAAAAAGGGCAAGCCATTCAATACACCGTCAGGGAAAATCGAGATTCTCTGCACTGAACTGGCGCAAACCGCTGACTGGAGTCGCACCCGATATGGCTCGCATATCCCCTCGATACCCAAGTGGATAGAGCCTTGGGAATACCTCAAAAGCCCCAAGACCAAGGATTTTCCGTTCCACTTGATCACCCCGCATCCACGCCACCGAACCCACTCGATCTTCAATAATATCGGTTGGTTGCGCGAAACCTATGAACAGGAAGTGACCGTCAACGCATCGGACGCAAAAAAACTCGGCCTGCGAACGGGGGATGTGGTTGAGGTATACAACGATCGGGGCACGGTGGTAGTACCTGTCTACGTGACAGAACGCCTGCTGCCGGGTGTTGCGGTGATCTACGAAGGTGCCTGGCTAGACCTTGATCCCGAGGGTGTCGACCGCTCCGGCAACCCGGATATGTTGACCGACGATCGCCCAAGCCCGGCGGGTGCCTTTGCCTATAACACGATATTGGTTGGCATCAGGAAAACCAAACTCAAACATAAACCGGGCTGGGATGATCTATCCACGGCACGTTCCCACGTATTCCGTCGTGATCTCTAGGAGGTTTGGAAATGGCTCAGCAACTCGATAAAGAAAAGATCAAGATCGCCGTCAAGCGACGGAAAAAGGAAGTCTACAAGCCGGTCGTGCCGGATATGCAGCTCGGCTTCGTTCACAACAATGTCGACTGCATCGGCTGCCGCGCCTGCGAAATGGCCTGCAAGGACAAGAATGGTCTGGCACCCGGACCACGCTTCCGTCGTGTGGCCTATGTCGAAGGCGGTACTTTTCCGGATGTATACGCCTACAAGGTGAATGTGTCCTGTAATCACTGTGCCGAGCCCGCCTGTCTGCCGGCCTGTCCGACAGGGGCCATTTTCAAGCGCAAAAAGGATGGCATCGTCGATATCGATTCGACACTCTGTATTGGCTGCAGGCGCTGCGAAGCAACCTGCCCCTATGGGGCACCGCAGTTCGATCCAGAGTCGAAAGTCGTCAAGAAATGCAATATGTGTGTTGATGAAATCGACGCTGGGCGCAAGCCATATTGCGTCATGGCTTGCATGATGCGGGTACTCGATATTGGCCCGATCGACAAGCTTCGAGCCGGGGAATACGAAACCAAAGCCGTCGGCCCGCAAGATAAAGTGGTCAGCCAGGTCAAGAACTTCGCCGATCCTTCCTTGACCAAGCCGTCGATCGTTTTTGTACCGAGTCGTAAGGGAGCGGTCGAACCGCCCAAGGGAGAAGGGTCATGAGTGCTGAGATGGCCGCCATCGGCAGCGTCGATGGCGGTGAGCTGTTGGCAAATTTTGTGCGGCAACCTCAGAGGATCTCGCGCTCTTGGCTTCATTGCATGCCGGGGAACTTGGCGAGGCGCAGGTCAGCAAGCTGCACGCACAAAAGTTTCCCTTGTCGCTGGCACTGACCTTTGAGCAAAAGGAGGCGCGTTCGGTCGTGACGATGTTGTATGAGGAAATCTGTCGCTGGCCACGTGATTTCCGAGCAGATATTGCAGCGGAACTGGCAGCCGACTACGCGGCAATCTATCTCAACAATTATTGCAATGCATCCCCACAGGAGTCCTACTGGCTGGATGATGATCATCTCGCCTGGCAGGAGCCGATGTTTCAGGTGCGTGAGATATATGCAAAGCACGAGCTGGAAGTCACTAACTGGCGAATCCAGGCAGATGACCACATTGTGCCGGAGCTCCAGTTTCTCGCCTACCTGCTCGGCCTTCCCAACCCATCCGAACATCTGGGTGAAGTAGCCAAGTTTCTCGATGAGCATTTATTGCTCTGGCTTGGTGACTTTTCCCACCGTGTCGCAAGACGGTGTGAGACCCCCTTCTATGCAGGGCTTGCACTGCTGACCAACAACTACTGTGAGACGTTGCGGGACCTGCTTGCGTTGATTCTGGATCAGCCGCGCCTCGATCGCGACGCTGTCCTGCAACGGCTCAAACGAGAAAAAGCCGAACCCGTCCCGGTGAAATTCATTCCCGGTGGAGAAGTCTCCTGGTAAACAGTCGATCATGAGTGAGCATCTGCTGGACGATCTGCGTGAAGCATTCAGGCTGCCAATGGTGGACGGAGAACGCTGCGTTCACAGCATGATCGAGCAAGGCAGCTGCCGCGCCTGTGTCGAAAGCTGTCCCACGGGAGCCTGGGTTATCGACGATGAGCAGGTTGGGATACGCACCAGCCGTTGCGATGGCTGCGGCCTCTGCGTTGCAGCTTGCCCGCAAGACGCGATTGCACTTGAGCAAAACATACCACTGCGGACGTGGAACGGTCACACACTCGCACTGGCTGCTTGTGAACGATGCAATACCAGCGTACCCGAGGGTGCCACTGTAACCTGTGTCAATGCACTGGGTTTGACACAACTGCTGGCACACTACCACCAGGGTTGCCGGCATCTTTTCTTATTGACTGGTGATTGTCATCGCTGTGACCGTGGCTCCCGCCCGGGAGCCGATCTGGACAAGGCGGTGACAACGCTAAACCGTATACTGCGTTCACGGGGTCTGCCACGATTGGTGTTGAAATTCTCCAACGTATCGGTGTGGAAACGGGTTTATTACAAATCGCGTGACAATTTAGAAGCAAGCCCAGCAGTGAACCGGCGCGGGTTTTTCCGCCAGGCGCTTGTCGAAGCCGTCCGGCAAAATCAGAAATTAAGGAACCTCTGATCTAACCCAAAAAATCCCGGCGCTGGCATAAAATGGGATTAAAACGGTGATTTGCAGGGTAAAGCAGCCCATATTTTCCGGTTAGAGCCGGTATTTAGTGCCCATCAAGCGT
>JALSHZ010000128.1 GCA_026981985.1 Gammaproteobacteria bacterium | reverse complement strand
TGTTTTGTCGTATTCGGGGCTATTTATCCACTTGTCGAAAACAAGGGCTGAGTGCATCCGATGCGTTGGCGTTGGTTTTTGCGGGAAAATTACCCCATTTTGATTTAATGGGCTGAGTAGTTACAAATAAAATTGCTGCTTACCACCTTTCCCAGTATGACTGGGGTATTACGCGCGCCGAGAAAAGAGCGGCTGAGGAACGCGGCCAGTATCAATATGAAGCTGCCTGCCACGATTTTTACCATGCATGCAAAGGTTCGCTAGGGATTTATGTAAAAACTCCAGGAGAAAGGCGGGCGGAGCTGTTGGAAATTGCGAAAAAAGCACGGAATCTCGCAGAGCTGGTAGGAAGCTCTGAACTCGCTTGCACATCTGTTCTTTACTACGAGAGGGAAACGCTTGAAGGCACACAATACCCTGATGGTGCTGTTGTTCCACGAATTGAAGAGCTACTGATCAGTCTGGCAGAAGAAGCTGAGGCTGCCACGAAGAAGCGCCATAAAAATCAAATAGTTTCAAAACTAAACAGGAAACCAGATGGCTCCATTCCGGTGGCAACATATCGAACAGCATTTGTGAAGAGGTTGGCGGCCTATATGAAAGAAAAGTACGGCCGCCCCTGCCACCAAATCGTTGCTGATACTGCAACCGTGATATTCGGAATTGAAACAGACAGCGAATACGTGAAGAGTGCTTCCCGTACTCCATAGGAGGTGCAAAAAACTTCCGAATTTTCGCAGTTATCTACACTGACATTGGTTACCTCCCCCGAATACGCTACCCATATCGACGCACTTTCTAGCGCCGAATCAACCATGGAGTTCAGCGTATGTCACAAATCCTTCGACCAAAACATGCGGCGTCCATGCTGGACATCGCACTTTCAACACTCTATCGCTGGGAAAAGCGCTCTGACTTCCCCAAGCGCATCAAACTTGGCCCGAGTTCATCCGGTTGGCGTAAAGCAGAACTTGAACAGTGGCTCGACCGGCAAGCCAGTGAAGCTGAGGAGGTTAAGCAATGACCACCTTGACCTTCAAGTCTACCCCGTGCCATCGTATTCACGCCGCTGCACAATCAGCGGCCCGGATTGGCGTCCGGACGACTAGGCGCACAAGCGCCAATCGAGCGCTTTTTTCGTGCCCGAGTTATGGCGGGTTGTGTGCGGGAGCCGAAAGGCTCGCCGGTCCTAGTCCCGGTACGCCAACCGCGCACAATCCGCCACCTTTTATTGGCGTGAAAGGCGGCGGTCTCTTTCATCCGACTAGGAGACTTACCATGGCACACCGTCAATCCGTCCACCATCTGGACGCCCAAACTCTCTACGAAAACGCTTTCCACGCATACCGGGAACCACGAAGCAAGGCTTATCGGGATGGCGCACTGGTTGCTATTCAATATCGTCTTGGGGAAACCCACCGGATCACTACCCCGTTCGAGCCCGGAACACCTGATGCTGATGCATGGCATGCGGGAACCGAGGAAGGCCATGCCATTGCCCGCGCCTATCTGCACACCATCAACGGTAGGGAGGTATGAATCATGGATGCATTCCAACCACAAACCGACCTCGATGCCGCAGCAAAACGCGCGGCTCTTGAAGCCGAGCTGAAGGCGATGCCGACGGATGATCTGGAGCTGTTGCTGAGAATACTGAAAGGACTCAATGGCGACGGCAGCAAGATCACGCCACCCGCAGGAGGTCAGCCATGAATACCCCAAGAAAAAGCCCCGGTGCTGGGCAGGCTACCGGGGCGGTTTTGACGTTGAGCAGTAACGACTCAAGCCAAAAGGATACCTGCAACACCTGGTCATTGCCACTGCTCAAGCGTCTATTGCTCGATGGCGAGCGTGTCACCCAGGCGCAGATGCTGGAACGCACCGGCGGGCGCGCGTGGCGACTGAGCGCGGCTGTTTATTACCTCTCCCGGCATGGCTGGGATATTTCGCGCACCGACGGCCCTGGCGGAATACGAGAGTATTTCCTGACCCCCAGGGAGCGGCAGCGAATAGCCCGACGTTTGGGTAAGGAGGTGGCGCGATGAATGCGCAGACACTCCACGAAGCCTTGATTGCAGCAGGCTTTGAACACGGCCCCGACGTGATCGAACCGGGGCGCATGTACCGCTTTCCCGGTATTGGCAAGCGACGCGGCAACAAGGCCGGATGGTGCAAGCTGTTCGACGATGGCCGGGGCGCAGTCTTTGGCGACTGGGCATCTGGCTTTACCGCGACATGGCAGGCCGAGCGCCAGGACAGCATGACCCCGGCAGAGCGCGCCAGGTTCAAGCGAGAGATAGCGAAAGCCCGGCGAGAGCGGGATCAGGAAGACCGCCAGAAATGGCAGCAAGCCGCTATCGAGGCCCGGCGGCAGTGGGCAGCGGCCATCCCCGAAACTGGCGCGCACCGCTACCTGATCGCCAAGCAAGTGCAGGCTCACGGCATCCGCTCGAACGGGTTTCAACTGTTGATCCCGGTTCACAGCATCGATGGCGACCTGCAATCACTCCAAATCATCAACCCGGCAGGATCAAAGTGCTTCCTTCCTGGTGGCCGCATCACCGGCGGCATGTTCACCATTGGGGAAATCGACCCGGCCGGCACGATCCTGATCTGTGAGGGATACGCCACGGGTGCAACGCTGCATGAAGATAGCGGCCATCCCGTGGTTGTCGCCTTCAATGCGGGCAACCTCAAGCCGGTGTCCATCGCCATGCGGCGCAAGTATCCACAAGCCGACCTGGTGATCTGTGGCGACAACGACCGCCAGACCCCCGGCAATCCCGGCGAGACCAAGGCACGGGAAGCGGCCATTGCCACCGGCGCCAGGCTGGCTATTCCCCAATTCGATGATGACGAACCCGGCACGGACTGGAACGACTGGCATCTGAACCGGCAGGGCAAGCAGGAGGTGACGGCGTGAATACAGAGTTAGCCACATCAAAACGTGGCGTTACACACGTTACAGGCGTTACAACCAGTAACCATGCGGGCTGCGAGCGTAACGCCACAGAAAAAAGTGACGTTACAGGCGTTACATTTCCAGAAAAAACGGGGATCAAAGGCCAGATTGCGGAAGCAGAGCCGCCGCCACCCGCTGAAAAAGACATCCCCGCCGAAGAAAGGCCGCGGTTTGCGGTCTATGAGCATCCGGTCATCTTGAAGCGCACGGGAGAAGAGTTGCGGCCAGGCGTTTGGTATCACGGCATCAAGCACAAGGGCGACGATGATCCAGAACTTATTGATTACTGGATATGCAGCCCGCTCCATGTTGTGGCGCAGACCCATGACCAGCAAGAAAACAATTTCGGGCGGCTGCTTGAGTTCACGACCTCAACGGGGAAGCGGCGTCGCTGGGCCATGCCAATGGAGATGCTGGCGGGGAGCGGTGAGGAGTACCGACGGGAGTTGCTGGCAATGGGCGTGCTGATTGATCCAAAGAACCGCCAAAGCCTTGGCAATTACCTGAATGCACGCACGCCAACCGATATTGTTCGATGCGCCTTGCAGGTTGGCTGGCACGGGGATGAATTCGTATTGCCTGATGAAGTAATTGGCCCGAATCCAGCTGGTGTCATTTTTCAGGCCAGCACGCGCCACATGGACGAATACACGCAGGCAGGCACACTTGAGGGATGGCGCGAAGGCATTGCAGCGCTGGCCCCCGGGAATCCGGTTCTCATTCTGGCGTTGTCTGCGGCATTTGCAGGCCCGATCTTGGCAAGGTGCAATGCTGAGGGCGGTGGCATCCATTTCGTTGGCGATTCATCTACGGGGAAAAGCACCGCGCTGGAAGCTGCCCGGTCAGTATGGGGTGGCCGCGCCTATCTCAAGAGTTGGAAAGCCACGGCGAACGGCATGGAGGGGGCAGCGGCCTTACACAATGACGGTTTGCTGTGCCTCGACGAAATCAGCGAGTGCAACCCACGTGAAGTGGGTGCCATCGTCTATTCAATCGGCAATGGCATCGGCAAACAGCGTGCAGGCCGCACCGGCAGCGCACGATCCGTTACACGTTGGCGATGCGTTGTCGTATCGAGCGGAGAGAGAACAATTTCCACCCAAATGCTGGAAGCCGGGCACAAAGCGAAGGCGGGCCAGTCGATCCGAATGCTCGACATACCGACCACCAACAAACATGGTGCATGGGATGACCTACATCAGTTCCCCAACGGGCAAGCGTTTTCTGACGCAATCAAACACATAGCCGCGAAACAATACGGCAAGGCCGGTCGGGAGTTCTTGCGCCACCTCACTGCGGATCAGCGCGACTTCCCAAGCCTTCTTGATGTGATTCGAAAAATGATCACACCAGAAGATGCAGAGGGGCAGGAGAAGCGTGCAGCCTCACGGTTTGCCGTGATGGCTTTGGCGGGCGAACTGGCGACGGAATACGGCATTACCGGTTGGAAGGAAGGCGACGCCATCGAAGCCGCCAAGCACTGCTTTGGTTTGTGGCGCGACTACCGAGGCAAAGGCAATGGCGAAGCCAAGAAAATTATTGACCAGGTTCAGGAGTTCATAGAGCGGCACGGAGACTCCAGATTCAGCGCCAAAAGCGATGATGAGGCGCGTGTTATTGATCGTGCTGGATGGTGGGATGATGAGCGCGGGCAGCGGGTCTATTGGTTCACGTCCGCGGGTTTGCGTGAAGCACTGCATGGGTTCGACTTTCGGCGGGCGCTGGATGCACTGGAGCAGGCTGGCGTCATTCCTGCCACCGTCAGCGGTGAGCGGGCCAAGTCGCACCGAATCGGTGGGCGTACCGTAAAGCTGTATGAGGTCAGGGTTGAAACGAAGGAGGCACGGTCATGAGCCTTCTTGATCGACTGCTTTCCGAGCATCCCGAAGAGCCAGGCACTGATTCTGTAACGCCTGTAACGCCACAGAAAAACGTCACGTTACAGCCACAGCCCTTGCCGCATAAGGCTGTAACGCCTGTAACGCCTGTAACGCCACAAAAGAACAAAGGCAATTCTGAATCCGGCGAATCCCTGAAATCTGAGCAGCAACAAGCCCGGCAAGAAGACCTGGAGGAACTGTTCCACGAGCGCGCGGCCATCGCCGAATATGATGGCGGCCTGTCCCGCGAGGCAGCCGAAGAACTGGCTATCCGAACCGTCTGGCGCTGGGCAATCAATACCGGCGATGCAGGCACCTACCGCAGCAACGCCACCAGCTACGAACAGGTACGCCAGCAACTGGAGCGGCAGTTCCTTGGCCGCACGGTGACACACCTCGAATTCATCTCAGCCATGGCGGAAGGGTTTGGCTTTATCGACTACCAGCCGGAAGGGGAGCGCCATGCAAACCATTCGTGAAGCACTACGGCCGCTGGTGGCGCGTGGGCTCAAGCACTACGGCTACCGACTGTTCGAGGCCGCCTATTTGCGCGCGGCTGAAGGCGTCGATATTGGCGTGATCCCGGATGCCGGGCGTGATGTAGGTGCCGAGTGGCAGGCCATCACCGAAGTGTGCCAGGCATTTGGAATCACAGTGCCAGCGCGCGACGACAACCCAGCCAACGCATTGCGACGAGTGCTTGAGCAAATCGAAACCGAATACACAAGGGCAGCAATCCAATGATGACAGCAAGCATCTACGGCCGCCTTGGCCGCGACGTGAAAGAGATACAGACCCGCACCGGCAAACCGATGGCGGTTGTTGGCGTGGCGGTAGAAGTGGGCGGCCAGGAGGAAGCACACACCCTATGGCTTGATCTGGTTGCCTTTGGCGGCATGGCGGAAAAGCTGCTGAAACACCAGAAGGCCGACATGGTGAGCGCATCCGGTCGCATCGCATTGAACCAGTGGACCGACAACAACGGGCAGGCACGGGAAACGTGGCAGATGATTGTCGATAACCTGGTGTCTGCGCGAACAACCCGGCCCGGCGGCAAACGCAAGGCACGGGTTCAAAGCGGACAAGAACCACCACCCGCTGATGATGCCCCATTCAATGACCGGGTGCCTTTCTGATGGGCGCCATCAACAGCAGAAACAAGGGCGCGGCTGGTGAGCGAGAGCTTGCCGGGCTGATTCGTGATCATCTTGGCGTCCACCTGGTGCGTAACCTGTTGCAGACCCGGCAAGGTGGCTGTGATCTGGTGGTAAACCCTGATCAACAAGGCCCGGTTGCCGAATTACTGCGAGGGCTTGCCATCGAGGTGAAGCGCACCGCACGCGCCACAGAATCAACAATCAAAGGCTTTTGGCGGCAGGCAGTGAGCCAGGCCGATGAAGCCGGAAAGCTGCCTGTTCTGGCATTCCGTGAAGACCGGCAAGGCTGGCGTGTCATGGTCCCGCTGTCGTTTGTCCTGGAAGGCGCGATGCTGTGGGATGATTGGCGCTACACGGCAGCCCTGACCATCGAGGGCTTCGCCAGTGTCGTGCGGGAGCGTGCAGCTACAGTTATCGATAGCGAGTTATCAAAGTAATAGGTATCGAGAGAAGACAGAGAGGCAATGAAATGAAACGACCACCACAGCAGCGAGAGCACGATATGATCAAGACTGCCCAGCTTTATTTGCAGGGCTTGGACCAGCGTCGAATAGCGCAAGAGATCGGCGTTTCACAGCCGCAGATTCACAAAGACCTGAAGAAAATCAAAAAGGAGTGGCTGGCTTCAGCCCTTCGAGACTTCGATGCAGCCAGGGCGCAGGAACTGGCGAAAATTGACCACCTCGAAGCCAAAGCATGGGAAGCCTACGAGAACGGCGAGCGCGCTGGCGATCCGCAACTACTCAAACAAG
The DNA here is from genome assembly GCA_026981985.1 of Gammaproteobacteria bacterium. Lineage (GTDB taxonomy): Bacteria > Pseudomonadota > Gammaproteobacteria > UWMA-0217 > UWMA-0217 > JALSHZ01. The sequence continues at coordinate 2,237 of JALSHZ010000128.1, read as the reverse complement.
TGGCATGGTGCATCGATCGCCGCTGTAAGCTTCTCGCACTGGACGCGCCACCAAGAAAGGAGGAGCCAGATAGAGATGAGCCCAGGGCGCAGGTTGTTTTATACATGCCGGACAACGGCAGAGACCCACACCTGAATCAACACCTACGCGGTGACCCGCCACCGGCGCAGTAGTCATAAGCGGGTTGTAGCGGCCGGGGAAACCAAGGAAAAGAGAGGGAAGCACTCCGTGAAACTGACACCAAAGCAAGAAAGGTTTGCAGCGGCATACGTCGATACAGGCAATGCGTCAGAAGCGTATCGACGCGCCTACAACACCGCCAACATGAAACCGGCAACCATTCAGCGGCGAGCAAGGGAAGCGCTGAAAAACGGCCTGATTACGGCCCGTATTGAAGAGCTGCGCAAAGAGTTGGCGGCATGCAGTCTATGGAGCCGGATGCAGTCAGTGAAAGCCCTGATCAATATCGTGAACAACCCGGACAAAGCCGCCGACGTGATTGCAGCTGTGAGAGAACTGAACGCCATGCACGGATACAACGCACCGGCCAGGATAGATCACACCTCTAGTGATGGCTCGATGGCACCAAGCCAATACGGTGAACAGCTGCTTGAACTGCTGAGAAAGCGGCATGGTAGCTTTTGTGGTGATAGTGGCCCCAAAGGAGGTTAATCATGAAAGGTCCGTCAGAAGAGAGCATCATTTCAGCGCTGAAGCGGGCTGATATGTCGCCAATACTGAGGCAGGCACTCGAAAGAGAACTCGACTGGGTTCGTCGCGGCCGTCAAGAAGATGAGCTCATGCCTGATTGGATAATCGAGAAAATGACCTGCGAGGCCGGCGGCCCCATCCCCGCCAGGTTCAAGCACCTCCAGCACCTGAACGAGAACAACAGCAAGAGCAAGGACAAGAAATGAGCAACATCAAAGCCTTCCCGCAGAGAAAGCCGGGGCTCAATGAATGAGTGTCGGGGGCTTCTTGATGATGCTCGCTCTTGGTGCGCTCTATATTGCGCCCTGGATCATTGGCGCGATGTTTCTACGAACCGTCTGGAATATCTTGGGCACAGTCGCCAAGTCGCTGGATGATGATCACCGCTGAATCACTCAGCGACAGCCGTTTGACGGTCATTTGATGACAATCGCCAGTTCACATTGTAGGGAATGGCCGAAATAGTAGCCGGATGATGAATAGTCAAGATCAAGATTTTCACAAGCAAACCGACTCGAATCACTCAAGGGCAGCAGCCAATAAACTGGGGCAACATTGGGGGCAACACTGAAAACCAATCAGGATATACAAGATATTATTCAATCACTTATGGCAGTTGTTACATTCCCGCCGCCTCCACCAAATACTTGTCTTATGCAATCGCATAACTTCTCTAAGCCCGCGTAATAGCGGGCTTTTTTATTTCATGCTTGCCCAAGAGCGTCTAAAGTTACCCCATAGAATCCTGATAGCGCCAGTATCATTAACGACTCACTGGTGGTCTTCAACATTCCTGGCAACAAATACCGGCTTATGGTTGATGTGGATTATGTACGACAGGCCATGTTCGTGAAGTTTGTCGGCACTCATGCTGAATATGACAAGCTCGACTTAAAAGGTAAGTAAGCAATGGAAATTCGCCCCATCAAAACCGAACAGGACTATGATGCCGCCCTGGCAGAAGTAGAAGCACTATGGGGAGCCGGACCCAATACTCCCGATGGAGATAAACTGGACGTCCTTATCACACTAATCGAAGCTTACGAGGCCAAGCATCATCCCATTCTCCCCCCCGACCCTGTGGAAGCGATCTTGTTCCGCATGGAACAGGCTGGGTTACAGCGCAAGGATCTGGAGCCTTACATAGGACACAGCGGCCGCGTTTCCGAGGTTCTTAACCGCAAGCGCCCTCTTACGTTGGAGATGATCCGAAAGCTCTGGAAGGGACTGCATATTCCTCTGGAGAGCCTGATCCAGACTGGCGATGAGTTTAATCACCAGCAACACGCATAGTGAGACGGCGGAGCAAGCCCCCGGCAAAGCCGAACCACTGCGTTCATATTCAGCCCTTGTCCCGTTGCAATATGGCCTTGCTATAGTCCAGAAACTCACCCAGATGCGAATGGCACTTACTTAAGCCAGCATAGGAGATTAAGGAGAGCTCAAGTGGCTGAAAAGTATTAGAAAGATAGCTGGTGGGATGATAGGTTGAAGCCATCAAAGAAACGACCATCATCCACAATCAC
>JALSHZ010000127.1 GCA_026981985.1 Gammaproteobacteria bacterium | reverse complement strand
GGCCTTCCGTGATTTTGATGTTGGGATTTGAGAATCAACATTTTATCACGCGCAAGGCCTTTTTTGTTGCTATTTCAATGCCTTATAGGGATTTTTGTGCTGAAAGTGAACTCCGAAACTTGAGTAGTGACTACCTGGGTAGAGAGGATTCTATAACCAGTAAAAACGGGGAGCGGTAAAGCGTGTGCAACAAGCCCATTGCCTGATGTCTCGCATTGCAAAAATAGCTGACACGATTGATCCTCAGCATGAAAGGGATGCTCCACAGAGTGAACAAGCACACCAATCTGACCGATAAGCAAAAGTATGCTCATCAGTGCAATACGAATATAAATGTGCTTTCGATTGATCATTTATGCGATTTACTCTGTGTTTCTGCGCAGTCTGGCGGCCTCCGCCGCCGGCAACGGCTAACCGCCATCGGCCACCAGACAGACCATACATTCCGCCTGCGCCTCGTCATGCAGCACCGGATCGCCACCTGAACCACCAGCGCCAGCAGAAACAGCAGCGCTAGCTAGCGGCGCGTCTGGAGCGCGCGCAAGGCGGCAAACAGATGGGGTTGTTGCATGGAAGGGAACATGGTGCGGATTATAGTCGATCCCGCGGCAATAACCCGACGGCACATCGTCATCCCCGCAGGACACGGGGTGTGGACCTCCGCTGCTGGCAGCCTTCCCGGGCGCTGGGTTCCAGCGTCCTTGCCGGAACGACGGCGCAGCGGCAACGACACAAGAATGAATACTTTTCATACATATACGAGATATGATCATTTGAATTGATAATTATTCATCTTCAAACTCCCCGTACTCGAATCAAAACAGGGGATGAGGATGACGACCATTCACAATTTGGGCTTTCCACGGATCGGCGCGCGGCGCGAATTGAAGTTTGCACTTGAGCGCTACTGGCGCGGCGAGGCAGATCGCGCGGCGCTGGCGCAGACGGCGGCGGCGCTGCGGCGTGAGCACTGGCAGCGTCAGGCGCAGGCGGGGGTGGAATGGCTGCCGGTGGGTGATTTTTCGCTCTACGATCAGGTGCTGGACACGTCGGTGATGCTGGGTTGTGTACCGTCTCGGTTCGGTCATGCCGGTGGCGCGGTGGATGTGGATACGATGTTCCGCATGGCGCGTGGCCGTGCGCCCAGCGGTGAGCCGGCCTCTGCCTGCGAGATGACCAAGTGGTTCGATACCAATTATCACTACATCGTCCCCGAGTTTCATGCCGACACCCGGCTGGCGCTGAGCAGCGAGGCACTGTTCGACCAGGTGCGCGAGGCACAGGCGCTGGGTCACAAGCCGAAGCCGGTGCTGCTGGGGCCGTTGAGCTGGCTGTGGCTGGGCAAGTCGAAGGAGGCGGGTTTCGATCGTCTTGACCTGCTGGAGGAGGTGATCCCGGTCTATGGCGAGATCCTCAACCGGCTCGCGGCGATGGGCGTGGAGTGGGTGCAGATCGACGAGCCGATTCTGGTGCTCGACCTGCCGCTGCGCTGGAAACAGGCTTTCGAGCAGGCTTATCACCGCTTACAGCAGCGCCAGCTCAAACTGCTGCTGGCGACCTATTTCGGCGGTTTGGAGGACAATCTCACCCTGGCCTGCACGTTGCCGGTGGCGGGCATCCATATCGACGCAGTCACGGCGCCGGAGCAGGTGGATCTGCTGGTGAGCCACAGCCCGGCCTACAAGGTGCTCTCACTGGGCGTGGTCGATGGCCGCAATATCTGGCGCAGTGATCTGGGCGCTCTGCTCGACTGGCTCGAGCCGCTGCATGCGCGCCTCGGTGAACGGCTATGGCTGGCACCCTCCTGCTCGCTGCTGCATGTGCCGGTAGATCTGGCGCAGGAAAGCGCGCTCGACGACGAGATTCGGCAGTGGCTGGCGTTCGCGGTGCAGAAACTGGATGAACTGGCGCTGCTGGGGCGGGCGCTCGACGAAGACCGCGACACCATCAGCGGGCCGTTGGCCGAATCCAGCGGTGCCGCGGAGCGCCGCAAGGCTTCGCCGCGCATCCACAATCCAGTGGTACAAAAGCGGGTCAGTGCGATCAGTGACATTATGCTGCACCGCAAACACCCTTACGCCGAACGCCGTAGGCTGCAACATGCGCGCCTCAAACTGCCGCTGTTTCCCACTACCACCATCGGCTCTTTCCCGCAGACCGGCGATATTCGCAAGATCCGGCGCGACTTCAAGGCAGGGGAACTGGGCGAGGCACGCTACATCAGCGCGATGCAGACCGAGATCGCCCACTGTATCGAACAGCAGACACGGATTGGCCTCGATGTGCTGGTTCATGGCGAGCCGGAGCGCAACGACATGGTCGAATACTTCGGCGAACAACTCGATGGCTACGCCTTCACACGCCACGGCTGGGTGCAGTCCTACGGCTCGCGCTGCGTCAAACCGCCGATTCTTTATGGCGACATCCGCCGCCCCCGGCCCATGACGGTGGCGTGGGCCCGCCATGCCCAATCGCTCACCAGCCAGCCGGTCAAAGGCATGCTCACCGGCCCGGTGACGATGCTCAACTGGTCCTTCGTGCGCGACGACCAGCCACGCGAGACCACCGCCTTGCAGCTGGCGCTGGCGATTCGCGACGAGGTGGCCGACCTGGAAGCGGCTGGCATTGCGATCATTCAGATCGACGAAGCTGCGTTGCGGGAGAAACTGCCGCTGCGCAAGGCTGCCTGGCAGCACTATCTTGACTGGACCGTGCGCGCCTTCCGTCTGTGCAGCAGCGGCGTCGATGACGCCACGCAGATTCACACCCACATGTGCTATTCGGAATTCAACGACATCATCGAAGCCATCGCCGCCATGGACAGCGATGTGATCACCATCGAAACCTCACGCTCCGACATGGAACTGCTCGATGCCTTCGTCGATTTCGAATACCCCAACGAAATCGGCCCGGGCGTGTATGACATCCACTCGCCCAATGTCCCCAAGGTCGAGGCGATGATGGCGCTGCTGGAAAAAGCCGCCCACCTGATCCCCGCCGAACGGCTCTGGGTCAACCCCGACTGCGGCCTGAAAACCCGTGGCTGGCCCGAAGTCAGCGCAGCACTGGAGAACATGGTGGCCGCCGCGCAAATCCTGCGGCAACGTCACGCCAAGGCTGCGGCGGGGTGATGGCAAGCGGTTGACCCGGTGAGAAACCCGGGTCAAATCCAAAGGCGTTGGATGTAACTTCCGTCGGCGAGACGGTAAACTTGCGGTAACTACCGAGCACAGTCCCGTAACTGCTCAGATTGTCCCCGTTTTGCGTCAAATCAAGGCGGAAGCGCGGAGTTTACAAATGTAAATGAGCACTTCCAACGCAGAGTTGGCGCAAATAAGGGGGTAAGCTGAGCAGTTACAACTTGCGCTGTCATTTTTCACCGTAAGCACCATGCCGATCACGATTCACGCGCCCGTCGAAGATGTCTGGAAGCTGTTCACCCCGCGGGGGCATCACCCCTATTCGAAGGATTTTCTGGCGCTGAATTTCAGGTTTCGCGCCTTGCCGGTGGCCTTGCGCCTGCGCTATGTCTTCGGACTGCTCGATGTCGCCAAGCTGCCAAGCTGGGGGCAACGGGTGCTGGCGCCGCTCGATGGGAAGATTCTGCATGTGTCGCAGGATTACGATGACCACGGTCAAGTGAATATCATCCGTGACGGCATTGGCCGGCGGCTGGATGCGCGTTGCGCGGGGGACGATGCCGGCAAGCATCTGGGCAACCACATCATCATGGCAACGAACAGCGGCCACCATATGCTGTTCGCCCATCTGAAGAAATCCTCCGCCCGCGTCGTCAGCGGGCAAACGGTGCATGCGGGCGAGGTGCTGGCGCAGGTCGGCAATTCCGGCATCAGCCTGCTGCCGCATCTGCATTTCCATATCACCAACCCGGCGGCAGACAATCCGGATCAACCCGTGCCATTCGTGTTCGCGCACTACGAAACACTGGACAACGGCATCTGGCACGACTGCCAGGCGCTGCTGCCGAGCGACCATCAACCTTTTCGCGTCAGGAGTAAAAGATGAAACAACCCGTCGTCATCATCGGCATCGGAGAAATTGGCGGCGTCTTCGCCCGCGGCTTGCTCAAGCTGGGCCACCCCGTCTACCCGGTCACCCGTCAGACAACGGCCTCAGAAGTCGCGGCCGAGGTCGAGGCACCTGAGCTGGTGCTGGTTGCCGTCGGCGAGAAGGATCTGCACCCTACGCTGGAGACGATTCCTGCTTCGTGGCGCGACCGCCTGGTGCTGATCCAGAATGAGCTGCTGCCCCATGACTGGCAACAACACGGTATCGACAAGCCAACCGTCATCTCCGTCTGGTTCGAGAAAAAGCCGGGCATGGACGCGAAAATGGTCGTGCCCTCCCCCGTCTTCGGGCCACATGCGCAAACAGTCATTGCGACACTCGACGCCGTGGGATTGCCTGCCTATAGGCTCAACAGCCCGGAGGAATTGCTGTTCGAGCTGGTGCGCAAGAACCTCTATATTCTCACTACCAATATTGCGGGGCTGGAGGTGGGCGGCAATGTCAGCGAACTCTGGCACGAACACGGCGACCTCGCCCGCGCTGTCGCCAAAGACGTACTCAGCATTCAGGCCTGGCTGACCGGCGAGGCACTCGATGAGGAGAAACTGATCGATGCCATGGTTGCCGCATTCGAGGGTGACCCACAACATGGCTGCATGGGCCGCAGCGCCCCGGCAAGACTGGAACGAGCCCTGAAGATCGCTGATGAAGGTGGGCTGGAGGTTCCGACACTGCGGCGCATCGCTGAGAAATCAGGGTTAGCGTAATGCTTTCCAGATACCAGCAAAATCGAAATCAAACTGGCAATCCGGCAAGGTGAATGACGTCGATTCATTGATGAAGTCACCCACCTTGCGATACGCCCCGCCATCCAGCGTATAAACCCGTGCAGTTTTCTGCTCGGGATAGACGAGTACATAGTGGCGCACGCCTTCACGCTGGTAGAGTTCGAATTTCAGCTGCTCATCGCGCCTCGCCGTCGATGGCGAGATGACTTCGAAGATCAGCTCGGGCGCCTTGGTGATTTTCTCTTCCGGCTCGTAACAGATCACCAGCACGTCAGGCCTGACGACAGTATCTGCCGAGATATACCAGTCAATTTCATACAGCACCTCACACTGCTCACAGGCGTCAAGCCTTTCACCGAGCTGCCGCGTGATGCTGGCACCGACACGTTGATGGGAAACCGCTGGCGATGGCGTCATGGCATAGGCCACCCCTTGCACCAACTCCCAGTCGCCCTGCCATTGCTGGTAATCTTCTACGGTATAGTGTTCGTGGTATGTCAGCGGCATGACACTGCTATCCAGATGGAATATGCATGAATACCAAGTATAACACCCCGGTGCTTTCCAAAGCCCCAAGTTGCTAGCGATGAAATACCTCAGCATCATCACGCTACTGGCTGTCGCTAGCCACAGCTGGGCCACCGATCACGCCATCGACATCTGCTACGGTTTTGGCTGCAAACAGCAGGCGACGATGGTTGTTGACGATGCACTAGCCGAGATGCTGGGCCGCCTGTTCCAACCGGTCGCCACCACTGCGGCACAGGAGCGCGAGCAGATCGCCCGTGCCATCGCCTACCTGGAACGCCATGTCGGCAAAGCGGTGGGCACCGATGCCGACATCGGCGGTAACTTCGATCCCAACCGAAGCTACCCGCAGCGCTACCAGCTCGACTGCATCGACGAATCCCGCAACACCACCAGCTACCTGCGGCTACTGAAACAGCTCGGCCTGCTGCGCTGGCACCAGCCATTGGATCGGCGCTACCGCAGCCGCTTCCTTATCGATGGTCATTGGACCGCCGTCATCGAAAATATGGAAAACAGCAAACAGTTCGCCGTCGATGCCTGGTATCACGACAATGGCCAGCCACCAGAGATTCAACCACTTGAGGACTGGCTGCAACGCAAGCGCCCACACCGGCTCCTCGATAGCGCATCCACCAGTACGTAGCGATGGTGAGCACGCTTGTGGCACGCTCACCCTGCTGTTTCGATGATCGCTCCAGCCCTTGCTCCCTTTAGTCCGGCCATAAACAAAAGCGGCAAACTGAAAGAGGGGGCCGAAGCCCCCTCTATTGGTTTGCCTGAACCTCCCTGCTCACTACTACGGTATGGTGAGATAATTCGTTCAGGACTACGCAATTTCCGTATTGATCAGAAGTAGTAAGCGACGCTCGCTCCAAACACATTCACTGCATCACCGCTCTGGTTGAAGCGCTCGAACTCAAGGCGCAATCCAAGCTCATAGTTCAGGCGATATTCGGCAGCAGCGCCCAGCACGAAGTTCGTGCCCTTGGTGGTTTCAGTCACTTTTCTGCCATCCAGTGTCGCTGAAGATTCGTTCTCCCACACGAACACGCCCAGCCAGTCATGGATGGTGATGTTCTCCGATACCGGGAAACGGCCGGTTACCGACAACTGAAAGCCTTTGCCGAGATCAGGCTGCGACTCAGCCATATCTTTGACAAACGCCCGTTCTTCACCCGGGTTGACACTGGCCGAGGCATTGACATCGGCATTACCGAGGTTTGCATACCCGGCCTGCAAGCCAAGAAAAGGGGTGAAATAGGCACCAACGTAGGCTTTCCATACCGTCGTGCTGTCTTTCATCGTCACTTCCGGGTTCGGCCAGTTACGCCGAGCGAGTTCACGCTCCACGCCAGCGGCATCCTTGGTGTAGAAGCCCTGCCCCATGCCGAAGCCGGCGTAGTATTGCAACTCCCACGCCTGGACCGTGGTGGTGGCCAGCAACAGCGCCGGTATAATCAGTAGTTTCCTTGCCAACATACTATCCTCTAAGCTTTTTCTTGAATTCATGCTGCTTTCGCTGTTCGCTTGCGCCGTAGGCCAGCCCCCGCGACGAGCAGCGTCAAGCCCCAGACCATGGCACCACCACCAGAAGAACCTTCAATTTTGGTCTTTGTCGTCGCAACTTTTGATCCTGGGCCCGATGGATCGCGAATGACGCCGTCTGCCTTGCCATCATCATCACCTGGGCCACCGTCGGTCATCGTAATCAATACCTCGTTCCCCTGGAATACGACATTTTCGTAAGGCGTCCAGGTCTCCGTTTCGCTATCGTATTTGAACCAGTCGTAGCCACTGCTCATGTTTTCAGGAAACCAGACACGGAGGGTCACTGAATCACCAGGATTCTCTACCTTCAAATCAAAATCGAACAACCCATAGGGAATACTCTTGGGCCGGTTCGTCTGGGTGGCGCGCTCATTCAATGGCGCTTTGCGCGGATTCAGTTTGATCAAATTGCCGCTCTGAATATCGAAACCGACTCCCGCCACGCCATCGATTGCGGCGAGGACTGGGACAAACTGATCAGGCACGTTGGGAACACCGTTGTCTTTGACGGTGATATCGACGCTGTCAATGCCGACACCCTTGCTGCTATCCCATGACACAAACTCGAAGCTCAACGGCAGCGCATCCTTGCCACCATTGACGGGCGGGGTGACAAAATGCACATTCGCCGCATCGATTTCAGAGAGAATCACACCTGTACCTGTCGCATCAACCTGCCGCCAACGCAACTCCTGTTCCGTTCCCGTACCATTGAGTACGGAACCCGAAAGCGTCACGGTACTGCCCTCCTCGACATCGATCTGATCCTGTCCGGCATCCACCTGCAGGCTGGTTTTGGGGCCAACAAACACCGACACCGTATCGGTTGCAAACAGATTGTTGTTGTCGGTCACCTTGAGTTCAAACTCCAACTCTTGTATGCCAGCGGGTGCGGTAAAGCTTGCCTGTGCCTTGTCAGCATCCGTCAACGTCACCAGCACACCGCTCACCTGCTTCCACTCATAGCTGGTGATCGAGCCATCTTCATTGGTGTCACGAGACTTCGAACCATCCAATGTCACAACCCTGCCAGTTTCGGCAATATCATCCTTCCCAGCCTTGGCCTGCGGTGTTTTCAGTGTTTCATCGAGCGTAATGAGAACAGACTGCTGGGCCTCGGAAGTTTTGCCTTCCTCGTCGGTCACGGTCAGGATCAACGTCAACTGAACCGTCTCGTTGATGGCGGGTGCACGGAACTGGCCAATGGCGACATCGCCCTTGATAATCGTGATCGGCAGCGGATCATTTTCAGCCTGCGTCCATTGAAAAGTCTTGATCGTGTCATTGCCATCAGGATCGGTGCTGATCGAGCCATCCAGCGAGAACTCGACTCCAGGCTCCACTGCATCGTTGAATGGCTTGATCGCTGCTTCCGGCGGGTCATTCTTGGTGTTCTTTACCGTGATTGTGACGGTGTCAATCGCACTCTTTACACCCTTGTCATCAGTCACTTGCAAAGAAAATTCCAGCGTCTTCCCTGCCTCGCCAACACGAGGAGCAGTGAACGTGGGCTTTTCAGGGTCCGTCAACACCAGGACGATTGCTGGATCAGTGACCGACACCCATTCATAGGTAAGCGGTTCTCCCTCAGGGTCAGTGGAAGCACTGCCATCGAGTGTGACCGTCTCTCCCTCCTCAACATCCGTCTGATCCGGGCCAGCATTGGCGACGGGCGGGGCATTTGTCACCGTGATTGTTACCGTATCCGTATCGGGTGTCGTCCCTGCTGCACCACTGACGCTCAACTTGAATACATAGGTTGTATCCGCTGTGACCGTCGGGGCCGTAAATGTTGCCTTGTTTTTGTCCGCATCCGTTAGCGCAACCGCTGGCGCTGTCGCAGGCGTTTTGGACTCCAGTGTCCAAGCATACGTCGTTATCGGTCCTGTGGAGCCGCTTCCATCCAACGTGACAGTGCTGCCACCGACCACCGACAACTGATCCGGCCCCGCTTTGGCAACCAATGTGACTGGCTTCAGAACCTTGATCGTTACCGTGTCCGTATCCGGTGTCGTCCCTGCTGCGCCGCTGACGCTCAACTTGAAAACATAGGTTGTATCCGCTGTGACCGTGGGCGCCGTAAACGTCGGCTTCTCCACATCTGCCGGATTGATATCCGGAGAAGATGCCACATCCTTGGACTCCTGAGTCCACACCCAGCCCGTGATCGGCCCAGTCGAACTGCTACCATCCAACGCGACGGTGCTGCCACCGACAACCGACAACTGGTTCGGCCCCGCTTCGGCACCCAGTGCGACTGGCTTCAGAACCTTGATCGTTACCGTATCCGTATCGGGTGTCGTCCCTGCTGCGCCGTTGACGCTCAACTTGAAAACATAGGTTGTATCCGCTGTAACCGTGGGCGCCGTGAACGTCGGCTTCTCCACATCTGCCGGATTGATATCCGGAGAAGATGCCACATCCTTGGACTCCTGAGTCCACACCCAGCCCGTGATCGGCCCAGTCGAACCACTGCCATCTAAAGTAACGGTGCTACCGAAAACCACTGACAACTGATCCGTACCCGCATTAGCCGTTAAGGTGAGATCCTTGACTGTGATGGTGATATCAACCGAATCAGTCGCCCCGCTTGTATCCTCACCAGTGACTGTATAGGTGTATGTAGTATCTGTCGTTACGGAAAGTGGCGTATTGAAATCTACAGTTGGCGCTGTACCGCTAAATACCGTGCCACTAAGGAGACTCGTGTCAGCCGTAGGAGGTTTTGCCGTCAATGTATAATTGACAACGCCAGTGGCTCCAGTTGCCGACAGAGTCAGACTGACCGGATCGTCTCCTTCGTTTACGGTTGGAGTTTGAGGCGTAACAGAAACCTGGATTGCAGCAAACACTGCTGAGTTAGCAACCAGCAATACGATTAACACGAAAAACTGGAACAGGGATCGAAACAATGATTGATTCATGGTGGCAGGAGACTCTTGGCTATACCGACATCTAGCAATACAGAACCTTGTCTGACATCGCTACCGATTCGCGCAACTATTACACATTCCCTAGAAACCGATCACGGATCGGTTCACAGTTTTGCCAAGCAACGTAGCAAGAAGGTTGAAAGCATGGGTGGTTGGCGAATCAGGAGAGGCTCCCGCCTGCGGTGGCATACGTCCTTGTAACTGGTTCCCCGCTTCCTGCGAGGATGACAAAGTATGCCCGTCATTCCTGCCGGGATGCAGGAATCCAGTGCCATGGATGGCTTCCACCAGTGATGGCATACATCCCTGTAACTGGTTCCCCACTTCCTGCGAGGATGACGAAGTGGTGGGATACAAACACCACGGAGGATCACATTGCCTTGCGCACCGGCAGAAGCACCAGCGTCACCGCAAACCCCGCAAGGCAGACCACGGCGGCGATGAGGTAGGTGGCCTCGGGGCTGGTCGCGGTCCAGAGGTAGCCGCTGGCGAGACTGCCAACGGCGTTGCCGAGGCCGAAGCTGAGGCTGGCGTAGAGTGCCTGGCCGCGTCCTTGCAGCTTGCCAGGGAAGAAGCGGTTGACCAGTTCGATGGCGGCAGCGTGGAACAGGCCATAACTGGCGGCGTGGAGGGTCTGGGTCAGTAGCAGCACGGGCAGCGAATCGACGAATTCGGCCAGCAGCACCCAGCGGACGGCGGTGATGAGGATGGCGAGCTGGAACAGTCGTACCGGCCCGCGTTTCAGTAGCCAGTCGTGTACCAGCAGGAAGACGCCGATTTCAGCGACAACGCCCAGAGCCCAGAGCTGGCCGATGGCGGTGGCGGTGTAGCCGTGATCCTTCAGGTAGATACTGAGAAACGTATAGTAAGGCCCATGACTGGCCTGCATCAGAAAACAGGCTAGCAGAAACCCCCACACCGCAGGACGACGCAGCTGCCGCATGGCCGAAACATGCTGATGCCCTTGAGCGGCATCCTGCACTGGCGGAATCACTAAAGAAGTCAGCCAGATGCCCACCAGCGCCACCAGCAGCACACCCGGTAGAATGCCGATGCCGCGATGCTCCAACCAATACCCGAGCCCGGCAACCGAAATAATGAAGCCGATCGAACCCCAAAGTCGGATGCGACTGTAGCGTTCACGCCGCTCCCCAAGATGGTTGATCGTGACGGCCTCGAACTGGGGCAAAGCGGCATGCCAGAAGAAACTGTAGATGCTCAGTGTCAACGCCAGTCCCCAGAACGAGCGGGCAGTGACAACGAAGCCAAACGCCACCAGCGCGGCAAAGGTGGTCCAGCGGATGATCTCCAGATGCTTGCCGTACCGGTCGGCCAGCCAACCCCAGAGGTAGGGCGCGTAGATTTTCGTCGCCAGCGGAATGGCAAACAGCTCACCGATCTGCGCCGGCGTGAAGTTCAGCGATTGGAGATAGACGCTCCAGTACGGCATGAAAATGCCAATACTGGCGAAGTAGAACAGATAGAAGGCGGACAGCCGGTAATACGGGATTCCCTGTCCCACACGGTTGCCCTCCGGCGCTGGTTCAGCCCGGAATATCGGGCAGGTCGGTGGTCACATCAGCGTTCTGGGCGCGATGCCGCAGCGCGTGATCCATCAGCACAATCGCCAGCATCGCCTCGGCAATGGGCGTGGCACGAATACCAACACAGGGATCGTGACGCCCCTGGGTGATCACCTCCACCGGCTCACCCTGCAAGTTGACCGTGCGCCCGGGAATGCGAATGCTCGATGTCGGTTTGAGCGCGATGCTGACGGTAATCGGTTGCCCGCTGGAGATGCCACCGAGCACGCCGCCCGCGTGGTTCGACTGAAAGCCATCCGGCGTGATCTCGTCACGGTGTTCTGTGCCCTTCTGCGCCACGCTATCGAAACCTGCACCGATCTCGACCCCCTTGACGGCGTTGATGCTCATCATCGCATGGGCGATATCGGCATCGAGCCGCGCAAAAATTGGCTCACCCCAACCCGGCGGCACCCCTTCGGCCACGGTATTGATGCGCGCCCCGACGGAGTTACCCTCTTTGCGCAGCGCGTCCATATAGGCTTCCATCTCTGCCACCTTGGCGGCATCGGGACAGAAAAACGGGTTGCGCTCCACCTCGTCCCAGTCGAAGTTTTCATAGCGAATCGGCCCCAGCTCGGCCAGATAGCCGCGAATGGTGATGCCATACCGCTCATGGAGATACTTCTTCGCGATCGCGCCAGCGGCAACGCGCATCGCCGTCTCCCGCGCCGATGAACGCCCGCCACCGCGGTAATCCCGCAGGCCGTATTTCTTGTAATAGGTGTAGTCGGCATGACCGGGGCGGAACCGGTCCATGATGGTGGAATAGTCCTTGGAACGCTGATCGGTGTTCTCGATCAGCAGCGCGATCGGCGTGCCGGTGGTCACCCCATCGAACACACCGGATAGGATCTTCACCTGATCCATCTCACGACGCTGCGTGGTGTGGCGCGACTTGCCGGGCCGGCGTCGCTCCAGATCACCTTGCAGATCCGCCTCGGAGAGCTGCATCCCCGGCGGACAGCCATCGACGATGCAGCCGATCGCAGGGCCGTGACTCTCACCAAAACTGGTGACCGTAAACAGTGTTCCAATGGTATTTCCAGACATGGCGCGGATTGTAGCAGAGGGTGGACGATGGCGGGTGGTTCGGTGCTGTTGTTGGATCGGATCTGATCGCAGTTACGGGACTATGCTGAGTAGTTGCAGTCTTTCTTCATATTGCTGCACCAAAAAGCCCCGCATAAGCGGGGCTGAGGGACAACAGTACCAGCAGGCAAACTCGAAAGTGTGCTTACCAGCGCTATTTCATGATGTTCTGAAGCTCCTCAAAGAACTTTTGTGCGATCTTTTCTTCACCACTGTCATTCGGGTGTATACCATCGAAGGTATCCACACCAACCGCAGGATTGAAGTTCAAATACTGATCGACAACAACAACCGGCGATGTGCTCGTACTCATTGCTTCATCCAGCGTATCGATGACATCATTCAGCGGCGTGACCTCACCCGGATTGGGTGTATACGGAATCACCTTGGCAACAAGAACGTGTACCGACGGGTTATGACTTCTCAGCTCGTCGATAATATCTTCCAGCGCACTGATCGCCCCCTGAACTTTTTGGTCAATAGCACCGGGAGCGCGTATATCGTTAGTACCCAGGTGAACCAACGCAATATCAGGTGCATCCAGGCTCAGCAGCGATGTCTGCAAGTTCACTAGCACCTCCCCCGCCGTCGCCCCCCAATAGCCCTCATGGTCGGGGTCGAACGTTTTGCCCTTGTAGTCATCCTGGCCTACCTGAGGGCCGCTCAATGTCTGTGTGCCGGCAGTCTGATTCGAATTCACATGCTGGGAACCGATGAGATCAAAACTATAACCCCCATCAATCAGTTTTTTCCACAATCGGTAGCGGTAACTGGGATGATCAAGATTCGACTGCGTGATCGAATCGCCGATGGCGACGATTTTCCATGGTTCGGCAGGCGACACGTTCACGGTTACGTTAGCAGTCTGTTGCTGTCCATCCGGTGCAGTCACCGTCAGCGCCAACAGATAGTTGCCTGTCTGTGAGGGCGTGAACACCGCATCCTCGGCATTCACTGTCGTCAGCGTGTCGGTGCTGGATGTGGGTGGCGTCAGCTGCCAAGCGTAGGTCAAAGCCCTACCGGAAAAATCGCTGCTGCTGCAATCGATTTTCACTTCTCTACCCGCCTTGGCTGCAACCGGATTGGGGCATGACACTTCCGGGGGCGGATTGGTGACCACCACCGTAAAAGTTTCAGTTTCCGAGTCAGTACCCGCTGTGGCTGTCAGTTTGACCTTGAAGTTGCCGACTGATGCCGGGACAAACGAAGCCGTCAGCCCATTCGCAGACACAGGAACCGCGCTGCCTTGCGCATCAGCGACCACCCATTGCAGCGTGAGAGGTGTACTGGTTCTGGCGCTACAGCTCACCGAAACCGTCTGTCCGCCGATCCCCGTGCTGTCATTACAGGCGATCAGATCAGGCCCTGAAGAAGATCCGTCCCCACCGCCGCCACAGGCGGTCAGCAGCAAAGGAAAGAGAACGACAACGTATTTGCGCAGGAAAGATGACATGCAGGGAACCCGATTACTCAGCCAAACAAAGTGACAAAGTGACAAAGTGTAGCGCAGCGGCCATCCGGCGGAAATTGGGTAATCCCCGTTTTGTGAGTAGCATCAGGAATCCGTTGGCGGCAGCAATGAGCTGCGCAACCGGCTACAGCAGAGAGAACTGCCAGAGATTGCTAATCCCCGAGACCACAATCAGCGCCAGAAAGCCACCAATCACCAGCTTGGCACCCGGCAAGGGGGTCGCAGCATTATCCTGCCCTTGCAGCATAGCCTTGGTGAGCGCAGCACGCCGCGCCTCCAACGGTGCTTCAAAATATTTCACTGTAGCGAACGACAGCACATAGGTGCCGATCAGCGCCACAGCACTGGCGTAGGGTACTCCGTACCAGAGCAGTACGTCGTAAACCGGCAGATGCAGCAGGTAGGTCGAATAGGTCAGCTCTGAAAACAGGTTATCGAGCGGGCTGCGCTTTTTCAGCGCCACAACCAGAACCACCGACACTGCAATGACTAGCACATGATTCAGATAGAGGCTCGTCAGGCCGTATGGCGCGAAAGCAAAATACAGCAGGCCGAGGGTTGCCGCCACGATCACGCTCTGCGGGATCTCGATATTTCTATAGTAGTACGCTAGCGCGCCGACACAGAATGCCAGTAACGTCGCGTGGCCGGTGGTGAAATAGGCCTCATGCCAGCCATCGAAATGCTGCGGGCCCAGCTGACTGACCGCTGCCACATAAACCAGCTCCAGCACGATGATCAGTACCAGTATCCCCTTGCGCATGACCACCCAGGGCGCGATCAGATAGAACACCATGTCGTATGGCAGCGTCCATGCCGGCACGTCGATCATGCCGTAGGCGAAGCGGTTGAAGAACCAGAAGAAACCGATAATGCCGTAGGGAATCAACAGGTAATCGCCAATTATCCGCTCAATCTCCAGCTGTGGCCGCTCGACACCCGGCGCAGTAGTGAAGTAGAAGACAATGGCAATGATCGTGATGATGGTCCAGTACAGGGGGTAGATGCGGATGAACCGCCCCATCAGAAAGGCTTTGGCGCCAGTGACGGTGGACGGGTACTTGTTGTTCATCACCCAGGTAATCACGTAACCACTGAGGACAAAGAACGCCATCACTGCAATATGGCCAATGCCAAGATAGCCAAAATTCTCCACCCCGAGACGCTCAACAAGACGCGGCTCGATATAGGTTCGTGACCAGCCAAAGTGATGGTCAATGACCCATATCGACAGTACCAGCCTGAAAAAACCCAATCCCATCGTTCTGTTCCTTTTTACGGCCCAGTTCTCTTCTTACCGACAGAAAACCGGGAAATCATCCTGTTAAGCTGTTACCCCAAGCCTGCAAGCCCTCGGGTTATCCCTTTGTTTCCAATAGATTATTTGTAACATATTAGAATCTAACGATATTCCATGGCTGCTTTGTTTATTGACGCCCATAGCAGCCCCCACCTATCCTTCAGGCAATTCTAAAAACAGCGTTGTGGATTCGTCCCTGCGCCCATGTTTCCAGGAAAACAGCACTCGCGTCATCTGCAATTACAACAGTGCATCCCTGCTAATTTTCAAGAGGTTTGCAATGATCCAATTTGAAGAACTCCATCAACAGAACCATGAAATCACCGAACTTTCCAATGTGTTGACACAGCTGATGTGCGAACGCGCCCTCTGCGACAATCCGGTGACCTCAGAACTCTTCTTCCGCTATGTCGAATCGGTGAAGAAACATTTCGACTTTGAAAACAAGCACCTCATTACAGTGCTGTTGCAGCATCATGACAAGGATGCGGTTAACACTGCCAACGATTTCCTGTCGGGATCAGCAGAAATCAAACGCGTATTCGATAAATACGTGCGCAAATGGTGCCGCAACAAGAAACTGCGCATCGGTAGCCATGAGCAGTTCATGAGCGATACCGAAGACATGTTCCGTCTGGTGCTCGAAAGAATTGAAATGGAAACCGAACGCCTCTATCCGATGGTTCGCAAGATTCGCGAAGCCGCCTGAGTTCCTGCCCGGACGCAACTAAAACCTGCGACACACCCGCTTGCCCCCAACAGGGCAACGGGTTTGTTCGCATTGACGCCCACTGCTGGTACGCTCGCCTTTTTTCAAATCCCTTCCCACATGACCGAAGCACAATTTGCAGACATCTCCCTGAAAGTCTGCTTCACCATTCTGATCGGCTATATGCTGTTCATCATCTACAAACTGGGAAAGGAGTCGAAAGCCGGCAAATTCGGCATGTTCATTCTTTTCATCGGTCTTGGCCTGGGGTTTGTCAGCTTCGGGGCCAAGGAAGTCATCAAGCTAATTCTTACACACTGACCCATTGCGATATCCCGCCGGATGGCTAGAGCATCGTAGCGAGTCAGTTCAAATAGCCGTCTACTTGAAAACGTTATTTAGCATAATCGTCTCGACCCGATCCGGTCCGGTGGAGATGATGTCGATTGGCGCACCAACGACCTCTTCGATCCGCTTCAGATAGCGCTTGGCATTGTCTGGCAATGCATCATAGTCCTGCATACCCAGCGTGGACTCCTGCCAGCCTGGCAAGTCTTCGTAGACTGGCTCAAGCGAATCGTAGTCGTCGGCGTGCATGGGTAGCACATCACAGGGCTCACCATCGCAACGGTAGCCGACACAGATTCTCAGCGTGTCGAGCCCATCGAGCACATCGAGCTTGGTAATGCACAACGCCGACATGCTGTTGATCGACACCGCGCGCTTCAACGCCACCGCATCGAACCAGCCACAACGGCGGGCACGCCCGGTGGTGGTACCAAACTCATGCCCCTTCTCCGCCATATGGGCGCCCATCTCGTCGAACAGCTCTGTTGGGAAAGGCCCGGCGCCCACACGGGTAGTGTAGGCCTTGGTGATACCGAGGATGTAGTCAAGATCTTTTGGCCCGACACCAGAACCAGTACATGCGCCCCCCGCCGTCGTGCTGGAGGAGGTAACAAACGGGTAGGTGCCATGATCGATATCCAGCAACGTACCCTGTGCGCCTTCGAACAGAACATTGGCGCTATCGCTGCGCAAACTGTGCAAACGCGCAGCCACATCCATTGCCAACGGCTCCAGCGCGTCGGCATATTCCATGCTCTTGTCGAGAACTTCCTGGAAATCGACGGTATCAGCCTTGAAATAGTGCTTTAGCGCATAATTGTGGTAATCAATGACTTCACCGAGCTTGGCGGCGAAGCGCTCACGATGAAACAGGTCACCCACACGCAAGCCGCGTCGCGAGATCTTGTCCTCGTACGCCGGGCCGATACCGCGGCCAGTGGTGCCGATGGCCTTCTTGCCACGCGCAGCTTCGCGCGCGTGATCAAGGCTGACATGGTAGGGCAGGATCAGTTGGGCCGCCGCCGAAATCCGCAGCCGGTCGCGTACCGGAATGCCGGCATCCTCCAGCATCTTGATCTCTTTCAGCAGTGCATCGGGTGCCACGACGACGCCATTGCCGATCAGGCACTCGACGTTGTCACGCAAAATACCGGAGGGAATCAGATGCAGCGCTGTTGTCTCGCCGTCGATAACCAGGGTATGGCCGGCATTGTGACCGCCCTGAAAGCGGACGACCGCTGCGGCGTCCTCCGTGAGCAGATCAACAATCTTGCCCTTGCCTTCGTCGCCCCACTGACTGCCGAGAATTACCGCAAACTGCCCCATTACCGTATCTCCTCTACGACCCACTGGTCATCTCTCTTGATCAACTGATGCGAGCAGCCCGAGAGTTCCTGCGGCTCGCCCTGACTGTCCAGAACATATACCACGCAGTCTCCCTGACTGCGCAACGTTGAAATCATTTGGTTGAGTACGGTATCACTGACATTGCAGGGCGCGAGAATACGGCGCGAGGTATCGCTAAACGTTGCGCTGGATACCTTGCGCAGCATTTTCAGGTCGGCACTGAAACCGATAGCCGGACGTTCGCGGCCAAAATCCTTGCCAATGCCATGATAGCGACCGCCACGCGCGATCTCCTGACCTTCACCGCTGGTGTAGGCACTGAACACGACACCTGTCTCGTAGTGGTAGCCGCTCAGCTCCGCCAGATCGAAATGGATGGCCACATCGGGATAGCGCAGGCCGACCTCACGCGCCAGTGCATCGAGCGCATCGATAGACGCCATGGCCCGTGGCGCAAACGCCAGCACTTCGCGGGCATGCGCCAGCGTTTCCACACCCCCATTGAGCAGCGGCAGTTGCCGAATGCCCACAGCCACCGCGTCGGCGACATCGAGCTGCGCCGCAAACGCATCGATTTCGGGCACGGATTTGCGCTGCAGCATATCGAACAGCTCCGACGCCTGCGTGTCATCGAGCCCTGCCGCCTGCGATACCTCCCGAAAAATACCGGTATGCCCAAGATCGACATTGACACCTTCGACACCACAGACCGCCATCGTTTCCAGCAACAGCGAAAGGACTTCGCGGTCGCTATCGATCCCTTCATGCCCATACAGCTCGACACCGACCTGAAGCGGACTACGGGTGCCGCCAAAGCCGGCCGGGCGCGTCGTCAACACCGTACCCAGATAGCAGAGCCGGACCGGCCCATCCCGATTGATGCGGTGTGCATCGATACGTGCGATCTGCGGCGTCATATCCGCACGCACGCCCATCAGGCGGCCAGTCAACTGGTCTGTCAGCTTGAAAGTTTGCAGATCGAGATCTTCGGAAGCACCGGCGAGCAGCGATTCGAGATACTCGATAAACGGCGGCATGACGAACTCATAGCCCCAACTACGGTAGAGATCGACCAGGCGACGGCGATAGGCCTCCAGCCAGGCCGCATCGTCCGGCAACGCTTCTTCGATACCTTCCGGCAACAACCAGCGATTCATTTTCCGGCCTGTCATCAGCCCCTCACGAGATACAGGAAGACCACACCCAACACCATGCTGATCAGCCCGAAGATGCGCAGCTCACGATCCGGGATTTCCGCGAGTTTTTTCACGGTTTCCCGGTATCCGCGTGGCGACAGAAAGGGCATCAAACCCTCCAGCACCAACACCAGCGCGAGCGCGACCCACAGATCAGTCATGCTCTGGTCAACTTATTTCAGACCCTTCGGGCTCTTGAAGAAACGGAAGAACTCCGACTCCGGCTCCAGCACCATCAGATCGCTCTTGTTTCGGAACGCGCCGCGATAGGACTCCATGCTGCGATGGAATGAGTAAAAGTCCGGATCAGCACTGTAGGCCTTGGCATAGATTTCAGCGGCCTGGGCGTCACCTTCACCACGCAGAATCTGCGATTCCTTGTAGGCGGTTGCCAGCAACACCGTGCGCTCTCTGTCTGCTGCCGCTCGTAGCCTCTCAGCAGCTTCCTGGCCCTGGGCACGCAGCTCCTTGGCAATACGCGCACGCTCGGCGCGCATACGATCGTAGACCGACTCGCTGACCTCCGCCGGCAGATCGATCTGGCTGATACGAACATCGACCACACCAATCCCCAGCTCCTTCGCCAACTGCTTCGACGTGGTACTGATGGAAGCCATGATTTCGGCACGCTCACCGGACACCACCTGCTGAATCGTGCGTTTGGCGAATTCGTTACGCAAGCCATCCTTGATGATCTGCGCCAGACGGCTTTGCGCCAAACGCTCCTGGCCACGGGTCGCCCGGTAGTAGCGCGCCACATCCTCGATGCGCCACTTGACGAAGAAATCGACCGTTACGTTTTTCTTCTCGACGGTGAGAAAACGCTCAGGACGCGCATCCAGTGTCAAAATACGCGCGTCGAACTTCTTCACGTTGTTGACCAGCGGCATTTTGAAATGCAGACCAGGCTCTAGTTCAGCGTCCTTGATCTCACCAAGACTGAACAGCAGCGCCTTGTCGCGCTCATCGATCGTATAGGCCGACATCGACAACAATACGCCGACCGCCACCAGAATACCTATCAGATACTTACTCATCGACGGCTCTCCCTCGTTGTCCTGCCAGCAGGTCGCGACTGCTCACGCGGAATCCTCACCGTATTACCCGGCGCGGATGGAATATTGATTTCTGGCATCGGCATCGGCGCTGGTAAGGTGCCGGCGGCGCGATCGATCAGCTTGTCGAGCGGCAGATACATCATGCTGTTGCCATTCTTTGTATCCATGACCACCTTGCTGGTGCGCGACAATACGGCTTCAACGGTTTCCAGATAGAGGCGCTCACGGGTGACATCGGGCGCCAGACGATAGGCCGCCAGCAGCTTGCTGAAACGATCCGTTTCACCTTCGGCACGCGACACCACCTGCTCCTTGTAGGCCTTGGCCTCCTCGATCACACGGGCCGATTCACCACGCGCAATCGGTACAACGCTGTTGGCGTAGGCTTCCGCCTCATTGACGAAGCGAACATTGTCCTCACGTGCCTTGATGGCATCGTTGAAGGCGTCCTGAACCTGTTCCGGCGGTTGTGACTGTTGCAAGTTCATGGTGGTGATTTCCATGCCAGTGCCATAGGCATCCAGCATCGCCTGGGTCAGCTCCTTGCTGAGCGATGCAATCTGCGGGCGCCCTTCATTGAGCACAAAATCCATCTTGCTCTTGCCCACTGCCTCACGCAGCGCACTTTCCACTGCCTGATTCAGCGTCATGTCAGGATTGCGAACATTGAAGGTGTATGCCTTGGCGTCGTTGACACGATACTGGGCAGCCAGCTCGATATCGACGATATTCTCATCCTGGGTGAGCATACTGGAACGATGCTGATAGCTACGCACCTGATCAATATTGACGACCTCGACCTTCTCGATCGGCGACGGCAGATGCCAATGCGGCCCGGGACCAGTTTCATACTGGTAAGCGCCAAAACGCAGCACGAGGCCACGCTCACCCTCACTGACGATATAGAAGCCAGAAGCCAGCCACAGAATTGCACCCAGCAGCAGGATGCCAATAAGCCCGACTGAGCCAGCATGGCCTCCGCCTTTGCCCTTACCGCCACCACCGAAGCTTCCCAATTTGCCGGTGATCTTCTTCAACAGCTCGTCGAGATCAGGAGGCCCCTGATTGTTCCGGTTGCCACCGCCCCACGGATCCTTGTTGTCTCCACCTGGTTGATTCCAAGGCATCAATGATCTCCAAAATACAAAATAATAAACGTCTGGTCAGCCAGACAGTCTGCCGGCATGGGGCATCGTATACCCGCTGCCGCAACAGTCGAATTCTTTACGCACATTCACCCGAGCGCCGCGCCCACTGACAAAACATCACATCAACAGGCGTTGCACACAAGGTTCGTGATTTTATGGGGGTGGGTAGTAAAACTCAATCAGAAACGAATCAGAAACGAATTTGAAAGGTTTTATCAGGGCTCCGCCTCACACGCCAAGCGCGTCAGCACATCGAAATCGACAGCCTTGAAACGCCCTGCCAGCTGCCCGAAACTGCGCCGGGACAGCGACACATCCAGCGCCCACTGCCCTTCCGGCGTCAGCTCTTCATGCAGTACCGCACCACGTTCGAACAGTTCAGCTCGAAGCTGGCCAGCATCCATGGGCAACAGCAATCTGCCCCGCATCGTATCCCGGGCGAACTGCTGCGCGATCACTTCAAGCAGCTCAGACAGCCCGGCACCGGTTTTTGCCGACACCCACACCCGCGCCGGCAGGCCGTCCTGAGCCGGCAGCGAACGGGCCTGCGCATCGGTCAGATCGATTTTGTTGTAGACCAGAACCTGTGGGCTGTCCGCCGCGCCGATCTCCTCCAGCACATTGTTGACCTGATCGATATAGCTATTGCGTTCGGGATCACTGGCGTCGATGACATGCAGCAGCAAATCGGCTTCTTCGGTTTCCTGCAACGTGGCGCGAAAAGCGGCAACGAGGTCATGCGGCAGCTGACGGATGAAACCCACCGTGTCCGCCAGCACCACGGACTGATTGTCTGGCAGGATCACCCGCCGCAATGTGGGATCGAGTGTCGCGAACAGCTGATCAGCCGCATAGACCGAGGCACCACTGAGCGCGTTGAACAACGTCGACTTGCCGGCATTGGTATAACCCACCAGCGATATCGTGGGAATATTGGCTTTCTTGCGTAGCTGACGCCCCTGCTCACGCTGCTGCTTCACGCGTTCGAGGCGTTTGCGAATGGATTTGATGCGCTCGGCGAGCAGGCGGCGGTCGGTCTCCAGCTGCTTCTCGCCCGGACCACGCATACCGATCCCACCCTTCTGCCGTTCGAGGTGGGTCCAGCCGCGCACCAGGCGGGTCGACAGGTGTTGCAGCTGCGCCAGCTCGACCTGCAGCTTGCCCTCATGGGAGCGGGCGCGCTGGGCAAAGATGTCCAGAATCAGCCCGGTGCGATCGAGCACACGGCACTGGAGAAAGGATTCGAGATTGCGTTCCTGACTGGGACTCAGGGCGTGATCGAAAATGACGACATCAGCCTCGCTGGCCTTGACCAGGTCGCGAACTTCCTCAGCCTTGCCCGAACCAACGAACAGGCGTGGGTCGGGTGCCACCTTCTTACCGGTGACAAGACCAACCTGCTTGGCGCCGGTGGAGGCCACGAGTTCGGCGAATTCCGCCAGTTGCTCCTCTGGCGATGCCCCCTGCTGCTCCCGCTGAAACCGGATGTGGACCAGGACGGCCCGCTCACCCTGCTGAGGACGTTCAAACACGCCGGGTCAGATTACCCCGCTGTTACTCATTGCCCTCGTCATCGGCATAGGGCAGCCGAACTGGCTTGGAAGGAACAATGGTTGAGATGGCATGCTTGTAGACCATCTGGTTGACACTGTTGCGCAGCAGCACAACGAACTGGTCGAACGAATCGATCTGACCAGTGAGTTTGATTCCATTCACCAGATAAATCGCAACTGGCACGCGCTCCTTTCGCAACGCGTTGAGGAAGGGTTCTTGTAAAGTCTGCCCTTTAGACATCTTGCCACCTAGTTTTTAATAGAGTTTGGAAATTTCTATTTCAGTCAGTGCAATATAGCACAGTCTTTATAAAAATGATTGAAAGAGCGACACAAGTCCGCTGCGCAATTCCGACCATTCTAAATTGAGAGGATCGATCCGTTCAAGCTCCCCGTTACCCCGCAGCCAGGTCAATTGCCGCTTCGCCAGCTGCCGCGTGGCGACAACGCCCTTCTCGCGCATCTCTTCGAAGTCGAACTCGCCATCGAGATATTGCCAGACCTGCCGGTATCCCACTGATTTTATGGAAGGAAGTTCAAGACTAAGATTGCCGTGGCGGCGCAACACCTCGACTTCGTCGACAAAACCGGCGGCCAGCATCTGATCGAATCGCTTTTCGATTCGTTGATGCAGAACAGCGCGATCCTGCGGTATCAGCGCAACAGATGCCACCCGAAAACGCGTATTCAGCGCCCCATCGCGCACTTCCTGCAATTTGGATATGGGCTTGCCGGTGAGCTCCCAGACCTCCAGCGCCCGTTGCAAGCGCTGCGGATCATTAGGGTGAATACGGGTAGCAGCCTCGGGATCGACCTGCTCCAGGCGGCGATGCAACACCTCCCACCCCTGCGCCGTCGCTTCCGCTTCTAGTCGCTGCCGGATTGCCGGATCAGCTGGCGGCAGCGCCGACAACCCCTCCAGCAAGGCGCGAAAATAGAGCATCGTGCCACCCACCAGCAACGGCACCTTGCCTGCGCGGTGAATGTCATCGATATGCATCAGTGCATCGTCGCGAAAGCGCGCCGCCGAATAGATTTCATCCGGCTCACAGATATCGATCAGGCGATGCGGCGCACGTTCAAGCAGTGCAGCCTCCGGCTTGGCGGTGCCGATATCCATGCCACGATACACAAGCGCCGAATCGACACTGATGATCTCCACCGGCAAAGCCTCCACCAGTGCCGCAGCCAGCTCGGTCTTGCCGCTGGCCGTCGGCCCCATCAGGCAGAACAGCGGTAGCTTGTCGCTGCTACTGACCACGCTGAAACAGCTTGTCCAGCTGGTCGATGGTAAACTGCATCCAGGTCGGACGACCATGATTGCACTGGCCGCTGCGTTCGGTGCGCTCCATGTCACGCAGCAGCGCATTCATTTCGGGGATTGTCAGCTGCCGGTTGGCACGCACCGACCCATGACAGGCCATGGTCGAGAGCAGTTCATTCATCGCCTCCTCGACACGGGAGCTACTGCCCTTCGCCACCAGATCGGCCAGCACGTCACGCACCAGCTGTTCGATATCGGCATCATGCAATAGCGTCGGCACCGCCCGCACGACAATCGACTCGTCACCA
The DNA here is from genome assembly GCA_026981985.1 of Gammaproteobacteria bacterium. Classification (GTDB taxonomy): domain Bacteria; phylum Pseudomonadota; class Gammaproteobacteria; order UWMA-0217; family UWMA-0217; genus JALSHZ01. Next base: position 17,980 of record JALSHZ010000127.1, on the reverse strand, counting down.
CTGCGATCCAGCTCCATGCCCAAGGTCGCCAACAGCTCGGTGGATGACTCGACCAAATCGGCCTCGCGCCGGCTGACGCGGATCGTCAAGGGCAGCAGCAACGGCTGCATGCGCAAGCCATCACTCTGATACGAATTCTTCAACTGCTCATAGGTAATGCGCTCGTGGGCTGCGTGCATGTCTACGACCACCAGACCAGCGGCATTCTGCGCCAACACATAGATGCCATGCAGCTGCGCCAGCGCATACCCCAGCGGCGGCGCTTCGGTCGCTGCCGCTTCGTCGATCACATGCGCTGGCAGCGACGCGGCAGCCGCCGCCATCTGCCCATAGTTGGCCATCTGCTCGGCGATCTGAGCGCCGGCTGGCATCGCATCGCGCCACTGGCCGCCATCTTGTGCGGCCGGCATGAGTGGCGCGGACTGCTGTTGCGGTGCCGACACCTCGGCTTGATCCCCATCAGTCGCCGTCGCCGCAGGCGCCACTGCCGCCTCCCCAGGACGCAGATCTGCAATCACCCGTTTCAAGGTACGAAAGATAAAGTCATGCACCAGGCGCGACTCACGAAACCTCACCTCATGCTTGGTGGGGTGGGCATTGACATCGACCAACGCCGGATCGAGTTCGAGAAACAGGATATAGGCGGGATGGCGACCATGATAAAGCACATCCTGATAACCCTGCCGCACTGCATGGGTGACCAGCTTGTCGCGAATCATGCGCTGGTTGACGTAGAAATACTGCATGTCCGCCTGGCTGCGCGAAAAGGTCGGCAAGCCGAGCCAGCCCCACAACCGCAATCCCGCGCCGCTTTCATCGAAAAAAACCGATTGCTCCAGAAACGCACTGCCAAATACTTCGCCGACACGGCGGCTGCGAATGTCATCGCTGGTCGCCGGTGGCAACCGCAGTGATTGCCGCTGATTGTGCGACAACTCGAAACTCACTTCGAAATGACTGAGCGCCAGACGCCGCACAAGCTGTTCCAGATGACCAAACTCGGTTTTCTCGGTGCGCAGAAACTTGCGCCGCGCGGGGACATTATAGAAAAGATCACGCACATCGATGGTCGTGCCGACAGGGTGCGGACAAGGCTCTGGCTCGCCCAGCACGCTGCCGCCATCGAGCGCATAACGCCAGCCGGAATCGGCACCGGCAACCGCCGAGGTCATGGTGATTCGCGCAACGGACGCAATGCTGGGCAAGGCTTCCCCCCGAAAACCGAGACTGCGAATATGCTCCAGATCCTCCAGGCTACCGATCTTGCTGGTGGCATGGCGCGCAAACGCCAACGACATCTCCTCCAGCGGAATGCCGACACCATCGTCGCGAATGCGGATGCGCTTGACCCCGCCCTGCTCGACATCGATCGAGATCGCGCGCGCGCCGGCATCGAGACTGTTTTCCAGCAGCTCCTTCGCCACCGACGCCGGGCGCTCAATCACCTCACCGGCAGCGATCTGATTAATGAGTTGAGGAGGGAGTTGACGGATCGTCATGAAAAAGCCCGGATAGAAAGTATCCGAGCCATTATCGGGAAAATAGCGCCAGATGGCGAGGGCAGATCGAGTTACGTTTCGGCAACCGGAATCTTCAGCTTCTTGCCTACCAGCAGCTTGTCCGAAGCCAAGCCGTTGACGCTACGCAGGTGATCCACCGGCACACGGTACTGGTGGGCGATGCCAGAGAGTGTGTCGCCGCGCTGGATGACATGCTCCTGGGTCCGCATCCGCGCCACCAGCGAATCGTCCGGTGCGTGTTCGGCAAAATACTTCTTGATACCCTTGACCATCGAGCGCGCCAGCTTCTGCTGATGCTCGCGGGTTCGCAGGCGCTTTTCCTCACGCGGGTTGGAGATGAATGCGGTCTCGACCAGTACCGACGGCACATCGGGAGACTTGAGCACCACGAACGCCGCCTTCTCCACCCGGGGACTGTGAACCTTACCCACCTTGTTCAGCTCAGCCAGCAGTTGCTGGGCAGCTTTCTGGCTGGTTTCGATGGTGTGGCGCTGCGACAAATCGAGCAGCACCGACGCCAGCATCTGGTCACGATTATCGAGACTGACGCCGCCGATCAGGTCGACTGCATTTTCCTGCTGCGCCAGAAAACGCGCCGCTTCACTGGAAGCCCCGTTTTCCGACAGCACATAGACCGATGAACCCTGTGCCTTCGGATTCGGCGAGGCGTCGGCATGAATGGAGATGAACAAGTCAGCCTTGGCCGCGCGCGCCTTGTTGATGCGTTCACGCAGTGGCAGGAAGACATCGCTATTGCGAATCAACACCGGCTTGTAACCGGGCTCACGCTCCAGCAGCTTCGCCAATCGGCGCGCTACCTGAAGCACAACTTTCTTCTCATGCGTGCCACGCTTACCCAGCGCACCCGGATCCTTGCCGCCATGGCCAGCATCGATGGCAATGACGAGATCACGTAGTTTTTTCGGTCTCTTCTTTTCGACTGTCTTAACCGGCTTGCGTTTGGCCGGCGCTGCGGCGCTGACAACCGGTGGCTGGTCAAACTCGACAATCAGCTGATAGCGGGAACCGCTTCGACGCACCCAGGTACTGGTTTGCATCTGCTGGTCGAGATCGAGAACAACGCGCAGGTCGTCTTTATTCCTTTTGCCATATCGCAGCCCTTTCACCAACGGTGAAGGCTCGATAGCCAGCCGTTTGCCGGCAGGCAGCGTGGTGCCGGGGAAGTCGAGCACCACCCGGCTCGGGTTGCTGAGATGAAACAGCTTGTGTTTTGCACTGCCAGCCAGGTCGAAAACAACACGAAGCGACTTGTCCGTGCGTTCGAGCCGTACATCGCGAATACTGTTCTTCGCGCCGGCAAACGCCAACGGCGCCTCGCCCACGGTCACCGCCCCGATGGCGGCCGCCAAACGGCGGAGAAAGATTCTTCGAGTATTGAGTCGTTGCATGGTCACTGCGGTATTCGTGTTATCCGGTTTATTACTGTTCTAAAACTCAAGTTTCGGCGTTCAGATTTGCACATCAGCCAATTCCCCCCTTTCGCAAAGGGGGGTTAGGGGGGATTGGAACGGCCATGCATTCACAGCAAGCCCCTGAAAATCCCCCTCAATCCCCCTTTGACAAAGGGGGAAGCTATCAGAGGCGATAGCAGCAGCCTCAACCATGATGAACACTGAAACTTTAGTTCTTCCGCGCCACCACCACGGCACGCGCTATTTTCCAATGTTAGCCCCAACGAGAAATAAAGCAAGCTTTTCTCTTGATTTTTAGCTACATAGGTGACGAACTTCGAGTTATCCCGCCATTTGGCACCAGCAAATGCCAGACGACGATTACGCGCTCATCATTTACGCGAGCGTAAACCCCGCTGTTCCCTGCCACGCATCGGCCAGCTTCAGTTCGGCGCGCCGCCCGTCCGCCTCGTGAAACAGGGCAATGTCGAGGTCGGCGGGTGGCAACATGCCCGCTCCGCGGATCGGCCATTCTATCAGGCACAAGGCCCCAGAACCGAGATAGTCTTCAAACCCCAGGAACTCCATCTCTTCAGGATCGGCCAGCCGATAGAGATCGAAATGATAGACTGGCCGCCCGCCAATCTCGTATGGCTCAACCAATGTATAGGTCGGACTCTTGACCGCACCTTCATGCCCCATTGCCCGCAGCAGCGCCCGCGTGAATGTGGTTTTCCCCGCGCCGAGATCACCCTGAAGATAGACGATATTCAGGCGCTCGATCAGTGGCACCAGGCGCTGCGCCAGCGCGATGGTGGCCGCTTCATTTGGCAGTCCCACCCTCATTTCGGGTTCACCAGCTGGCGGATATGCGGCATGAGATCGGTGGCCAGCAGCCCCCGTGGCGCATCGGCAGCAGCACGATCACCCGCAGCGGCATGAATCACCACCCCGAGACATGCGGCCAGCTCGGCATCGAAGCCCTGCGCCAGCAAGCCGGCGATGATACCCGTCAACACATCCCCCATACCGCCCGTGGCCATGCCGGGATTGCCCGCATCACAAAGATAGAAGCCGCCTGGCCCGACAATCATCGTCCCCGCACCTTTCAACACGATCACACCGCCATACTGCATGCGCAGCTCTTTTGCTGCCCACAGCCGGTCACGTTGTACTTCACCGGTCTCAATACCCAGCAATCTGGCCGCTTCTCCGGGATGCGGCGTCAACACCCGATGATGACGCCGATCGGGCGCCGCGGCGAGATGATCGAGCGCACCGGCATCGACCACCATCGGCTGATCGGCAGCGCTGGCGCGTAACCAGCAATTGTGCGACCAGGCACCCTGCTGCATGCCCGGCCCGACAGCGATTACGGTCGCACGCTCGGTCAGTTTGCGCTGCGTTGCCGCGCTGTCGATGCCGCGCACCATTAGCTCGGGCCTGCCAGCATTCAGCATCGACGCATGATCAGGATGCGTACCAACCGAAACCAGCCCGGCACCACAACGCAACGCCGCTTCCGCTGCCATTCGCGCGGCACCGCTCATGCCGAGGTCACCACCCAGCACCAGCACGCGCCCAAAATTACCTTTGTGACACACCGCTGGTCGCGGATGCAGCCAGTTGCCAAGATCTTCCGTCAGCAACCGCAGCATCGCGGGTTGCACCTTCTCATAAGCCGCATCGGGACAGTCGAGATCGTCGAGCACAACCGTACCGCAGAAATCGGCCGCGCGCCCGGCGAACAGACCGATCTTCAAACCGATAAAGGTGACCGTCTCAACCGCCACCACCGCGCCCCCGATCGGGTTACCGGTTTCACTGGAAAGCCCACTGGGAATATCGACAGCGACAACCGGCATACGGGCCTCGTTGATGAGCTGCACCGCCAACAGATACTTGCCCTCCAGCGGACGTTGCAGCCCGGTACCGAAAATCGCATCGACGATGACCGCATGGCCGCTATCGAACGTTCCATCGAACTGCTTGACCTTGCCGCCCGCCTCGACCCACGCCTGATAGGCGCGGCGGGCATCGCCCCGCAACGCCTCGGTATCCGCCAGCGTCACCAGCTCGACCTCATAACCCGCTTGCAATAACAATGTCGCGGTCACATAGCCGTCGCCGCCATTGTTGCCCGGCCCACACACCACCAGCACACTGCTATCGGGTTCGGCCAGCGCGGCAACCTGCTCGAACACGGCCTGGCCGGCACGCTGCATCAAGGTAAAACCGGAAATCCCCAGGTGATCGATAGCTTCACGCTCGATGCTACGAATCTGGGCGGCGGTGTAGAGACGTCGGGACAAGAGTTTCATGCGCGGATTATACTGCGATTCCCCAACCGCCTCAGCTCAATAAACGAACCTCAACGACTGATGACCACAGCCCCTGACCTGACCCGGCTCGTAGAAGACATCCGCCAGTGGGGCAATGCACTCGGCTTTCGCGACATCCGCATCAGTGACACCAATCTCAGTGTAGCCGAGCAGGCCTTCAACGCCTGGCTGCTCAAAGGCTTTCATGGCGATATGGATTACATGGCGCGCCACGGCAGCAAGCGCACACGTCCGGCCGAGCTGGAGCCCGGCACGATCAGCATTATCAGCGCACGGATGGACTACTACCCGAACAATAGTCGCGACCCATGGGCAGTACTCGACGACAGCAGCCTCGGCTATGTCTCCCGCTATGCCCTTGGCCGCGATTACCACAAGCTGATGCGTAAGCGCCTGCAACATCTGGCCCGACAAATTGAAGCTGCCACCGAACCCTTCGGCTACCGTGTCTTCGTCGATAGCGCGCCGGTGCTGGAAAAACCCATCGCTGCCAAAGCCGGGATCGGCTGGACCGGCAAGCACAGCAATATTCTCGCTCGCGATGGCTCATGGTTTTTTCTCGGCGAGATCTATACCAGCCTGCCGCTGCCCCCCGATTCCCCCGTGAGCGACCACTGCGGTCGCTGCACCGCTTGCATCGACATCTGTCCGACCCGCGCGATCGTCGAACCCGGCATCGTCGATGCACGACTGTGCATCTCCTACCTCACCATTGAAAACCGCGGCGCCATACCCATCGAACTGCGACCGCTGATCGGTAATCGAATTTACGGCTGTGATGACTGCCAGCTTGTCTGTCCATGGAACAGATTCGCCAACAGCACCACTATCCCGGATTTCGATGTGCGTAACGGGCTCGACGGCGCAACCCTCATCGATCTCTTTCGATGGACGGAAAAAGAATTTCTCCAGCGCCTCGAAGGTTCTCCCATCCGCCGCATCGGCCACTCGAGCTGGCTGCGCAATATCGCCGTTGCACTGGGTAATGGTGAAGCCACACCGGCGGCCATCGCGGCACTGGAAAAAAAGCGCCACCATCCGGACCCGGTGGTGGCGGAACATATCAATTGGGCAATCATGCAGCTGCAAGATCGAGACGCCATTAGCACGTAACAAAAAATACCTGCCAGACATCATGTGTGGAGCGCTGATCGCGCCACGCTCCACACCAAACTGCCCCTACAGAAAAACCATCAAAACTTGTGAACCAGGCCAAAGCCAATATTGGTAAAATCGTCTTTGGCGTCGTCATCAAAAGTGGTGTTGTGTGCAGCAAGATATATTTTCGTGCGTTTACTCATCTTGCGATCCCAACCAACACTGATGGTTGCCGCATCTTCTTTGATCTTGGCTGTCTTGACACCAACATCCTGCCCTTCACCACTCTGGAATTGCAGCTTGAATTTATTGCTACCCGATTTGAAATAACCATTCACTGCATAGGCAGCGGTGCTGTCACCCGTGGTCGGCTCTGCTTGCTGGAACATGGCGCCAACACCGAAATTACCAGCCTTCCAGGTAACGGTTGCACGCAACAGCGAATCACCTACGCCGACAGCTTCATCATAGGCATTGTAAGCCAATGCCAGATACAAGGGCTTGCTACCGTACATTGCCGCAATGGATATGACCTTGTCATTATCCGCATTTTCGGCAGGCACGTAGGCGGCAACGATTTTTGCATCGCCAAACTTTGGTGAAACCCAGGCCACCACGTTGTTTGCCCGAGCCTCGCCGGCAAGATGTCTGGCGATATCGCCATAGATATCACCGAACAGATCAAACTTTCCTGCGACATCTTCAGCGGCGTATCATGGCGCCCAAACAACACCGTACCAAATCCGCCACTCAGCCCGGCGTATTGGTTGCGTGATTTTATGTGATCGTCGGAACCTTTGGATTTATCGGCCATATCAAGCTGCCATTCGAATTTATAAACAGCCTTTAGTCCATTACCAAGGTCCTCTTTCCCTTTCAGGCCGACGCGAGACGCATGGCTCTTCACCTCGATCACACTCTCACCCGCACCTTCGGACTCAACAGCGAGATGGGCCTTACCATATAACGTGGTATCAGCCCCCACAACGGCTGGCATCATCGCCGCAGCGGCGACAGATAAGGCAATCAGTTTCATTTTCATCAGCAGACTCCTACTTTCGTGTTGGATAAAAACTACAGGAGTGCGAATAATGAGACAGAAAGATGACAAAAGAATGACAGAATGCCGATATCAGAAAACCAATTTTTCTTCTAGAACGCCCGACAAATCTCCACTCACCTTGTAACGGTGTTGTCATCTGGATCATCTACAGTGGCGCTGTTTTCCAACCAAACCAGGATGAATCAGAGCAATGAAACAGACACTGATCTATATGGCCGTCGCGGTAGCCTTGGGCATCGCCGCCTGCGGCGACAACAACGATAGTAATTCTAACGATGGCATTAACTCCGATAACAATATGCCACCCAGCACAAGCAAGACCATTTCCGGTATTGCTTTCGCGCCGCTCGCCGTGTCCGCCAACGACACTGAAAAACAGCAGATGCGCGTCTCCAGCACACTGACTGTCAGTTATTCTGACGGCTCGACCACCGACTATCCTCTGGCCTACAAAACGCTTGCCAAGATGGGTGACACGATCGGCTCCGGCACCATGGGGGTAATGGTGGATAAAGATGGTCAGCCGCTGATCAAGGCTGATGGCTCCCAGGACATCTCGGATGGCCCCGACGGCAACTCTTTTTTTAAGGTCGGCGACCAATACCGCCTGATCACGCACCTTGAAGAACGCCCGGGGCAGCTGATGAACACTCTCATCAGTATCGACAATGGCGAACTGTCCCCCATCGACACCAAGCCAGTGGACCTTGCTGCGGTTGGCGGCACCATCATCAACTGCGCCAGCTCCAAAACGCCCTATGGCAGTCACTTGGGCGGCGAGGAAAACTACTCACTGAATTCGATCTACGCCGACAGCGCCTCGCCCTACTACGTGGACTGCGCCCTGGACGGCAGCAACAGCGACAGCAGCGGCGAATTCAATTATTTCTGCAACTACGTAGAGCAGCAGTCCAAATACCTGAAAGACAACGATGTCGATAAAACCAACGGTTACAACGGCAGCACTTTCCATCCTTACAACTATGGCTACATTCTCGAAGTGCAGCCCCAACCGGACGGCACGACAAAAAGCGCCAAGCATTACGTTACCGGCTCCTACACACCGGAATTGGCTGTAATGATGCCAGACAAGAAAACGCTCTACATGAGCGACGACGGTACCGCCAAGGGCCTGTGGAAATTTGTCGCTGACCAGCCCATCGCGCAATTCACCGAAAACTGGACCGGTACACTCTATGCTGCAAAAGTGCTGCAACAGTCTGCGGACAATGGCGGACAATTCGCATTGAGCTGGGTCGAATTGGGACACGCCAGCGACAATGACATCAAAGCACTGATCGACAGCAACATGAAGTTGACCGATATCTTCGAGATTCAGGCACCCGATGCGAACAATGACTGCCCCACCGGATTCTCGTACGTGTATGAAGACAGTCACGCCGAATGCCTCAAACTCAAACCGGGGATGGAGACGGCTGCGGCTTTTCTCGAATCACGAAAATACGCCGGTGTACTGGGTGCCACCATTGAATTCCGCAAAGAAGAAGGATTGGCCTACAACCCGGATAAAAACGTACTCTACGTAGCAATCAGCGCCATCGAAAAGAGCATGGAAGAAAACTATAAAGGCAAGGAAAAATCCGATCACATCCAGCTGCCAAAAGAGTCATGTGGTGGTGTCTATGAAATGACGCTGGATGATAACTACAGCGGCACGATCCTGAAGGGGCTGGTAACGGGTAAAACACTGGCGGCGGATGATCCCGATGCTGCCCAATGGTATTGCGATCCAGATGGCATCTCGAATCCGGACAACATCACCTATATTGGCCACAACACGCTGCTGATCAGCGAAGATACGACCAAGCACGTGAACAACATGACTTGGGCCTTCAACACCGGCACAGGCACACTGACGCGCATTGCATCACTGCCGATTGGCGCGGAAGTGACCGGCGTCGATATTGGTATTTCTGGCGATAAAGGCGTGATTTTTCTCAATGCGCAACACCCCTTCAAGGACAACCCGAAAAACCGCGCTGGCGACAAGCCAAATACCGCATTACTGCAAAATGCCACCGATGAGCAACTCAAGGCGTTCATTGGCTATATCGACGGCATTCCTGCAGATGTCCTGAGCAAGTAGTGGTTGGCAAGCCAGCTGCCTGACAAGTGTCGGCGTCACCTATTAGCTGCCTGCCCATAAAGGCACCGACCTCGCACACAATAAACCGGTAGCAGGCTCCGCAGGGCGGGAAATGTCAGCGCATCTCCCGATGGTCTCAGGCGACGCACCGCCTTGCACCAACCATATTTCGCCGGACATGCAGCGCATGATCCGGCTTTCTTTTTTTGGAGCATGCACGATGAATAGCCAAGCAATGCTACTCACTGCCAGCCTATGCCTGCTGAGCGCCTGTAACGATCCCCAGTCAGAGATGGTAACCACGCGCGAGTATATTGCCAGAATCGAAGCAGACAACGCCATTCAGTACCAGGGCATCCAGCACAGCGCTGGCGCCTACATCACCTCGATGTGCTACACCCGCACACAAGACGACGACGGCTCACTGCACAATCCCTGCTACGCCTGCCATGGCAAAGGCAAAGCACCCAACTATTACAACGACACAGATTTGCAAAAGGAATACAGCTTTCCCGAGCCGGTGCTGAAAAACCCGTTTTCCAATCTATTCAAAGACCGACGCATTGCCGTTGCAGCCATCAGTGACGCCGATATTCTCGACTATGTTCGCCAGGACAATTACAAAGACAGCAGCGGCACTATCCACCTCGCCTCGACACTGCCCGCCGATTGGCGGGGATACCGTCCTGACAGTTACTTCCAATTCGACAACGATGGTTTTGATCGCGATCCAGCGGGCGGTTATACCGGTTGGCGAGCCTACCGTTACTACCCGTGGCTTGGCACCTTCTGGCCCACGAACGGCTCGACGGACGATGTATTGATTCGCCTGCCAGCAGCTTTCCGTGAAAACACGCAAGGCCAATTCGACCTGGACACTTACGAGCTGAACCTTGCTATCGTCGAAGCACTGGTCAAGCAGAAAGATATTGCCCTGCCAGCAGCAGTCGATGAAACACGGTATGACATCGATCTGGACAACGACGGATCATTGGCAATGGCGGCCACCATTGTTTTTCGGCACGAACCCCAGCTCGACTACGCCGGTCGCGCAAGACAACTGCTGGCACAAAATAAACTGCATCTTGCAGCCGGCCTGTTTCCAGAGGGCACGGAGTTTCTCCACAGTGTTCGCTATCTCGACTGGGACGAGCCCAACGCCAGGGTCGACATGGCCCCGCGCATGAAAGAACTGCGCTATGCCCGCAAGGAACAATGGTTCAACTACAGCGAGCTACAGCGAATCGCGCTGGCGGAGCGCTATGAGGCGGAAATCAACGATCTGACGCAGGGTGTACTCGCCATATTCCGCGGCAATTTTGAAGACGGGTTGAAAAACGACACCGGCTGGGTACTCCAGGGCTTTATCGAGGATCGCGACGGCAGGCTGCGCCCTCAGACCGAAGAGGAAACATACTACTGCATGGGCTGCCACAGCCACCTGGGTACAACCACTGACTCGATCTTTTCATTCGCACGAAAGCTGGAAGGTCACAGTGCTGACGATCCATTGGAAGGCTGGAAGCACTGGAGCCAAAAAGGGCTGACGGGAATTCCCGAGCCGAAAGCCCGCTACGTTGGCGTGGGTGAGCAGTATGAATACAGTTACTACCTGCAGAATAACCACTCGGGAAACGAATTCCGCAACAACGACGAAGTACAACAACGCTTTTTCGATGCTGCTGGCAACCCCCGCGAGGAAATGCTCGATGCGCTGCACCAGGACATCAGTGTTCTATTGCTACCCAGCCGGGAACGCGCACTGGCATTGAACAAGGGATACCGCGCCATGGTCTCGGAGCAGAGCTACATCAAAGGCCGTGACGCCAATATCGAACCCATGCAGAACGTATTACGCAACGTCGATCCCGGACAAAGCACCGGCATCGAGCAACCCGTGGTAAAGCAACACTGACCCGGTATACGGCGCCGAAACCGGCGGACATGGAGGTTGACATCAAACCGTCATCTCCGCCGGTTACAGTCACGCCGAACATCACAACAGCACACCAAGGAGAACATGAATGTTTGGCACACTACGCAGAATGTCCCGTAACCAACGGGGCGACAAAGGCACCATTGCCGCACAGGCGCAATGGATTCATCGCAACCAGGTCAAGTTCCTTCAGGACAACAACAAGAAACGAAATAAGAACGATGACAAAAAGGCTCCACCCCCGATCATAGCAGCAGAGGCCTGTACGGAACTGGAGTAGAACAGCAACCAGTAACCACTAACTGCATGACCTTTTCATACCCGGCGACTGGCCGGTTTTTTTGTGTCTGAAAAAACCCCGCGCGGCCTTTACAATCAGCATTTCTGCCAGAACACGAGCGACTATCCATGAAATCACGCGCCGTCATGCTCGACCGGGCCAGCCTTGATCGCGGCGATCTCGACCTGCAACCACTACTCGACCTGCCACTCAAATGGCGGCTGTTCGACAAGACTGCACCAGCGCAGCTCGATACCCACCTCGATGACGCGCAAATCATACTGACCAACAAAGTCGTGCTCGATCGCAACACACTGCTGCGGCATCGAGAAATCCGCCTGATCTGCGTACTCGCCACCGGCATGAACAACATTGATCTGGAAGCCGCACAGGATCTGGGTATTCAGGTGACCAATGTGACCGGCTACGGCACATCATCCGTGGTGCAGCACGTCTTCATGCTGATGCTGCAACTGGTCAGAAAACAGCCGCAATACCGGCGCGCAGTGGCATCAGGTGCATGGAGCCGCAGCGAGCAATTCTGTCTGCTGGATTATCCCATCAGCGATCTCGCCAGCCTCACACTGGGCATCATCGGCTACGGCGAACTGGGCCACGCCGTCGCCCAGCTTGCCGAGGCATTCGGCATGAGCGTACTGATCAGCGAGCGCAAGGGGCAGACGCCCCGCCCCGGTCGACTGCGCTTCGACGAAGTGATCACCACAGCCGACATCATCAGCCTGCACTGCCCGCTGACACCAGAGACGACCAATCTCATCGACGCCCAGGTACTCCAGGCCATGCGCCCCGACGCCTGGCTGATCAACACCGCCCGCGGCGGGCTAGTGGATGAAAACGCATTGGCCGATGCGCTCGACAACGGCAGCATCGCCGGCGCCGCCCTCGACGTGCTCTCCGAGGAACCGCCGCCAGCCGATCATCCACTGCTGATCCAGCCCCGCGACAACCTGATCATCACGCCGCACATCGCCTGGGCCGCACGCAGCGCGCGGCAGAAAATCATAGAACTGACGGCGGAAAATATTGCGGCCTTTTTGCAGCAGGACAGATAGTGGTGCAACAGCGCCATCCCCGCTGGACACCGAGATCCAGTCACAGGGATGTGAACTAAACCGAGGATTGCCCTCCCTGGCAGTGAATTCCAGCGTCCTGACGGATTGATGGAACATGCAGCGTTGCGTTACCCCTTTCGCAAAAATGGAACAAGGGGATTTCAACAAGTATGGAGTCCGCAGCAAGCGCCTGAAAATCCCCCTCAATCCCCTTTGGGAAAAGGGGAAGTATTAAGGTAGGCAATAAATATTTCGCTGGACCGAAGCCAGCACTGCATCAACCGTCCAGGATCAATACCGCGCCGCCAGTGCCAGCCGAAACCTCTGCGATGGTTCGTTCATGGCCTGCCGTGCCTTGGGCAGAAAGAAAAATTCCCCCGCTTCGTGACCGGCATATTTCAGCGGTGCATATTGAGGGTTTTGCTCGACCCTGAGGCGTTTGGCGTTTTTCTTGACCCTCGCGAGCACCTCACGATAGAGCTGGTAGCCTTCCATGATCTGACTATTTCCGTCGATGACATCGATAAAAGCGCGCGCAAAAATCGAGTGCTCCCCGCCGCCGGAGTCGAGCACGGGCTTGACGCCACCCGAGGTGAGCACGGTACGGGTGCGGGCCTTGGCCATCAACTTGTACCATTTGTTCTTTTTCTTCGACGACATGCCGCCCTGCAGACGGGCGATCGATGCGCGCGTCAGCGACCCGGAGTAACAGGAATCTGCAACCACCATGACGTGTTTGGCATTCATAATATTGAGCATATCGGTGATGGCGACATTGGAGATCCAGTTGGCGCTATTGTCCGGCTCGGCATCGACCGGCAGCCAGAAGCCACGCTGATTGACCCCATCGAGTTCGCCATGCCCGGCATAGTAGATCAGCAGATTGTCATCTTCCGTCAGGGTCTCTCGCAGCTTGTTGAGTGCAGAAAGAATCTGATAGCGGTTGGCATTGAGCAATAATTGCGTTTTGTAGCCGTATTTTGTGCGCAGGATTTTTTCGATGGCACGCGCGTCATTGACCGGAGTATTCAGGTTGGTGAGGTTGTCATACTCCTTGTTACCAATAACCAGTGCATGGTAACTGCCAAATTCGATCCTCGTCGGCGCCGAGCCAGCACCTTTTTTTGCGGGTGTTGTCGCTGCGCCGTCGGCAGCCTTGGGGATGATCATGAACTGCATCTGTGTTTTCTTACCGCTGCGATCGATGGCCAGCATTTGCACCTTCTTCTCACTTGTGCCGACAGGCTCTTCGACTTGAAATAGTCCGTTGTCATTCAGCGACAGCTTGCGGCCATTGACCTTGAAGGTCAGCAGCTCATCAGGAGCCGATACCCTGCCGATGATTTCCAGCTTGGGCAGCCCGCGCGGGGCAAACACCGCCGGAATCGAGCGGGTGACGGCCATTGGCGGGTCGATGATTTCGATCGCCGGACCATCGGTGACAGTGGCGACCACCTTGTTGGCTGCGACCTCTTTTTTGGCTACCGTCGACTGTTTGGCTTTCTTGCTCAAAGCCGCCACTTCCTGTTCATAACGGGCAATAGCAGCTTCCGACGCCGCCAGCTTTTTCTGCAATTCGGCCAGTTCACCTGCCGATTGACCACTGGCGATTTGTGCCGACATGAGGTTTTTCTGCAAGCGGCTTTGCTCGGCAGTGGCCGTCTGTAGCTGCTGTTGCAGATCCTGCGAGCGTTTTTGCGCTGCCGCCAATTGCTTGCGCAGCTCGGCGCTGTCATTCGCCTGGCTTCCCGATGCAGCCAGCTGGCGATTCAATGCCGCTTCACGCTGCTGGTTGTCGAGCAGTGCCTGCTGCAATGCGGCATTCTGCTGCTGCATTTTTTCCAGCTGGGCCGCCTGTTCTTTCTCACGTTGGCTACTGGCCAACGCTGCGCCGGCGAGTTTTTCTTGCAGGCGTGCCTGCTCCTGGCGAGATTGGGCCAAACCGGCAGCCAGCCGCTCTTTTTCACTGGCATAGTCGGATTTCAACGTGCTCAATTCCGTTTCAAGCGTCGCCACTTTTTTCGCCTGAGCTTCACGCTCGGCACGGATTGCCGCCAGCTCCGCTGTCGAAGTCTGACTATTGGAACCCGCTGCCTGCAGTTTCGCGGTCGCGGCATCGAGTGCCCGTTGGGCTGATGCCATCTCAAGTTCCCGTGACGAGAGCTTCGTCTGTAACCGCTGCAATTCCGCTTTCTGCTGTGCCAGCGCCTGACTGAGCGCTTCTTTTTCGCTCTGCGCCCCGGCCAGTTCTTTTTTCAATCTGGCCGCTTCGGCACCATCGCCGACACTTGCAACCGCTGCACGCTTTTTCTGCTCGGCAGCCAACCGGGCACGCAGTGCTGCCGCACGCTGACGCTCGGCCTCCAGCGTCGTCTTGCGCTCGGCCAGCTGAAGGCGTGCCGCTTCGAGTTCCCGCTGCAGGCTGCCAACTTCAGTACGCAGACTGGCCGTCTCCTCGACTGCGGCCTTGCGGCGCGCACGTTCTACTGACGATACATATTCGAGATCAGCCTCTGTCAGACCTGAAGCCTTGCGATACCAGTTCATTGCCTGCACCAGATCTTGCTCGACCCCGAGACCACTCTCATGGAGATAGCCCAGGTTGATCATGGCTCGGGAATAGCCCTGGGCCGCTGCCTTACGATACCAGGCCGCAGCCACTTGATAGTCAGCCATGATGCCAAGGCCCTTTTCGTAGATCTCGCCCACATAGGTCTGCGCGGCGGGGTCTCCCTGCTTGGCCTGTGGCAGCCAGATCTTCAGCGCAGTCGCATAGTTGGCGCGATCATAGGCGGTGTATTCGCCCCCTCTGATCTCGCAATCGGACTGGGTGGTCTTGATCGGGCGACGTGGCGCCAGATAAGTAAGCTTCTGCCCCAGCTGCTGGACACGTGCTGGCAGCAGGCAATCCACCACCAGCAGGCGGTCAGGATTCTGCGTCTCTCCACTGTCGGGCCTAGTAACCCGCTCTGTGGTGGCACAGCCTGCGGCAATGGTTACCGCAGTGACGACCCCTGCGATCAGGAGCCCGCGCAGACTAGCCGGTTTTGCATAGTTATTCATGGATCTTCAGTCCTCAGTCTTAAATAGCGTGACGTCCCATCGCTCAATACGCAGCAAATCGACAATCAGGGGCAGCCAATTTCTTTTACCGCCTTGTTCGCAAGTTCATTATCCGGATCACTCTCCAGCACCAGCCGATAGGCTTCACATGCATTGCTGCCCGGCGGATCGGTCAAGCGCCCGAACTCCTGGTGCAGCATCGCGGTCTCCAGCAGCCGCCGCACCCTGGGCGAGAATTTGTCGAGCAATGCCGCCTGGGCATCTTCATCGGAGATCTCGTCAGAAACGGCGGGCTGCACCGGCACGGTCTTATCGGGCCGGGTCATCTGGTCTGGCGCCAGCGCGATGACGGTCGAGATCGACACCGCCAGCGCAGCCACGACGCCAGTCCCGATCCATAGCGGTTTGCGGCTTCGCTCGCGACCGGATTGTGTCTCCGAGACGGCATCCTTGCCTTCGCTGCCCGGTGGCGCAACGCGGTCGAGATCAGCGATCAGCGCTTCAGCATCCTGATAACGGTCATCGGGGCTCTTGGCCAGCAGGCGATCGAGAATCGGCTGGAAGTGTGCCTGCGCAGTTGGCAGCGGCGGTGGTGGTTCGTTGATGTGTTTGACGGCCACCGAAAAGGCATCTTCGCCCACAAACGGCTTTTCACCGGTGAGCATCTCGTAGAACACGACGCCGAGGCTGTACAGGTCCGAGCGTCCATCCAGCGGCTTGGACATGGCTTGTTCGGGGCTCATGTAGTCGGGCGTACCGACTGCGAAACCCGCCTGCGTCAACTGGGTGGCACCGGTCAATGACTTGGCGATGCCGAAGTCGGTCAATACTGGCGTACCGTCCGCCTTGAACAGGATATTGGCGGGTTTGATGTCACGATGGATAAACGACATCCGGTGCGCTTCGGCCAGTGCCTTCGCAATCTCACGAAGATAGGCAGCCGGCGTATCCACTTCACCTGCCCGGATCTTTTCCGACAAGGTGCCGCCAGCAACATACTCCATCGACATGTAGTAACAGCTGTCGTGGCAGCCAATATCGTGAATGGTGATGATATTGGGGTGCTCACTGAGCTTGGCGATAATGCGCCCTTCCTTGATGAAGCGGTCGCAAAATTCCTGATCACTGACCAGTTCCGGCGCAACGATTTTGAGCGCCACGTTACGCTGCAGCGATGTCTGCTCCGCCAGAAACACTTTCGCAAATCCACCCTCGCCGATTTTTTCCCCGATGTCGTAACCGGGGATAGAAAATGTTGCTGCTGCTGTCATGGATTTTTCTGCATCATAAAAGTATCTGTTTCTTGGAGTATGGTCGGCCAGTCATCCAACCAGCAACACCGATGCCCCTGTCCGGGAACAATTCTCACAGCCACGTTGGGGTTTGCGCCAATGGCAGGAAAAATTCCCGGTGGGACATTTCGATCCTCACTGCCCAGATAGTGAAATTGGGCAATACCAGAAGGGAGCCCTGCGGCTATCGGGTTGAGCGAACCCAGCAGCGCGGTGTAGCCGTGGTACCGCGTCCATGCCGCGGTGTCGAGGTTCGCCGCAACGGTGACGATCGCTTCGATATCGGGTAGATCCCGCGCCATCAATAGCGCAATGCTGCCACCGCCGCTGTGACCGAAGAGGCGTACTTTCGCATGCCCGTGATTCGCCACCCAGCGTTGCACGACCGCCGCCATGCTTTCAACGATCTCTGGCGCATAGCGACCATGAGTCCAATACCAGGGCTCACATTTATCAGCATCGAACTGCTGATGGTAACAAGGGCGGGTGAGATAGAGCGCAGGACGCTCATCAAGCGCCATCGCTTGCAACATCAGTGGCTGGGGTACTTCAGGGCGCAGGTTGATCACTGCACGACGCAACCAGGGGCGACCATCACCATCGATATACACATGCAATACCCGTGAACCATCACCGGGCGAAAAATAGACGCGGTGGGTAAACCCAGTCAGGGCGAGCGCATATAAACTCCCATAAAACCAGCAAGATATGAGATCATACAGAGAAACCACATTAGGAGTTTCCCGTGACCGCCTGCTTGATTGAACACTTTTCGCCGTTAGAAGACCCTCGTA
>JALSHZ010000126.1 GCA_026981985.1 Gammaproteobacteria bacterium | reverse complement strand
GGCCTTCCGTGATTTTGATGTTGGGATTTGAGAATCAACATTTTATCACGCGCAAGGCCTTTTTTGTTGCTATTTCAATGCCTTATAGGGATTTTTGTGCTGAAAGTGAACTCCGAAACTTGAGATATAAGGTTATAAACTATGCGTATTGTAAAAATTCTGATTGTCGTCGTTTTGCTGGCAATTTTTGGTGGTTGTCTGTTTGTCTGGTCTGGCAGCTACAACATCGCGGCCAATAAACCGCACTGGGCGATCACCAGTGAAGTCTTGGAAGTCGTGCGGGAGCGTTCGATTGAGACGCGTGCCGAGGGGCTGACACCACCTGAATCCTTCCCATTGCCACTGATGGCACGCGCAGCCACCGATTATGCTGAAATGTGTATGCAATGCCACCTTGCACCGGGAATGGCGCCAACAGCATTGCAACAGGGTTTGTATCCTCAACCACCAGTATTTCATGAAGGTCATGGTGATGATCACGACCTGCGTGAGGCATTCTGGGTTATCAAGAATGGCATAAAACTGACTGGCATGCCGGCTTGGGGTAAGGTCCATAGTGATGACGAGATTTGGGCGCTCGCTCAGTTCATAGACTATTTACCAAATATGTCACCGCAGAAATTTCGTCAACTGACCGGGTTGTCGATCATGCCGGAGGCTGGTGCACACGCACACTAATAAGCCTGATGGAGAATATCGAGCTTGTTCAGGGGAACGATGGCCATTTCCCTCTGACCGAGCGCTAAAAATGGCGTCGCTCCGCTTTTCTGGTATTGCGATCGGTAAACCGCTATATCGCCTTTTCCACATTCGTGACCTTGTCGTTGGCAAAGTGGATGATGACCAGTTTCTTTTCGACCGGCTTGTCGGGTTGTTTCTTGTAGTAGACATACTCCCAGCGATCGGGGTTGAGTACTGGCTGCAACACAGGATGCCCCAGTAGCGCCAGGACCTGCTGGCGCGTCATGCCGGGCTCGAGTTCATTGACGGCAGCGGGTTCGATGATATTGCCCTGCTCGATGTCGATACGGTGAATCGAGAAGATGTTCCTGGAGCAGGCGGTGGTGGCGAGGAGGGAGGTGATAATCAGTATAGCGGTGAACAATCTCATGAATGGTCGCGGCTCGTTGTAGGGGTTGTGTATCTTAGAGCGAATTGTGCCTGGAACAAAGTCTGTGGATTGTTCCAGCATCAGCTACGGTTCAGTTCTGCAAGCAAGGTATCGATATTGTCAGCGACAGCCTTGTCCACACTGGGGTAGCGCAGGTTCATTGATTCCAGCGCCTTCCGAATGGTTTTGGCGACTTGCAGTCGCATATACGGTTTGTGATCTGCGGGAATGGCATACCACGGTGCCCAGGGTCGTGACGTTTCGTTCAGCATCTCCTCGTAGCAGGCGATGTACTCGTCCCAGTGGGCGCGTTCGGCGATGTCGTGCGGGGAGAACTTCCACTGCTTGCGGGGTTCTTGCAGCCGAGCAATAAAACGCCGTTTCTGCTCTTCACGCGAGACATTCAGCCAGAATTTCAAAATCACGGTGCCGTTGTCAGCCAGATAGCGTTCATGGTTGCGGATGGCTTCGAAGCGTTTTTGCCAGAAGGCATCGGTATCTACGTCGCCAGTCAGGTGTTGGTGTTGCAAGTATTCGGGGTGGACGCGCACTACCAAAGTCTCTTCATAGTAGCTGCGGTTGAAAACGCCGATTGTGCCGCGTTCCGGCAATACTTTGTTGCAGCGCCATAAAAAGTCGTGCTTCAGCTCTTCGCGCGACGGCTGTTTGAACGAGACGACGCGACAACCCGCCGGGTTGATACCGCGCAGCACGGTGCGGATCGTGCTGTCCTTGCCAGCGGCATCCATGGCCTGGAATACCAGCAGCAGGGCATGGCGGCCATCGGCATACTGGACGCGCTGCAAGTCGTAGAGCGCCTGGTTGAGTCGGCGCAGCTTTTTCTTCAGCAGCTTTTCGTCGCCGATCCCGGATGGCGGCGCGGTGGGTGCATCGGCAACTGCGAATCTGCCGTCGAAGGGGACGCGGTGTTTTTTGCGCAAGTGCTCGCTCATGGTCTTAACGTCCTTTGAACAGTGAACCGAGAATGCCGCGGATCAGTGTTCTGCCCACCTGGCTGCCGATGGAGCGGGCAACGCTTTTCATCAGTGCTTCACCGACGCTCTGGCGCCCTCGGGAGCCGCCGGAGAGGCGTTTTTTCTTTTTTTCCTCCTCCATGGCGCGCTCGGCTTCTTCGGCTTCGCGTGCCGCTTTTTCGGCGCGTTCGGTTAGCAGTTCGTGGGCGGATATGCGGTCGATCTCCTGATCGTAACGGCCGGCAAAGGGACTGCGACGCAGCAGCTCGGCACGCTCGCTGTCACTGGCAGGGCCGATACGTGATGCGGGTGGACGGATCAATGTCCGCTCAACAATGCTCGGGGTGCCTTTGTCTTCCAGCGTCGATACCAGCGCCTCACCGACCCCCAGTTCGGTGATCACCTTTTCGGTGTCGAGTTCGGGATTGCTGCGAAAGGTCTGTGCCGCGGCGCGCACAGCTTTCTGGTCGCGTGGCGTAAAGGCGCGCAGCGCATGCTGCACGCGGTTGCCGAGCTGGCCCAGCACCGAATCGGGCACATCCAGCGGATTCTGGGTGATGAAGTAGATGCCGACGCCCTTGGAGCGGATCAGCTTGACCACCTGCTCGACCTTGTCGATCAGCGCGTCGGGCGCATCGTCGAACAGCAGATGGGCCTCGTCGAAGAAGAACACCAGCCGCGGTTTGTCGAGATCGCCGACCTCGGGCAGCGTTTCGAACAGCTCCGAGATCAGCCACAGCAAAAAAGTGGCGTATAGCCGCGGCGCCATCATCAACTGGTCGGCCATCAGAATATTGATATTGCCGTAGCCCTTGGCGCCGGTGCGCATGAAGTCCCACAGATCCAGCGCTGGTTCGCCAAAAAACTTGTCGGCGCCCTGTTGCTCTAGCACTAGCAGGCGGCGCTGAATGGCGCCGATCGAGGCGCTGCTGATATTACCGTAGGCGTTCTGGAAGGTCTTGCGGTTGTCGCCGATGTAGCGGAGCGTGGTGCGCAAGTCGTCGAGATCGAGTAGTAACAATCCCTCATCGTCGGCAAGACGAAAAGCGATATTGAGCACGCCTTCCTGCGTGTCATTCAAGTCCAACAGGCGGCTCAGCAGCAGCGGCCCCATGTCGGAAATGGTGGTGCGAATCGGGTGCCCCTGTTCGCCCTGCAAATCCCACAGAATCGTCGGGAAGGCCTCGAAGCTGAAATCCTCGATACCGATTTTTTCGATACGCTCATCGATTTTCGGATGCGGGCTGCCCGGCTGGCTGATGCCGGTGAGATCGCCTTTCACATCCGCCATGAACACCGGCACGCCGAGCCGGGAAAAGCCTTCCGCCAGCACCTGAAGCGATACCGTCTTGCCAGTACCTGTCGCCCCGGCGATCAGGCCATGCCGGTTGGCGTAACGTGGATTGAGATAGACTTTTTTCTGCGGGCTTTTGCCAAGGAGTATCTGGTCTTCCATTTTTCTGCCTTGTTCTGGATTGAGATTGCGGTGTTGAATACCAGGGTAATCGTTCGCTGCTTCGACACTTCGCCAATGGTGCGCACGCTGGTCGCGCGCACACCCTACGGGGTTTGGCGCTATCAGTAGGAATATAGCTCTCAGCCTCTGACAGCTTCCCCCTTTTCCAAAGGGGGATTGAGGGGGATTTAGGCACCTGCTGTAAACGCATGGCCGTTTAACCCCCCCCCTGGCCCCCCTTTGCGAAAGGGGGGGATGGTTTGGCCTGCATATCTGAAGACCAAAGCCTGAGTTTTGATGTAACTACTCAGCGCTTCTTCCCATGTTGTGGGTCGGTACTTCGCCAATGGTGCGCACGCTGGTGGCGCGCACACCCTACGGGGGTCGCTGTGAATTCAGGTTTTGGGATTGGAAAACTCCCTCTCTCCTTGAGGGGAGAGGGCTGGGGAGAGGGGTGAAGCGGCGAGGCCCAATCAGTACCACCCCTATGCCTCCACCCCGTCATCCTCGCCAAAAGCCGAATCATCCTCCAGCAGTTCCAGCCATTTCGCTTCGAGTATACGACAACCTTCCGCTGGTGAAACCACCGCGAGTCGTGCGGCGTCGATCAAACCGGCCTCGCGCAGGCTGCCGATGGCTGCTTCGATGTCGAATGCGACGGTCAGGCCGAAGGTTTGGTGAATGAAATCCTCGATGCGCTGTTGCAGCGCGTTTTCATTTTCTGCCGTGCCGTCGCGGTGGAGGATGAACCATGCCAGCAGGCTGTTCTTGAACATCTCCTCTTCGGCGCGATCGACCAGCAGCGTGAGTGCGGCGCGGTTGTTGGCGAGGTTGTGAAAATAGAGGTTCTGCGCCAGCGTCATCATGTATTTGGTGCGCTGGCCAAAAAACTTGCTCACCTGTCGGAACACCACAGCGGCCAGCCCGGCCAGCGCTCCGGCAGCGGCCATCGGATTGGCGGCGGCGGCGACCTTGGTGGCGGTGGCTGTGACCGAGCCGATGGTGCCACCCCCGGCGGTGACACCCAGTTTGAGCTTGTCGAAAGGCTTGAGCTTGACCTGGGTGTTGGGAAACAGCATTTCCAGATCGGCCTGCGGAATATTCTTGAACAGTTTGATGATGATGTGGTCGCCGGAGATATTGTCCGGCAGATTCTGGCGGTAGCGCTTGAGTTTCTTTTCCGCCTTTTTACGTTCGATGCCCTCTTTTTGCATGATCTCGCCGATGCGCGTTTCAACGGGTTTCAGCTTCAGCAGCAGGAACAGCCGTTGATAGACGGGCAGGGTAATGACGTGTTTTTTCAGGAACAGCGTTTTCCAGTGGCGGTAGTGTTTTTCCACCTCGTCGTGGCCGCGTGAGTAGAGCAGCATCTGCGCGAACTCACTCAAATCGACTTTCAATTGCAGCCCGTAGGGCGACGCTTCGGAAAACAGGCGGTCGAGATCGTCGGCGGTGATGCGGTCGTAGTTGGCCTGCTCCAGCAGTTGCTTAAGCGCGCCGAGCAGTTCGTGTTGCATCTGCTCGCGCTGCTGAACGGAATAGTCGATAAAAACCTGCGTGTCCCGATCCGGACTGAAGGGCAGAAAGTTGCGTTTCAGCCCATGCAGTTGCTGGCGAAAATGCTGATGCTGCAAGGCCGCGAACTGGCGCAGGAATCGCTCGACAGCGGCCTCGTCATCGCGCCACTGCGGCTGTTGCCGCAACCGTTGCAGCAGCGCAAAGCGGCTGAAGGGCAGAAACTGTGAACGCTCGGTCGCGCCCATTCAGGCGTCCAGCCGTTTATAGTGAATGCGCTCGGGCGTCAGTGCCGCGTCGCCCAGGCGCTCGACGCGATCGGCCTCGTAATCGCTGTAATTGCCTTCGAACCAGGTGGCCTGGCTGTCGCCCTCGAAGGCGAGAATGTGGGTGGCAACCCGGTCGAGGAACCAGCGATCGTGCGAGATGATGACCGCGCAACCGGGGAAGTCGAGCAGCGCTTCTTCCAGCGCGCGCAGGGTTTCCACGTCGAGGTCGTTGGTGGGTTCGTCGAGCAGCAGCAAATTGCCGCCGGCGCGCAGCAACTTGGCGAGGTGAACGCGGTTGCGCTCGCCGCCGGAGAGGTCACCAATGCGTTTTTGCTGTGCATTGCCCTTGAAATTGAAGCGGCCCACATAGGCACGTGAGGGAATTTCGTAATTGCCGACGCGGATGATGTCCTGGCCGTCGGAAATCTCCTCCCAGACCGTCTTGCCGTCGTCGAGGCTGTCGCGTGACTGATCGACGTAGGCGATCTGTACGCTCTCGCCAACGCGAATCTCGCCGCCGTCCGGCTTCTCCTCACCGACCATCATGCGAAACAGCGTCGTCTTGCCCGCGCCATTCGGGCCGATGATACCGACGATGCCGCCGCGTGGCAGATTGAAGCTCAAATCTTCATACAACAGCCGGTCACCATAGGACTTGCTGATGCCGTTGGCCTCGATCACCAGATCGCCGAGTCGTGGGCCAGGCGGGATGTAGAGTTCGTTGGTCTCGGAACGCGCCTGATAGTCGCTGGAAGAGAGTTCCTCAAAGCGCTTCAAACGGGCCTTGCTCTTGGCGTGACGGCCTTTGGGATTGCTGCGCACCCACTCCAGCTCCTGCTTCATCGCCTTGATGCGGCCGGCTTCCTGGTTTTTCTCCTGCTCCAGCCGCGCCTCCTTCTGCTCCAGCCAGGAAGAGTAGTTGCCCTGCCAGGGAATGCCATGGCCGCGGTCGAGTTCGAGAATCCAGCCCGCCACGTTGTCGAGAAAATAGCGGTCGTGGGTTACCGCCACCACCGTGCCACTGAATTCCTGCAAAAAACGCTCCAGCCAGGCCACCGACTCGGCATCGAGATGGTTGGTCGGTTCGTCGAGAATCAGCATGTCCGGTGACGAGAGCAGCAGCCGGCACAGCGCTACCCGCCGACGCTCACCGCCGGAAAGCTTGGTGACATCGGCATCCCAGGGCGGCAGCCGCAACGCCTCGGCAGCGATCTCCAACTTGCGCTCCAGGTTGTGACCATCCGCGGCCTGCAGAATGTTCTCCAATCGTGCCTGCTCAGCGGCGAGGGCATCGAAATCGGCATCCGGCTCCGCATAGGCGGCATAGACCGCCTCCAGCTTCTCCTGCGCATCCTTGATCGCTCCCAGCCCCTCCTCGACATTGCCGCGCACATCCTTGTCCGGATTCAACTGCGGCTCCTGCGGCAGAAAGCCAATATTGATCCCCGGCTGCGCCCGCGCCTCACCAACGATATCCGTATCCAGACCCGCCATGATGCGCAGCAGCGTAGACTTCCCCGCGCCGTTGTAGCCCAACACGCCAATCTTCGCGCCAGGAAAAAAGTTGAGTGAAATATCCTTCAAAATCCACGTCTTCGGTGGAACGATCTTGCCAACACCATTCATGGTGTAGATGTACTGGGCCATGAGTCCTGCAATCCTTGGGATGAAACAAGGGATGAATTATTCAGCAATGCGTGGATGCGGACAAGCGCATAGACAGATGTTGAGTCCCGCTTGGAACCACTAGCGTTTACCAAGCCCGTGCAACCCGGCCGAAAGCTGATCAAGCCCCGGCGGACGCAGCATGTACCCTAAAACGCTCACCAAAACCGTAGGGTGCGCGCGCGACCAGCGTGCCCACCATTGCCACAGCAAGAGCAATGGAACCCCAAGACACGCCAATAACCGCCGTTCCAAAGCGTGAATTGATTTTGAGAAAGCTGTCACACGGGTTGGTAGGGTGGCTAGGCATGCTATGGAAGCCATAGGCGGGCGCGGTCCGAGCGTGGATATGTGGCTGAGACGGATTGACCGTGTTGCGCAACATGCTACGATATAAAAATGATCAAGTCCTTCAAGCATAAAGGCTTAGAGAGGTTCTATGCCACTGGCAACACAAAGGGTATTCAGGCTAAACATGCTAAAAAGCTACGAATGCAGCTAGCTGCCCTTGATACTGCCCGCTACCTTGAAGACCTTGATATACCAGGCTATCGGTTACACCAGCTCAAGGGTGGCCTGAAAGGCTTGTGGTCAATAACAGTAAATGCAAACTGGCGGATTACATTTGAATTTTCTGATGGCGATGTTTTTGTCGTCAACTACGAGGACTATCACTAATGGCTATGCACAACCCTCCTCATCCTGGCGAATTCATCCAGGCAACCTACATGGAGCCTTTCGGACTGAGTTGCCGCTATTTGGCTGAAAAGCTTAACGTAGCAGCCTCAACGCTTAACAGGGTGATAAAAAAGCAGAGTGGCATTAGTCCTGAAATGGCACTACGTCTCTCAAAAGCGTTGGGGCGCAGCCCTGAAAGCTGGCTGGCCATGCAAGATGCGTATGATTTATGGTGGGCAAAAAAGCGCACCAAGCTTGATAATGTCCAAAGAGTGAATATTGATGTCGCATAAATAAGGCGCTCGTGCGGGCGTAAACTACGATTTTTTACAACTCAAGTTTCGGAGTTCAAATTTGCCCCTCAGCCAGTTCCCCGGGAAAGGTGGAAGCCGGAATGTAGCTCCGTCGCGGACGAGCCACCAAAACCCTCCCTTTCGCAAAGGGAGGTTTGGAGGGATTGGTGCTGCGGAGTTTTGGTCTGGTGAGGTGGTATAAATCCCCCTCAATCCCCCTTTGGCAAAGGGGGAAGTTGTCAGAGGTGGCAGCCCTGTTTCCAGGGATAGCGCCGGTCTTGAGCGCGTGACCACTGATTCATGGGTTCTGATGTGGCGCCCCAGGAATCAACAGTACCACCAATTGCAACGCATTATTTGTTTTGCATCAATAGGTTGCTCACTGATTTAGATGCGACATGAACTCCGAAACTTGAGTTACAATTACTCAGCGCAAAAAATATAAAAAGTCGCTCGTCGCAGATTGGTGTGGAACACGTGACAACATATCCATGTCACCACGTCTCGAAAGCTGATCAAGACCTGGATGGCCGAGCAGTCACCCTGAAATGCTCACCAAAACCGTAGGGTGTGCGCGCGACCAGCGTGCGCACCATTGCCACAGCAGCAGCATGCAACCTCAAGACACGCCAATAACCACCGTCGCAAAGTGTGAATTGGTTTTGAGAAAGGTGTCACAGGGCTTGGTAAGGTGGGTCGGCTTGCGTAATAAACGCGGCCGACTCGCAGTTCGACTGCGGATATGCGTCACTATGACGTATATCTACACCGCCACGAGCGTGTGCCCTGCGCCGAAGCCCAGTGTGACTGCGGGGCGAGGTGGGGTTGGCGAGGGGAGAGGATATGGATGATATGCGTCCCATTGACGTGTTGAAACACGTCAATGGGACGCCTACTAACTGTTACATTCGATGAAGTAGTACTAGCGAGATTTTCATGGAAAATAGAAGAAAACTAATTCCGGCAATCTCAGAAGCCATATCGGAAACTTTCGATAAAGGGTAAGCGCCAAAGAATCAGCACCTTCCCCTGCGCCACCACGCGCGCCAAACTTTCCCCTGTCTTCAAGTTCGACAGGAGAAAGCCATGTCTACAACAGTCAACCGCAAGAGCCGTGCCGAATACTGG
>JALSHZ010000125.1 GCA_026981985.1 Gammaproteobacteria bacterium | reverse complement strand
GGTGAGACCGTGCGATGAACGCGGATGTTGGCGGTGGGAAAGCCGATCGTGCGGCCAAGCTTCTCGCCGTGGATGACTGTGCCGCTCATGCTGTATGGGCGGCCGAGCAAGCGCGCAGCCAGTTCCAGGTCGCCCGCCGCCAGCGCATTGCGGATGCGTGTGCTGCTGATGCGTTCCTCATCATCCAACACCGTTTTGGTGTCGATCACCTCGAAGCCATAGTGTTCGCCCGCCTGCCGCAGCAGATTGAAATCACCCTCGCGCCCCTTGCCGAAACGGAAGTCGTCGCCGATGACCAATGCCTTGATCGCCAGTCCACGAACGAGAATATCGTCGATAAACTGCTGTGCCGGCATCTCGGCCAGCTTGCGATTGAATGGCATCGTCAATAGCTGATCGACGCCCAGGCGATCGAACTGGATAAACTTTTCGCGCAATGTCGTCAGTCGTGCCGGTGCCTTGTCGCCGAGGAAATACTCACCAGGAAGTGGGTCGAAGGTGATCACCGTCGTCCGCGTATCGAGCCGGCGCGCCAGATCATGCAATTGGCGGACGATCGCCTGATGGCCGCGATGAATGCCGTCGAAGTTGCCGATCGTGGCAACCGTACCGCGATGTTCCGGCTTGATGTTGTAAGTGCCTCGAATCAAGTTCATGGAAGAATAGCGGCGTCGCTGGCAAAGACGCGAAATTATACAGCAAGGCGCTGTTTGCTACATGCAGAACGCAATGTGCCTGCATAAACAGCATCGTAGGGTGTGCGTCGTGAGGTGCCCACCATCAGCGGTGGGTCGGTGGGCACCGCTGGCGTACACCCTATAAAGCGCTACGGGGTTCGTGAGGTGGGCTGGGGGAGCTGGGCGGCTGTGCCCGGCTTCGGCGCCAGTATCAGCGTTAACGTCAGTAACGCGCTGGCGGCAATCCATGAGCCGAGAATACGGATCAGCGTCTGCTGCCAGTGATGTTTTTGCAAGCGCTGGGCGAATACGGCTGCGTAGAGTAGCCCCAGATAGATGCCCACGCCCGATCCCAACAATGCGGCCATTTTCTGTCTGCCGCTGTAGGTGTCCTGTATCGAATCAAGTCCCAGCATCAGTCCGGTCAGGGCCGCCAGCGCCCAGTAAACCGGCAGCGGTAACTCGAACTTGAATGCGACCAGCGACCCCAGCACGATGGCCGCCAGCAACAGCAGGGTTTCCACGTCGAGGAGCAGGCCGAAATATCCCATTGCCACCAGGCCGGAAACGGTGGCACCAAGAAATATGAGAATGGCCGGTTCGACCTTGCTGGTACCGCGTTGACCAAACAGAAAGCCCAGCGCAAGGATCGTCAGCAAATGCGCGGGTACCAGAAACGGGTGCAGAAAACCGTTGTAGAAGCTGGCGACATTCTTGATCGGCGTATGGGCCCAAAGCAAGCCGGGAGAGAAAAGCAGCAGGCAGAAAATGATGAAGCGTAGCCGCCTGGTCACACGGCCCCCGCCAGAAAGCCTACCCCTGCCATGGCGATGCCGGCGCCAACGGCGCGCACTGCGACCCGTCCTGCTGGCCAGCGCACCAGCAAGCCAAAAGCGATGCCGCTGATATGCAGCAGCCCGGTGGAGATCACAAACCCCAGGCTGAAAGCGAGTGGATTGGCGGAAGCAGGTAGTTCAGTGCCATGTGCATGACCATGAAAGACCGCAAAGGCCCCTACGATGACAGCAGCAATCCAGATCGGAGGTCTGGCCGCCAGTGCGACCATGGCGCCGAGCACGATCGCAGACAGTGCAATACCGATCTCGACTGATGGAATCGGCACGCCGAGTACACCCAGTGCGCCACCAAACGCCATCACCATCGGAAATACCACGGGGAGCACCCAGATGGCGGGGCTGCCCAAAAAAGCGCCCCACAGTCCGACAGCGACCATGGCAACGACATGGTCCCAGCCCAGTACAGGGTGCATGAAGCCGCTGAAAAATCCACCGGCTGTACCACCCTGGTGGGCACTGGCCGCCGTTGCATAGAGCATCAAAACAAGGAAAAGCGTGGCAGGTCTGGATAGTTTCATCATGAGTCGTAACCGTGTTAGGCAAGCCTCAGGCTTTGCGTACAAATTCAGATTTCAGTTGCATGGCGCCAATGCCGGGGATCTTGCAGTCGATGTTGTGATCGCCTTCGACGAGGCGGATGCTCTTGACCTTGGTACCGACCTTGATGACTGAGGAAGAGCCTTTGACCTTCAGATCCTTGATCACAGTAATAGTATCGCCATCTTCAAGGGTATTGCCGTTGGCGTCGCGAACGACCAGTTGATCTGCCGCTTCGGCTTCTTCATGTGGAGACCATTCGTGAGCGCATTCCGGGCAGACATACATTGCGCCGTCTTCGTAAGTGTACTCGGAGCCGCATTGGGGGCAGCTGGGCAGTCCGCTCATCGCTGTAGGCCGTCGTGGGGTCGGGAAGACGTAGTTTACCCCTGATAGGGTGCAGCGGATACCACCCGAGTGCGTCTGCGGCGGTATCTCGCCGGAGAGAATTTGCGTTCGATGCGTAACAACAGTCGCTTCAGGGGAGAATAAATAAACATGCCGGCTACGCAGATGCCGGCAAGATCAGCCAGTACGTCGAACAGACTGGGATCACCACCATACGGCGTGAGGCCTTGCATGCTTTCGAGTGTGATGCTCAGCCCGAGCATGGCAGCGGCGATCAGAACGCCACGCTTGCGGCCGGGGAATACCAGCAGAAACCAGGCTGTCAGTGTGCCCCAAACCAGAAAATGTACGATTTTGTCGATGTGGGGTATGTCTGTTTGATCCAGCTCGATCGGCAGAAAGGCAGTCAACAGCACCATGATCGCGAAGTGAAGGCCGATGATCTGCCACAGGGCGAGGTATCTCAGTTTTCGCCTGCGCCGCCGTTTCTTTGTCGAGGCTGGGACGTGGCCAGTCCACTGGTTCTCGATCAGGATCATGATGTTTTTGACTGGCGTGACCAGTAGGCGGGCTCCCAGCAGAATACCCAGCAAGTCAGCGCCCGCATCGGCCAGGCTCGCGCTGCGATAACCCGTCATACCCTGGAGCCATTCGATACCCACACCCACGGCGAACATGAATAAAGGAATTGCGACGCGCGCCATTTTTCCCGGAAAAATGGCGAGATAGCCGGCGGTCAGCAAGGCATAGGCGGTGAAATGCAGCAGCTTGTCGAAGTGGGGAATGCTGCTGCCGGCACTGTGAAAAGAGATTGGCGCCAATGAACCCAGAACCACGGCGGCAAACAGGCTGATGGCCATGAACTGCCAAAATAGGGGGAAGCGAGGCGTCAAGCTTGTGGGTGTTGGCGGCATAGGTCGTTCGTTTCGCGGCTTTATGAAACCGGCGACTATAGATGATCAGGAGGGTGCATCGGGAGTGCGATGATCGAGAAAGCGGTGTCGCATGTGGTTCAGCGTGGCTAGACGCTGAGTTCGAGCAGACCTCTGAGCGCAGTGGTGACGGCCTGGCTGCGGACGCTGTCACGATCGCCATAGAACCGCTGTATTGCCGTTTGGGCTTGCTGGCCTTGTCGTTGCCAGGCAAACCAGACAGTGCCGACAGGTTTGCGTGGGCTGGCACCGCTCGGGCCGGCAATGCCGCTGATGGCGACGGCCAGTTGCGCCCGGCTGTTTGTCAGTGCGCCGAGGGTCATGGCCATGACGGTTTGCTGGCTGACGGCGCCCCATTGTTCGATGGTCTGCATAGGCACATCGAGCATATCCATTTTGGCTTCATTGCTGTAGGTGACGAACCCCCGATCGAAGATGGCCGAGCTGCCGGGCAGGTCGGTGAGAATCTTGGCGACCCAGCCGCCAGTGCAGGATTCCGCTGTGGCGATCTTCAAGTGGTTGGCAGTGCAGCTATCGAGCAGTGAGCGAGCCAGTTCCTGATGCTGTTTCATGGTATTGCCCGAAGCACGAGGTTTTCACTGTCGAGCGTCTGGAGTCTGGCGTGGGTCACGGCGTACTCCAGGTCGTCGTCGCTGTGGATTTCGACACGATGATAGTTGGGCGTGTAGCCACTGTATCTCGGTTGTCCGCCGTCGGTGTCCAGGGCAGGCTTTTCCCACAGTACTTCGACCTGTTTGCCGACCATGCCTTGCAGCGCTTGCTGCTTCATATTGGCGGCAAGTTGCGCCAGCTCGCGGCAGCGCCGCTGTTTGGTCGCCTTGTCGATCTGATTCGGCAGGCTGGCAGCCTTGGTGCCGCTGCGTGGAGAGTAGGGGAAAATATGCACGTGGCCGAAACCGACTGACTCGATAAACGTTATGCTCTGTTCCCAGTCGGCTTCGGTTTCGCCGGGGAAGCCCGCGATGATGTCGGTGGTGATGTTGAAATCACTGATCGCGCTGCGCGCCTGTTCGGCCAAGCGGCGGAATTCAACCGTTTTGCAGCGCCGCGCCATGCGCCGCAAGATGGCGTCCGAGCCGCTTTGCAGGGGCAGGTGCATGTGTGGCATTACCCTCGGGTTGGCGAACAGCTGGAAAAAGTCCTCGGGCAGATCCCAGGGCTCGACCGAAGCGAAGCGGATGCGGGGGATGTCGGTATCGTCGAGGATGGCCTGAACCAGTGCTCGCAGGCTGGAACCCGTGTCGCTGCCATAGCCGCCAACATGCACGCCAGCAAGGACGATTTCGGCAATGCCGCTGGCGTGGAAACGACGCACTTCTTCGATGATCTCCGCGATACTTCGGCTGCGCTCCTCGCCCCGGGCAACGGTGACGATGCAGAAAGTGCAGCGATAGCGGCAACCATCCTGTACTTTGATGAAGGCGCGATGGCGGCCGCGGCTGTAGAGGGCGATGTCGTCCGGAGCGGTGGCGCTGAGGGGCATGGTCGGCAGCGCCAGCTGTTCCCGCGCAATGGCGGGGAGGTTCGATTTTTGCTCATTGCGGATGACCAGATCGACGCCCAGTGTGTCGGCGACCTGCTCGGGTTCAAGCGAGGCGTGGCAGCCGGTGACGATCAGTTTGGCGGTCGGGTTGTCGCGGTGCAGCCGATTGATCAGATAGCGTGATTTGCGGCTGGCTTCGTTGGTGACGGCACAGGTGTTCAGCACCACCAGATCGGCGCCGGTACCGTCACGGCTGATGCGATAGCCTTCGGCCTGGAATTGTTGCGACCACTGTTCCAGCTCTGCTTCGTTGAGGCGGCAGCCCAGTGCCTTGAGATGTACTTTCATTCGATCGATGGTGTGAATTGAAGGAGCGGCAGAGTATAGCGCGGTAAAAGGCTTGTCGGCTGTGGAAACAAAAAAGCCCGGAGAAGCTCCGGGCCTTGATCTTGCTGATGGCTGACAGGCTGGCGTTAGCCCAGTTCGCCAGCATAGTCGGCGATGCCGGGGTTGTCCTTCACGCCGATGATCTTCGGGTGGTTTACCTTGTCCAGCTTGAGGGACTTGTTGGCTCGCAGGTAGTCGGCAGCAACATCCCACATCAGGCGGCCCGGGCCAATGGTATTGACTTGTGCCCAGCCGGCGACCTTGTAGGTCTTTTTCAGGTCCAGTGGCTTGCCGTCGTCGTCGCGAATGTCCGAAATGCGATTGCCGAGCTTGGCGTTGGGGTCGATGGTGTAGTCCATGCCGCCCATGCGCACCATGTCGCCACCGGACTGTAGGTAGGGGTCTTTTTGGAAGAGGTTTTCGGCAATGCCTTCCATGACGTCCTTGATCTGTTTGCCCGTCATTTCGGTGGCATAGGTTTCGCCGTAGGTCATCGAGGTTTCGGTCATCAGGTCTTCCATGGTGACGGCGTCGCCCTTGAGTACCGATGTGCCCCAGCGTACCCCGGCGGACATGGCGAAGTCGGCGTCATACTCTTTGCGCAGCGCGTTGACCAGCACCTGGTCCCAGGTGCCCATGAAGTTACCGCGACGATAGAGTGTCTGCTCGGTGGTGCAGAGTTTTTCGTTGAGGATCTCTTCGAACGTCTTGCCGACGCGTTGCTTGTTGAAGTACCGATCCTTGGCGCGGCTCTCGACAATCTTGTCGGTGTATTTCGTCTGGCGCATCTTGTTGATGTAGGACTGCATCTCCTTGTCGGGTTCGATCAGGTTGGAGATGATCGGCAGCATCTTGTAGCGATAGTCGACGATTTTGCTACCCTTGATTTCGAAGTCCATGACGCCGACGTATTTGCCACTGCAACCGGCGTTGGTGACGAGTGTTTTGCCACCCTTGTTCTTGACGACAACGGGCTTCGGCATACCGTCGTGGGTATGGCCGCCGAAGAAGGCGTCGATACCAACGACACGGGAAGCCATCTTGATGTCTACATCCATACCGTTGTGGGAAACGACGATAACCGCGTCGGGTTTTTCGTTCTCACGGATTTCCTCGACCAGGGCCTGCATGTCATCTTCACGCAGGTTGAACGACCAGTCGGGGAAGAAGAACTTTTGCGGGTTGGCGTTGGAAGTACGCGGAAAGGCCTGTCCAATGACGGCGATACGGGCATCGCCCACCTTGCGGATGACATAAGGTTTGAAGGGATGGCCAGTGTCTTCGTCGTACATGCCGCGGCCATCGAACATCTCGGTCATCTTGCGGTACTCGTCGCCGAACAGGGCGTCCTCGACGATGCGAACGTTCTGACCGAGGAAGTCGCCTTTGAAGAAGC
Organism: Gammaproteobacteria bacterium; assembly: GCA_026981985.1. Taxonomy (GTDB): domain Bacteria; phylum Pseudomonadota; class Gammaproteobacteria; order UWMA-0217; family UWMA-0217; genus JALSHZ01. The sequence goes on along the minus strand of JALSHZ010000125.1, from coordinate 2,731 downwards.
TGATATTGGAAAGGACTTCGGCCTCCTTGTAGGTGAACTCCCAGTGTCCGACCATGACATCGACGCCGAGGATATTGGACGCCTCGACCATGTCATGCCCGCGGGTCCACAGTGAAGTCCCGGAACCCTGCCACAGATCGCCGCCATCGACGGTCAGGGTGTTCTGGCGTCCCCCGGCGCCTTCGCGCAGGGAGTCGAGTACCGATTTGATATGTGCATAGCCGCCCATGCGGCCGTATTTGTGTGCCAGCTCTTCAAAGTCGAGGTAGGTGTAGGCATAGGCCTCGAGGCTGCCGGGTTTGGCGCCGATTTCCTTGAGCAGGTGCTTGCCGACCAAGTGTGGCATATGGCCGTATGCGTCACCGACACCCAGGTTGACGTTGGGTTCACGGAAATACACGGGATTGAGTTGGCCATGGACGTCGGTGAGATGGAGAATGCGCGCATTGCCGAACTTGGGTACTTCGTAGATGTTTTCTTGCGCAGCGAGGGCAGACGAAATGGGGCCGTTGTCACAGCCACCGATCAGGCCGGCGACATTGGCCGCGCCGATGATTTTGATGAAATCTCTTCTGGTTAGACTCATGGATCTTCCTCAATAAGTTGCTGTGTCATGTTCCCGCTACGATTCCCGAATCAGTTTGGAAGTTGGAGCGCGGCGTCATGGGGGGCTCGTGATTGCGTTGGGGACGCTGCGGCAACTATAGTGCCGCAGTTTTCCACTAACCGGAGGCCGTTGGAATCTAATGACGATCAGGGCTGGGTGTTTATTCCCCAAGGTGTTTTTCGTGGTGCGGAATATAGCACGGATTCCCTTATCAATGCAGGTGTTGATCCTGCTGGTGGCGGTCTTTTCAGGCTTATGGTCACCGCTATTGAAGGCTGACGTGGTCAAGCCCGCGTTGGTCGAGTTGACGCTCTATGATGATGGCAGCCTGCGGGTCGAGGTGCGGGCATCAATCGAGGCGATGTTGGCTGACATCAGCACGCGCTACAAGAATACGCAAGATGCCCCCACAGCTGCTGAATATGATCGATACCGTGCCATGCAGTGGGATGAGCTGGAGCGGGAGTTTGCGCGTTTTGCACCGACATTTCTCGATGCGATCTCGCTGCGTTTCGGCGGACAAAAGACTGATCTGAAAATTGTGAGTGTCGATATTCCAGAGCCGGGCTACAAGAAAGTGCCGCGCATTAGCACGATCGTGCTTGCGGGTGAAGTTCCAGGCCATGCGGAGGATTTCAGCTGGACTTATCCTGCCAGGTTTGGTGATGCAGCATTCCGCTATCGGCACTATGACCCGGATGAATATACCTGGAGTGACTGGGTCTGGTTGCGTAATGGCGAAGCGACGAAAAAGATCGGAATCAAGGCGGACTATGTAAAGCGGTCTCTGCCGGATATCGTGTTGTCATACATAAAACTGGGCTACCTTCACATCGTCCCGCTGGGGCTCGATCATATTCTGTTTATTCTTGGCATCTTCTTGCTCAGCACCCGGATGAAGCCGTTGTTGTGGCAAGTGACGGCGTTTACTGTGGCACACACCATTACGCTAGGGTTGAGTATGTATGGCGTCATCAGTGTGCCCGAACGTATCGTCCAACCCTTGATCGCGTTGTCGATTGCCTATGTTGGGATCGAAAACATTTTCTTCTCGAAACTGCATTCAACGAGAATCGTTATTGTTTTTCTGTTTGGCTTGCTCCATGGCATGGGGTTCGCCTCGGTATTGGCCGATTTCGGTATGCCGAAGAACGATTTTGTTACAGCATTGCTTAGCTTTAATGTTGGTGTTGAACTGGGGCAAATCTCCCTGCTGCTGGCCGCATGGTTGTTAGTGGCATTGCCGTTTGGTTCCACTTTGAACTATCGGAAGCTTGTGGTGATTCCCGGTTCGGCGCTGATCGCTGTGATGGGGCTGGCCTGGACCATTGATCGAGTGATGAATGGTTGAAAGGTTGGACGTAAAAAAACCCGGCGCTAGGGCCGGGTTCTTGGTCTTGCATGAGCCTACTTGCGAGCGCCAGGACCGTTCCAATCTAGTCCATTGGACATGTAGGTGTGGAACAGTTCGAGTGTTCTGTACTCGTTGCTTTGTGCCTTGAAGGGCTTGGCGCGGACCTGCTTGTTGCAACCGCCATAGCGACGGTGCAGGGTGCCGAGTCCGCCCCACTTTGAGCGGTAGACGGGGAAGTGTGTTGTGTGGCCCAGGGCGGGGCTCAACAGATCTGCCCTGATCTTGCTGCCGGCGTAGTAGACGTGGCAATCGGCGCAGGCCATGTTTAGCTGCCCACGTTTCGCATAGAAGAACTGCTTGCCTTGATTGTAGGCTTCCTCGGCCTTGGGACCTTCAACCTTAACGTCGACCTTTTGTCCACGCGCCTTGTAGGCGAAAAAGGCAGAGAGGTCGGCAATCTTGCCCTTTTTATACTTGAAGGGTTTTTCACCGTTGGCCTTGAGGCAGGCGTTGATCTGGCTTTCCAGGGTGAGTACCAGGCCGCTGCCTTCATCATACTTGGGGTAGCGCCCGCGAACAGTGCTGGGGTCGTCCCCGAAACAGGAGGCGAATGTCTTGCTGTTCTTGAAGGGCTTATTGAAAATGGCTTCGCCCTTTTCGACGTTGATTTCATAAGGAGGGAACTCTTCAATCTCCTCCCATTGCTCGCGCGAAGCCTTGTCGATGGCGTAGACGCCGTTCTTGTAGTCTTCGAATGGCACGTCGGGAAA
>JALSHZ010000124.1 GCA_026981985.1 Gammaproteobacteria bacterium | reverse complement strand
ACTAGCATTCCGTTAGCGACATATCCAGAAGCCATCAAAGCGGTATCGCCGTTGATCGATGCCGGTAAGATCGATGAAGCGAAGGCAGCGCTACGTGCAGCCTTGAACACGCTGGTGATTACCGACGAGATCATCCCACTGCCGGTGCTGCGTGCTGAATATATGCTGGCAGCAGCAAAAGCATTGACGGAAAACATGGAGCGCAGTGACGAAGACAGTCAATTATTGGAGCGCTTGCTCAAGAGTGCGCATGTGCAGCTGCAACTTGCCGAGGCGCTTGGCTATGGCAATCGCAAGCTGTTCAAGCCCATGTATAAGGAGATCAAGTCGATCGAGGAAAAGTCGTCTGGTGGCAAAGGCGGTAAGGGATGGTTCGAGGAGCTGGAGAAATTGCTCGGAGATTTGACGTCCTGATCGCTGTCATGCGCTGACCGCCGTTGAAAAACGGTGGCAGTGCCCGCAATTTGTTAACAGATGTTGAGATATTGAAAGGCTGTGAAACTCTGTTTCCAGCCTTTCACGTTCCGGAAAACAGAATATGGAGGTGGACCATGAGTGCACTGCATCAATTGAAACAAGGCTTGAATGAAGCATGGGGCAGCATCAGTGAAGGCTGGCAGCGGCTCTATCAACGAGCGGCTGGCGCGATCACGCGCTACCGGCCGGGCAAGAAGACGGGTGAATTGGCCAATGTCGGCACCCCAGGCCGTAATGCGGGTTGGGGGGTATTGGCAGCCGAGGTATATGATGACGATAGTGCTGTGACGGTGAGGCTCGAAGCCCCTGGCATGAAGAAGGGCGATTTCGATATCGAAGTGCTTGGCGACTTCCTGGTTGTGCGTGGTGAAAAGCGTTATGAGAAACAACATGACGATGGTCAATTCCATGTCACCGAATGTGCCTATGGTGTATTTGAACGAGCCATTCCATTGCCTGCCGAAGTTGATCCGGCCCAGGCGAAGGCACGTTACAAGCGTGGCGTATTGCGAGTGGTGTTACCGAAAACCGCTGCTTCGCGTCGCAAGCGGATCACTGTAAATGTAGGTTAGCGCCGTTCGCGGCAGCAGGTAACGTCGTGCGTCCGGCGCTGCCAATCACTTCATGTTATTCAACGATTAGGTACGGGGTAACAGTCGCAACGACTGACAGGAGGAAAAAAGAATGAAAGTAAGAACAAGTTTTCAAGGCATGTCGGCGGGTGAGGGCGAAGGGGTCAAGGAACTGGTTTCCGCCTGGGCAGAGAAACATCTCGAACCCATGATGCGTGGTGTCGGATTTACCCAGAGCGAACTGGCCGTCAAGGTGAGCAAGCGCAAGAAGGGTGCTCAGCGATTTCATGTCAAGCTGCATATGCACCTGCCACCAAAAAAAATCATCGCTGCGCATGCGCATGGTGATGCACTGAAGCCAGCGATCAATGAAGCTTTGGATCGCTTGCTACGTGAGGTTGAAAAGCATATTTCCCGGGTCCGCCATCAGGAAGCCTACAAGCGCAAGGCGCGCCGCGCGCGTCTGCGTGAACTGAAGGCGAAACAGGCTGCGTTGCCGGAGGACGTGGTGACCGAAGCCGCTGGAAATATAGAACAGTTGTTGCCGCGCCTGGAAAAGGCGGTGCGCCGCGAACTCGGATTTCTGCGCAGTCAGGGTGATCTGCCGCCTGACTACCCTTCAGTGGCGGATGTGGTCGATGAAGTGGTTGCTGCCGTTAAAGCTGACTGGTCCAAAGCGTTGGACGCCGATAAGGCCTACCTGAAACTGCTTAAGGCGATGCACGAGGTGCTCGATCGTGAGGTTCGCAACAGCAGGGTATTTGGCGAAATGGTATCACTGGAAATGCCGCCCGCGGCAGATGCCGAGGATCAGGCAGAGGCGATGGTCGAAGAAGAAATTTCTGAATTCTGGCAACCGGATGCGTTGCTGAAGCTGGAAGACATCATCGAAGATGACACCAGCCCGGCGCCAGAGGACGAGGTGGCGCCTGATGCCGGTGATTATGCGGTGGTACTGATGCGCGACCTGCCGATACAATGGCGCCGTGCGCTGATGTTCCAGCAATATGAGGAACTGACGCTGGATGCGTTGGCTGAAGTGTTTGGCGAGGAGGTCGCAACAGTGACGGCGTGGCTTGATGCTGCTAACCGATTTCTCGATGCCCGCATGCGTGAGGCGGGTTTTGCCAGGGGCTGAGTAGGTAATTACGAGGCGATATGGAATACAAAGACTATTATGAAATCATGGGCGTCAGCAAGGATGCGACGCAGGATGAGATCAAACGCGCCTACCGCAAGCTGGCGCGAAAATATCATCCTGATGTCAGCAAGGAAGCCGATGCGGAACAGCGCTTCAAAGAGGTGGGCGAAGCCTATGAAGTGCTGAAAGATCCGGAAAAACGTGCTGCTTACGACCAGCTTGGCGCTAACTGGCAGGCAGGTCAGGATTTTCAGGCGCCACCGGACTGGGATTCAGGATTCGAATTTTCCGGCGGTGGCTATACTGGCGCCAGCAATGAGGATTTCAGCGACTTCTTTGAAACACTTTTTGGCCGGGCTGGCTATGGCGGGCGCAGCGCCCATTATTCGACAGGTGCTGGGCCGAGGGGTGAGTATTCGATGCGTGGGCAGGATTCCCATGCGAAGATCATGATTGACCTGGAAGATGCCTACACCGGGGCAACACGAACCCTTACGCTGAAACACTCGGAGCTGGGTGAAGATGGTCGTCCCAAAATCAAGGAGCGTACCCTGAATGTCAGGATTCCGAAGGGCATTCGCCAGGGGCAGCAGATTCGCCTTGCTGGCCAGGGTGGCGCTGGCGTAGGCAAGGGTGAGGCTGGCGATCTGTATCTCGAAGTCGAATTCAAGCCGCATCCGTTCTACCATGTAGAAGGGCGCGATGTTTATCTCGATCTGCCGGTCGCGCCGTGGGAAGCGGCGCTGGGTGCGAAGGTGAAAGTGCCAACGCCGGCGGGTGGCATCGACTTGAAGATTCCATCTGGCTCGAAAAATGGTCGTAAGCTGCGTCTCAAGGGGCGCGGTATTCCAGGTAAGCAGCCGGGCGATTTTTATGTCGTGCTGACCATCGCGCTGCCGCCTGCCGGGAATGACGAGGAAAAAGCGGCCTATGAAGCGTTCCAAAATGCGTTTCCGGGCTTCAACCCGCGTGCCAGTCTGGGGGTGTAAGCTGTAATGACAAAAGACATGATGGAATTGATGACAGGTGAATTGTTCGAGGATGAGACAGCGTTGAGTCTCGCCGAACTTTGTCGTATCTGTCGCATGCCGGCGGAGCGTGTGATCGAGCTGATTGAGGAGGGTGTGGTAGAGCCCATCGGTCGCGAGCCTGCAAGCTGGCAGTTTCGTGCTGTCAGTGTGCGCCGAGTACGTTGTGCGCAGCGCTTGGAACAAGATCTCGGTGTCAATACAGCGGGGGCTGCGCTGGCGCTCGATTTACTCGATGAGTTGCGAACCCTTCGCGCTCGGTTGCGCCGTTTTGAGGGGTGATGGCCTGCCCGTCGGTTGCTGCGGATGAGCAGTGACATCGACACCGCCATCTGGCTTCAGCACGCATGGCGAAATCGTCTGCAGTCGCTGATCTTGCTGGTGGTGATGGCGATTTTCCTGGCGTTGCTCGGGACATTGTTGTGGGGGGCTGACGGCATCTGGTTCATGCTGACGGTCGGGGCACTGGCTGTCCTGTTGAGTCCATCGATTTCTCCGCGCCTCGTCATGCATCTGTATGGGGCGAGGAAGCTACAGCCGGGGGAGTTGCCGGAACTGCAGCGAATCATGGTTGAGCTGGCCGAGCGCGCCGAGCTTGGTCATGTGCCAGAAATTTATTATCTGCCAAGCAGCATGTTGAATGCATTTGCCGTCGGTAACCGGCAGCAATCGGCCATCGCCGTCACCGATGGTTTGTTGCGGCATCTGACCCCGCGTGAACTCCGCGCTGTACTCGCGCATGAAATCAGCCATGTGCGCAACAACGACCTGTTTGTCATGGGCTTGGCCGATACCTTCAGCCGTGCCACATCGACACTGTCGTTGATGGGGCAATTCCTGTTATTACTCAATCTGCCGCTGATTCTTCTTTCGGGGGCGACGATCAGTTGGTTCGCCATTTTCTTGCTGGTCTTCGCACCAACATTCAGCGGTCTGGCGCAACTGGCGTTGTCGCGAACACGCGAGTTCGATGCGGATCTGGGTGCGGCCTGGTTGACCCGCGACCCGGAAGGTTTGGCAAGCGCGCTGCGCAAGATCGAAAAAATCCAGGGTAGCTGGCTGGAAAGAGTCTTCATGCCCGGTCGTGGCATACCCGAGCCTTCTGTATTGCGCACGCATCCGGAAACGGAGGAGCGGGTGGCGCGCCTGCTGTCACTGAAAAAGCAATTCGCTGATTCGGCCCGACCTGCCCCTGCTGCGATGACATCATCTCTGGCGGGATTCTCGGCACCGGTCGAGCGGCCGCCGCGCTGGCATATCGGGAGTGGATTGTGGCATTGAGTGGCGTAACCGGCGTAGTCTTTTCTTCAATCACAGGTGACTCATGCTAACCGTATATCGCATCGACAAAGGTGGGCTCGCGCCGATTGAAGAAAAAGACATCACGCCTGATGCGGATGAGACCTACTGGTTCGACTTGCAAGATCCAACTGCCGACGATCGTCGTCGGGTCGAACAGGCGCGTGGTGTGCGCCTGCCACTCGCCGCTGATGTCTCCGAAATCGAAGCAACGTCGCGCTTTTTTGCTGATGACGACATGATCCACATGCGCATCTGGTTTCTCGATCGCCCAGGTGAAGAGTTGGAGCGTCATCCCGTTGCATTTGTCATGACCCGCAACTGTCTGATCAGCATGGCCTGGGGGAGAATCGGCGTTTTCGAATCGCTGCGCAAGAGCCACAAAACCGGGCGCCATAGTGAGCGACCTGCGGTGGTATTGATTCGTCTGCTTGAGCTGCATCTCGACAAGATCGCTGACTATCTCGAACGGTTCTACGACCAGATAGAAGCGCACTGGCAATGGGAAGACGGTGTCACCCAAGATGCACTTGACCAGCAGATGAAACAGGTCGTGCAGCTGTCCAGCGACAAACACAAAGTGCGTTTCGTGTTGATGGATCTACAGCAGGTGATGTCAGGTTTGAGTCGTGAAGGCCTGGTGCCTCGCGGCTTGCGTCCAAGGTTTCTAGGGTTGCAGCGAGATTTGAGTTCACTACTGCAGCATTCTGATTTCGTTTCGGAAAAGCTTGATTTTCTAATGAATATGCAGATCAGTCGTTTGACGCTGATCGACAATCGCGTCAGCAAAATTCTTTCGACAGTGGCGCTGATTTTTCTGCCGCCGACGCTAATTGGGGCTGTTTATGGTATGAACTTCGAATATATGCCGGAACTGAAAGTTCCCTGGGCCTATCCGGCCACGCTGGCGGCGATGCTGGTCTCTGCTATTGCGCCTTATTTGGTGTTCAAGTGGAAGCGTTGGTTGTAGCTTGTCTCTGAGTCAGTAAGGGTGTAACGGTAAAATCAAATGAAAAAAACACAATTTCAAACCGGCCGTGACGAGCCGGAAATCGAGCTCAATAACTCGACCAAACAGTCGTTCTGGCAAAACCCCCAGTTTAATATTCTTTTGTATCTGCTACTGATTTTTGTGCTTTGGCATTTTTTTCAGGGGGTGGAGCAGACTCGCCGCGCTGAAATACCGTATAGCCAGTTTCTGGAATATGTCGACAAGCAGGAGGTCGCCGAAGCGCTGGTAACCGACAAGGCTATTGTTGGTACTTTGAAGGAAGTAGAACCGGACACTGGCAAGCCAAAGCGCTTCGTTACTGTGCCGTTGTGGAATCAGGAGCTCGCTGAAAAACTGGCGCAACAGGGCGTGGAATACACCGTACGCAGTTCCGACAACTGGCTGAGCAATTTTCTCTTCAATTGGGTGTTGCCATTCAGCTTCTTGTTCCTGCTGTGGAGCTGGATGGCGAAACGCATGGGCACCATGGGCAGAGGATTCCTCAATATTGGCAATCGTGTACGCGTGCATCCCGATTCGAGGCCCAAAGTCACTTTCGACGATGTCGCTGGTTACGAGGACGTGAAGCGGGAGCTGCGAGAGACAGTAGAGTTTCTCAAGCACCCTGGAAGAATCCGGAAAATGGGCGCGCGTGCGCCGAAAGGGGTGCTGCTTGTTGGTCCGCCGGGCACCGGCAAGACGCTATTTGCACGTGCCGTGGCAGGTGAGGCCGATGTACCGTTTTTCAATATCAGCGGCTCGGAGTTCATCGAGATGTTTGTTGGCGTTGGTGCGGCGAGAGTTCGCGAGATGTTCGATGAGGCACGCCAGAAAGCACCCTGCATCATCTTCATCGACGAGATCGATGCCATTGGTCGCTCCCGCTCCGGTGGCCCGGTAATGGGTGGGCACGATGAGCGCGAACAAACGCTGAACCAGTTGTTGACGGAAATGGATGGCTTCGATTCCTCTACCGGCGTGGTGGTGATGGCAGCGACCAACCGGCCGGAAATTCTCGACCAGGCGCTGTTGCGATCAGGGCGTTTCGATCGGCGCATTCCGGTAGACAAGCCTGACATGAAGGCCAGGGAAGGCATCTTGCGGCTCTATGCGGACAAGATGAAGCTAGCCAGTGATGTCGATTTGACGATCGTGGCGAAGCGTACACCCGGATTCGTTGGCGCGGACCTGGAGAATATCTGCAACGAGGCTGCGATTCATGCGCTGCGGGAAAACCGCAATGAGATCACGATGGCCGATTTCGACGCGGCGATCGATCGTGTCATCGCTGGGCCGGAAGCGAAGCAGCGCGCACTCAATGAAAGCGAGAAGCATCGTGTCGCAGTGCACGAATCTGGCCACACGTTGGTCGCGCTGGTGGTTCCCACTGGTGAACCAGTGCATCGCGTCACGATCATCCCACGCGCCATCGGTGCGCTCGGCTTCACCTTGCAGTTACCGGTCGAGGAAAAATTCCTGTCGACGACCGAAGAGATGAGAGACCAGATCGCCATCCTGCTCGGTGGGCGTGCTGCCGAGGAGATTGTTCTTGGTGATATTTCATCCGGCGCTTCTAACGACCTGGAACGGGCAACCGAAATCGCCCGCAGTATGGTGGCGCGTCTTGGCATGAGCGACAAGCTGGGGCCAGTGGTCTATGGTCGTCAACAGCAACTACAGTACTTGGAAAGCGCCGGCACGATGGAAGAACGCAACTACAGTGAAGAAACCGCTCGGGCGATCGATGCCGAAGTCAGGGCGTTGGTCGAGGAAGGCCACGATCGGGCACGAGAAATCCTGCGCGACTGTCGCGAAACCCTCGACAAGCTTGCCGCCGAACTGGAGCAACATGAGACACTGACTGGCGATGATGTCGAGCGCATCGCCAAGGGATGTGTCGCTGCGGACAAATAGAAGAACCAGGAATGGATCCCGGAAACAACCATATTCATTGGATATTCAGACTTGTGAAAAGGTATTGAAGCCAGGGGTTAGCTGATATACAAAACCCCGGTGGAAATGTATATTTTCGCCGTGTTGATATGAAGTGATGCCCTTTGCCTTGCGGGGGGCGACAACAGTTGTTCCAACGAAAAAACGAGGACCATGATAATGACTGAAATCAAGAAGCTGCTTGTCACGGCGGGTGTTGCCGCCCTTGTCGCCCTGCCGGCTGCGTCGCTCGCCGATGGTGCGGCCATCGCCAAGGAGAAGTGCGCTGCCTGCCACGGCGACGATGGCAACAGCAGTGATCCTAAAGTGCCAAATATTGCGGGTTTCTCTGCCGTGACCATCGTCGATATGCTGGAGGAGTATCGCTCTGGCGACCGCAAAGGTGACAAATACAAGCCGAAGAACGGTGACGAGACCGACATGAACGCGGTTGCGAAGGACCTGAATGAAGCTGATTCGGAAGCTGTCGCCGCTTACTATGCCGGCAAGGCCTTCAAAAAGGCGCCTAACAAGTTTGATGCCAAGCTCGCTAAGAAAGGCGCCAAGATTCACGACAAGCGCTGTGAGAAATGCCACTCCGAAGGCGGGTCGTTGGCGGATGACGATGCCGCAATTCTGGCCGGGCAGTGGAAAGAGTATTTGCAGCACCAGTTCGCAAAGCTGTCTGCGGATGAGCGCCCGATGCCCAAGAAGATGAAAAAGAAATTCAAGAAATTGAATGACGACCAAAAAGCTGCGCTCATTGAGTTCTATGCCAGTGGCGGCGGGAAATAAGCGCCAACTTGTGTGTTGAAAAAAGCCCCGGTACAAGGGGCTTTTTTTTGGCAACCCAAAATCTCTCAGCAGATTGATGTCATCAGGCAACAACTCCAATATAGAAAGGAGAATTGTCATTGCAGCAGATCCGTAGATGGAGAATCATTCGCGTCCGCAATGCAAGGGGCACCTTGCGACACAGTTACCATGATTTTTTGGAGGAAATAAGATGTCAGACTATGTATTTTCCACGGCAATAGATCAGCCAATCGACGAGGCCATAGAAACACTGAAAGCTGCGTTGATGGAACAGCACCTGGGTATCGTCAGCGATGTAAACGCTGCTGCCATCGTCAAAAACAAACTTGGGGAGGAGATGCCTGCCTACCGTATTCTCGGTGCATGCAACCCCAAGATGGCCAAAACCATGATCGATGAAACACCACAGATCGGCGTGTTGTTGCCTTGCACGATTGTCGCGCGGGAAGAAGCCGGCAAAACCATCATCGATTTCATGAACCCCGAACCTGTGTTGGCACTGGCAAACAGCGATGCAGCCAATGCCGTAGCCAAGGAAGCGACAGACAAACTCAAAGCTGCTGTTGCGGCGCTGGAAGCGAAGCAGTGACCATGGCTTTTAGCGTTCGTTCAGACAGGCGGATCTGATGGTTTTTTTGCTCTTCTGGTAGCCTCCCCTGTGCTCAAAGGAGGGTTGAGGAGAGCAAAGCCTGAATTTGGGCGTTTTAAGCGGGAATCGCCAGATATGCCAGGCTTGACGCAATATTGGTCTTGGTTTCTGGAATTTACTTGTGTTGACGTCTCGATTCGTGTCCATCTCCCGTGGGAGGGTGACTCCAGGGATTTAGAAGAGGCGGGGCGATGCAGAACTGACGTGTTTCAGTGGTGATCTGAGTAGCCACAGATGAAGAAACCATCGGCTTGAGAGTCGTATGGGTGGGACCCGGATCGATGGTTCGAAGGGAGAGGGCGTGAGCCTTCCCTCTATTGGAATATCGATACGAGTGCTCTCTGCCGAACAGACGTTTGGCAGAGAGCTAGTGTAGTGTAACAAATAACGCGATCATATATAATGACGGTGTTTTCCACCAAGAATTATCGGTCCGATATTATGCCAGCACCTGTCACTATCACGCTCTCGGAGGAAGAGCG
>JALSHZ010000123.1 GCA_026981985.1 Gammaproteobacteria bacterium | reverse complement strand
CTTACCCCCTTATTTGCGCCAACTCTGCGTTGGAAGTGCTCATTTACACTTGTAAACTGCGCGCTTCCGCCTTGATTTGACGCAAAACGGGGGCAATCTGAGCAGTTACGGGACTGTGCTGAGTAGTTACCCAGATTTCTCTTTTAGGACACGAGACGTGAAGCATCATCATGCACCATGACGCCCTGACCGCCGGTTTGTTGCTGCTTGCCCTGTCGGTGGCAGCTGTCGTGCTGTTCCGGCGAATCCACCTGCCGCCCGTACTCGGCTACCTTTTTGTTGGCATTGTTGCCGGCCCCCATGCGCTACAGTGGTTGCCTGATCTTCACATGCTGGAGCTTCTTGCCGAGATCGGCGTGGTATTCCTGCTGTTCATGATCGGGCTGGAATTCTCGCTGGCGCAGTTCTGGACCCTGAGACGCGCGGTATTCGGGCTTGGCGGAACGCAGGTTCTGCTGTCGGTGATCGCGGCGGGAACCATTGCCTGGTTCAGCGGTATTTCCTGGCAGGGATCGCTGGTCATTGGCGGTATTCTTGCTCTGTCGTCCACGGCGATTGTCATCAAGCAGTTGATCGAACAACTGGAAATGCATTCGCCGCATGGGCGTCTCGCGTTTGCGGTGTTGCTGTTTCAGGATATCGCCGTGGTGCCGTTTCTGGTATTGATCCCGATTCTTGGCGCTGGTGGTGATGGCGGGGTGGCTGTGCCAATCCTGCTGGCCATGCTCAAGGCTGTTGTCGCCGTTGTCGGCATGCTGGCCCTGGGGCACTGGTTTATCCGGCCGATATTCCATGTCGTTGCCGCGGCGCATTCCACCGAGCTGTTTACCCTCACCGCGTTGCTGGTGTCGTTGTCGGCGGCGTGGATGACTAACTTCTTTGGTTTGTCATTGGCGTTGGGCGCCTTTCTCGCCGGTATGATGCTCAGCGAAACCGAGTTCAAGCACCAGATCGAGATCGATATACGCCCATTTCGTGACATCCTGATGGGCATTTTCTTTATCAGTGTTGGTGCTCAGCTCAATCTGGTCGAGGCTTGGGCGCAGTGGCCGCTGATCATGGTGTTAACGCTGGGGATTATCGTTGGCAAGACGGCCCTGGTGGCCTTGATCGTTCGGCTGATGCGTTACGACAGGGTTGTTGCGATGCGTACCGGGATTGTGCTCGCCAATGGTGGTGAGTTCGGTTTTGCATTGGTGACGCTCGCAATCGCCAATCAGTTGCTGACCCCGATAGAAGCGCAGCCGGTATTGGCTGCGGTGATCTTCAGCATGATGGTGGCGCCGCTGCTGGTCAGCAGCAATGGTGCCATTGTGAAACGCCTGTTTGCGCGCGAGGTGGCCAGAGAGCACGTTTCCCAGCGTGCCCGCCTCAGCAAGGCCGTGCGAGATAAGCGTGGTCATGTGATTTTCTGCGGCTATGGCCGGATTGGCCAGAACATGGCCGGGTTTCTGCTGCGTGAAGGCATCGACTATGTCGCGCTCGACACCAACTCGAAACTGGTCAAGGAAGCATGGGAAGCCGGGGAGCAGGTCTACTTTGGGGATTCGACCCATATCGATATGCTGCGCGCCGCTGGCCTCGATCGGGCACGGGTCATTGTCGTTACCATCGACGAACTGCATGCTGCCGAGCGAATTATTCGCACCGTCCGGAGTGAAGACAGCGAGGTGCCGATTCTGGTACGAACGCGTAGTGATACCAGCATGGAGTTGTTGGAAGAAGCTGGCGCGACGCTGGTACTGCCCGAAACACTGGAAGCCAGCATGATGCTGTCACAGCATATGCTGGAGTTCCTCGGTATCGATGCCGAGGAGGTCCATCGTGTGATCGAAGCGGCGCGCGCCGATCACTACCATCAGCTGCGCGGTTATTTCCACGGCGAGGACGTTGAATCGCTGGAGGAGAGTGAGCGTCCCCGCTTGCATACCGTGCTGCTCGATCCGGAAAATTGGGCCGTCGACAAGCGAGTTGGCGAACTGGGGCTGGAAGGCGTCAACGCCACGGTGGTGGCTGTCTGCCGTGATGGTATGCGGGGTGAGTCACCGCAAGCCGATATGGTGTTACGTGCAGGTGACGGCGTGATTCTCGAAGGCAGTGCAGAGGCGGTCGAGCATGGCGAGGAGATTCTGTTGGCCGGGGATCGCTAGTGTGTTCTTTAGCCTGAAATCTCCTCATACAGCCGTTCGCACAGTTCTCCTGCAATTTCCCACATTGGCGTATAGACACCGAGGTCACGGAGCTGCGTGACGGCCAGCCCTTCGTAGCCACAAGGGTTGATGCGGCTGAATGGCTCCAGGTCCATGTCGACGTTCAGTGCAAGTCCATGATAGCTACAGCCTTTGCGGATTTTCAGGCCCAAAGAGGCAATCTTGGCGCCGTCAACGTAAACGCCCGGTGCATCGTCGCGACGTGTCGCTTCAATGCCGTGGCTTGCCAGCAAGCCGATAATCGCATGTTCCAGTGCGCTAACGAGCTGACGCACGCCGAGTTGATGGCGTTTGAGGTCGATCAGAACATAGATGACCAGTTGGCCGGGGCCGTGATAGGTGACTTGACCGCCACGATCGACCTTGATGATGGGGATGTCGCCCGGCGCGAGCAGGTGTTCCGTTTTTCCGGCCTGTCCCAAGGTGAAGACCGGTGGGTGTTCGACGACCCAGAGGTTGTCAGGGGTCTGCTGTGAGCGCCGGTCGGTGAAGTCCTGCATCTTTTCCCAAACGTCCCGATAGTCGCGTCGGCCGAGAAAATGAACCTCGAGATCGGGGGGCTGTGAGGGTGTCATGATGGCAGCTGGAGCGAGAAGACGGCGTCAAAGTGCCATGGTGATGTGTTCGGAGTCGGTCAGTTCCTGATAGATGCTGTCGAGCTGCTGCTTGCTGCTGGCAGTAATGGTGATGGTAACGGCGATGTATTTGCCCGTTCTGCTGTCGCGCCGTTCGATATTATCGCGCGGTGAGTCGGGGGCATGGCGTTCGACAGCATCGAGCAGAGTCTTTTCCACCAGCGCGCGGTCGGTTCCCATGGCCTTGATCGGAAAATCGCAGGGGAATTCGATGCAGCTCTGTTGTTCGTCTGTTGTGGTTGGCTTGTCGTTGGTATCGGTCATTGTCGTACTCGCCGGATCGTTTACTCGAAAAACAACATCAGAGAATCCTTCACGCGGGTAAAAAATCCCCCCTCTGGCACATCTTCCAGCGCCACCAGCGGTGCTTCACTGAGTATTGTTTCATCCAGCGAAATCGTGAGTTTTCCCAGCGGGTCGCCTTTTTTCACGGGTGCCTCCAGCAGCCTTGGGCGGTCGATGCGGGCATTGAGTTGGTCGCCCTGGCGCTTGGGGTAGGTCACGTAAATGTCTTCGGTGACACCCATAGGCAGCTGTTCTAGCGCGCCTTTCCAGATCTTGGTATCGGCCAGCTTGTCGCCCTGCTTGTAGAGTCTGCGCGTCTCGAAAAAACGGAACCCGTAGTTCAGCAGCGCCTGGCTCTGTCGAATGCGAGCGCTTTCGCTCTTGGCACCCAGTACCACCGAGATCAGGCGCATTTCCTTCTCCACGGCGGATGCGACCAGGCAGTAGCCGGCGGAGTCGGTGTGTCCGGTCTTGACGCCATCGACCCGCTTGTCCTGCCACAGCAGCTTGTTGCGATTGGACTGGCGAATCCCGGACCAGGTGAATTCCTTCTGCGAATACCAGCGGTATTCCTGGGGAAAGTTACGGATTAGCGCACGGGTCAGTTTGAGAATGTCGTGTGCCGTCGAATAGTGGTTGGGATCTGGCAGCCCGGTGGCATTCATGTAGTGGGTGTGCTTCATGCCGAGTTCGGCGGCCTGTGCATTCATCAGATCGACGAAGGCTTCCTCGGTGCCGGCAATATGCTCGGCCAGCGCGATGGTGGCGTCGTTGCCGGACTGGATGATCATACCCTTGATCAGGTCTTCAACCGTGACCAGCGAGCCGGTTTCAATAAACATTTTCGAGCCGCCGGTGTGGCCGGCGCGGGCGCTGATCAGCACCTTGTCCTGGAGCGAGATCAGCCCTTCGGCCAGGCTCTGGAAAACCAGATAGCCGCTCATGATCTTGGTGATGCTGGCTGGCTCGACCGGGGTATTGGCCTCTTTCTCGGCAATAATGCGGTTACTGTCGGCATCGGCGAGGATGTAGCTGCTCGCGTTCAGTGATGGTGGCGCGGGAATCGGCAGCGCCTCGGCCGTCGCTGTTGCGACGAGCAAGAGAATGAAAAACAGGGTTGCAAAATGTTGTTTCATGATCGTTTCATTCCATGAAAGAAGAGCCATGCGCAGGTATTGACGCATGGCCAAAAGATAACGTAACTACTCAGCTTACCCCCTTATTTGCGCCAACTCTGCGTTGGAAGTGCTCATTTACACTTGTAAACTGCGCGCTTCCGCCTTGATTTGACGCAAAACGGGGGCAATCTGAGCAGTTACGGGACTATACTGAGTAATTACAAGATAACTTTGTTGGCATTGCCTATCGAGAAATGATCCGGTGGCCCTTGAACCCCAGTTCGTTCAGCGTGCTTTTGAGTTTTTCCGCATCGGCTTTCGATTCGAACGGGCCGATCTGCACACGCTGAAGCATCTGGTAACGCCCCTGAACCGGCGAGATTGTAACAGGATGCTGCTGTACTTCGAGCAGCTTCTGCCTTGCCCGCTCGGCATTTTGCAGGTTGGAGAAGGCACCGACCTGAATAAAGATGCCTTGTTGGGCCGCTGGCGTGGTGTTGTCAGCAGCTTGCTGGGTGACGGCAGGCACCGCAGAGGTCTCGCTGGCCGTCGGCACCGCTGGTTGCCCCCCCGGTGTGGGTAGCCCTGCTTCGGCGGCCGAGAGGCCAGAACCCGAGCCGGGTGGTACTTCAGCTGCGGCGGTGTCTGCCGGTGTCGGCAGGGTTTCCACTGGTAGCGGTGCAGCTGCAGCAATGCCGCTGGTGATGACAGATTCATCATCGGCCTCTGTTACCGCGGCACCCGGTACGCCTTCGTCGAGCACATGCAGTTCGACTGTCGCCGTACCGTTATTGATGATCTCCAGTTTGGCGGCGGCAACGTAGGAGAGGTCGAGGATGCGGCCATCCTTGAATGGGCCGCGATCATTGATCTTGACGACCACGCTACGATTGTTCTCCAAATTGGTCACCCGCACATAGGTTGGCAACGGCAAGGTCTTGTGGGCTGCTGTCATCTTGTACATATCGTAAGGTTCGCCGCTGGAGCTGCGCTTACCATGGAAATTGGGTCCGTACCAGGAGGCAAGGCCGCGCTCCACATAGCCCTTGGGGTTGGGAATGATCCAGTAACGCCGGCCACCTTCGACATAGGACTCCGGATTACCGTACCGACTCAGTGGCTCGGAGCGCGGTACGGCATCTGGTATGGCATCCAGGTCGAGGTCGCCAAGGGGGATTACCTTGTGTTTCGGTGCGGTGCCACAGGCGTTGAGCAACAGGGCGATCGCGAGTACGAGCAGATATCGGGGGCTGGTCATTTGCGGATAGTTTTCGGTTGGGTTGTATCGGTCAGTGGGCATTGTTGCGTCGGGCCTTGATTGCTTCGCTGAGTTCATAGACGGCCAGCGCGTATTTTACGCTATGGTTGTACTGGGTGATGACAAAAAAATTGTGGTGGCCAAGCCAGAATTCCTTGCCTTTGTTGCCATCGAGGGCCAGAAAGCTGAGTTTTTCATTGCCTGAAAGCCTGGAGACTGGCGTTACGCCGGCTGCTGCCAGCTGTTTCAGTGTGTAGCGTGGCTTGCGTTCGTTGGCCTTGAGCTTGCGGTACTTGCTGCCCTTTACCTGTGCCCGGGTTGCGATTTTGTCACCCTGGCGCCATTTGTGCCGGGCGAAATAGTTGGCCACGCTGCCAATGGCGTCGGCGCTGTTGTTGAACAGATCGCGCTGGCCATCGCGGTCGAAGTCCACAGCGTATTGGCGGTACGAGCTGGGCATGAACTGTCCCATGCCCATGGCGCCGGCGTAGGAGCCTTTGAGCGAGAACGGATCCATATTCTCTTCCAGGGTGAAGAGAATGAATTGCTCCAGCTCCTTGCTAAAGAACTTTGACCGGGGTGGGTAGTCGAAACCCAGCGTCGCCAGTGAGTCGAGTACCGGAAAACCGCCCATGCGGGTGCCGTAGAAGGTTTCGACACCGATGATCGCAGTAATGATTTCCGGCGGCACACCAAAGCGGCTTTCAGCATTTTCCAGCAGTTTTTCGTTGTCATTCCAGAACGCGACACCGGCCGCAATACGCTTTTCATTGACGAAGATTGGCCGGTAGTCGCGCCATGGCTTACCTTCGGCGGGTTTCGCAATCAGCTCCAGCACCCGGGTCTGCTGCCTGGCCTGGGCGATAATGGACTCCAACCGTTGCACCGAGACACCATGTTCTTGATGCATTTTGTTGATAAATGCGCGCACGTCTTCGCGTTGCAGATAATCGCCACGCTGGATGATGCCGGCGCTGGTGCAGATCGGTACGATGGCAATGAATGGCAGGAGGAACCGCAGCAGGCGGGATTTCATTTCGACAAGAGTCTTTTTTCGCTGTTGATAGCCATGAGGATACCGAAGCCGACCATGATCGTCACCATCGATGAGCCGCCATAGCTGATTAGTGGCAGTGGCACGCCCACTACGGGCAACAGCCCGGACACCATGCCCACGTTGACGAAGAAGTAGGTAAAAAAGATCATTGTAATGCTCGCGGCCAGCAGCCTGGCGTAGGTATCCTGTGCGTTCCAGGCGATATAAAAGCCGCGCAGTACGATCAGCAGGTAGAGCGCGAACAGCAGCAGCACACCCCAGAGGCCGAATTCTTCGCCGAACACCGCGAAAATGAAATCGGTGGTTTGTTCTGGCAGGAAGTCGAGCTGGGTCTGGGTGCCATTGAGCCAGCCCTTGCCATAGATAGCGCCAGAGCCCAGTGCGATTTTCGATTGGATGATGTGATAGCCGGCGCCGAGCGGGTCAGACTCAGGATTCATGAATGTCTCGACGCGGCGGCGTTGATACTCATGCATGAAATGCCACAGCACAGGCAATGCAGCAATGGCGCCAAGCAGTGTGAGAATGATCGTACGCCAGCGGATGCCAGCGAGAAAGATGACCGTGAGGCCTGCGGTGCTGATCAGCAAAGCGGTGCCGAGATCTGGCTGCAAGAAGATGATCGTGGTTGGACCCAGCACCAGTAGCAGTGCAATGACGACATCACGAAAGTTGGGTGGCAGGCGCCGTTCAGCAAAGTAGAAGGAGATCATCATCGGCATGGCGATCTTCATCATCTCCGACGGCTGGAAGCGGAGGATGCCAATATCGAGCCAGCGTTGCGCCCCCTTGCCACTGCTGCCGACCACCAGCACGACCAGCAGCATCAGCGCGATGCTGAAAAAGACGAACGGTGTCCACTGATACAGCACGGGTGGTGGCAGCATGGCCACCGCCATCATGAGGAGCAGCGCCATGCCGAAGCGTATGCCCTGTCGTGTGACGATATCCATATTGCCGCCCGAAGCACTGTACAGGAGCAGCATGCCACACAGGCCGAGACCAAGAATGGCCGTCAGCAGCACCGGGTCGAGATTGAGGCGGTAGAGCAGGCTTTGCATCCATCCCTGCCGTGGTGATGTCATGTCCAAATCAGTGGCGCTCCAGCCAGCTATCGATGATCTTGCGGGCAATCGGCGCAGCGGTTACGCCGCCATGCCCACCGTGTTCGACGATGACAGCCAGCGCAATGCTCGGTTTCTCGATCGGTGCAAAGCCAACGAACAAGGCATGGTCGCGCAGATGGCGTTGCAGCGTTGCAGCATCGTATTCCTGATCCTCTTTTAGCCCGAACACCTGTGAGGTGCCGGTCTTCCCGGCGATGCGCCACTTGAGTCCTTGTTTGATCCGCCGACCGGTACCCTGTGGGTCGGTGACCACTTTTTCCATGGCATCGATAATCTGCTCCCAGTGCAGCGGATTTGCCAGTTCGATCTCTTTGTCACCACTGTTCTCAATGAACCGTGTTGCCGGGCCACCCGGAATACGGGAGCGCAGCAGATGTGGTTGCGGACAGTCTCCTTTCATCGCAATGCAAGCTGTCATCCTTGCCAGCTGCAAGGGGGTGCTCAGCATATATCCCTGACCAATGGCCGAGATCAGGGTTTCGCCAGGGAACCAGCGCTTGCCGTAGCGTTTTTTCTTCCAGGCGCGCGATGGTACCAAACCGGCCGCTTCGCCGGGCAGGTCGACCCCGGTCTTGCTGCCCAGACCAAAGCGGCGAAACATCGGTGCCAGACGGTCGATGCCGGTCTTGTAGGCCAGATCGTAAAAATAGACGTCCGATGAGCGTGCGATGGCGTCGGTCAGATCGACCCAGCCGTGGCCACCGCGGTTCCAGTCGCGATATTTGCGTGGATCGTTGGGTATCTGATAGTAGCCGGCGGCATACATGCGTTTCGTCGCTGTGGTGGTGCCCGCCTCCAGCCCGGCCAGGGCCGTCAGCATCTTGATCGTCGAACCGGGTGGGTACTGGCCTTGCACGGCTCGATTGAACAGCGGACGCTGGTCGTTATCACGCAGCAGCGCATAGTCACGGCTGGAAATACCGTTGATGAAGGGGTTGGGGTCAAAACTCGGCAGGCTGACCAGCGCCAGGATCTCGCCATTTTCCGGATCGATTGCGACGACGGCACCGGTATTGTCACCCATGGCCTCGATAGCGGTTTGTTGCAGCTTGAGGTCGATGGTCAGAATCAGGCTCTTGCCGCTGCTTGGCGGCTGTTGCGACAAGGCGCGAATCACCTTGCCCTGGGCGTTGACCTCGTCGCTGCGAAAGCCGGTGACGCCATGCAGATCTTCTTCGTAGTAGCGTTCGATGCCTGTTTTGCCGAGGCGCGCCGTGCCGCGATAGTTGGCGCGATCGACCCGCTCCAGATCACGGGTGTTGATTCTGCCGACGTGCCCCAGCACATGGGAAAATACTGCGCCATAGGGATAGTTGCGCCGGGTTCTGGCCTGAATCGTCACCCCGGGAAACTCGCGCCGGTTGACATGAAACTTTGCCACCTGGGTTTCGCTGAGACCGACCACCAGGGGCGTGCTGCGGTGGGAGGAGCGGCCGCGCTGTAACTTGTTGAATTTCTGGATGTCTTCCTCGCTGATGTCGATAATTTTGCGCAAACGCTGGATCGTGTTGCCCAGATTGCCAGCCAAAGATGGTGTGATTTCAAGGCTGAACGAGGGCAGGTTTTCGGCGATCAAGGCACCGTTGCGGTCATAGATCAGTCCCCTGGGTGGTGGTAGTGGCGAGATGCGCACGCGATTGTTTTTTGCCAGCTCGCTGTAGCGTGCGCTGTCGATGACCTGGAGATCGATCATGCGCCACACCAGCAAGCCAGTCATGGTTGCCACCACGACGAGCAGCACTAGCAGACGTGCAGCAAATAAGGCTTGCTCCTGATTGATATCCTTGAAATCGCTGTGAACGCCGCGCATGGTCAGAGCCGCAGTAGGGTGGCTGGGAAAGGCGGTATCCTACCAAAGGCCGGCAAACTCTCCACGCTGCTGCCAGCGTCCAGGCTCCGGTTGTGCGCGGGAACCATTGAAGTAATAGCGCAGGTAGAGTGCAACACCGGTCTCGCTGAAGTCCCGATCATTGGTTGATGACAGCAGGCCACCAATGCCGATATCACGGTTCAGGCGGTATTCGAAGCCGGCGCGAATAGCCGCAGTGAAGCTGCTTTTCGAGTCGCCTTCAAGCGTGGCTGCGCTGCCGCTGGTTTCGAGTTGCTGCTGCAAGGTGTTGTCGAGCGGAAACACCGGGCTGTCTTGCTCTTCTAAGTATTGCAGTCCAACCGAGAGTGAGAGGCCGTATTGCAAGGCACCGCGGCGACCGCTGAGGTCGACTGGAATGCTCAGGGCCAGGTGATGTCGAGGGCTGAAATAACCGCCTTGACCCAGGGTGAAGCCGCGCAGATTCTTGTCGAAGTGCTGGTAGCTGGCGCGGATGCCCAGCTGTGATTGCAGCTCGCTGCTGCGCGCTAGCGACCAGTGGACAGCCGCTGCAAGGTGGAGCTGGCTGTTGTTCTCGACATGCTCCCCCTCAAGCAGGGCATAGCTGGCGCTGCTGTGAATCGTTGCCGGTGCCATCTCCGCACTGCGCAGATAGTGGTCGATCTGAATAGCATTGCGGCTGACGCCGCCCCATTCGATGCCACTCAGTCCGTCTTTCAGGCCAGCCCAGGAAAGCAGAGATTCACGTACCGCACGTCGTTCGATGCCGATGATCAACTGGTTGTTGAAATCCTGCTGTTTCCAGGCGATGCGGCCTTCGAGGTTGTCGATCAGATAGCCCGCGCCGGACAGGCCGAGGTCAGCATCCCATTGCCGGCCTTGGTAAAACAGCAACAGGTCGGTTCCATCGTCCTTGAGATCGCTATCTGCGACCGTTGCTGATGGTACTGTGGCCTGACTGCCAAGCAGATGTGCCGTCGAGGCCGTGGGAGTACCGGCATTGATCAGCGTTGGCGTCAGACGGATGCCCCAGCGCATGTCGGCATTGAGCGCGGTTTGCCACTCGATTGGCAGTGCGGTTTCGCTCAGCTGATCCAGTCCGGGCGAGCCGTCACGTTTGCGAATCTTGCTGCCGATGGTCAATGTCGTTGCGGTCTCAGCGTCGATTCGCTGGCGCAAAGTCTGTGCTTCGATCGCCCAGGCTTCCTGTTCGACAGCCGGTTGATCGATGCTGCCCTGAATGGGCCTTGGGTATTGTGCCGCAGTGCGCTGGCGGATTGCGCCGGGAGCGGGGGTATTTTGTTCCAGTGCCTGATCGAGATCGGTGATCGCCGCCTGACGATATCCCCGCAGGTAGTTGAGTTGTGCGCGCTGTACCAGCAGCACCGGATCATCAGGGTGATGTTCCAGCGCTTGCGTGAGCAAGGTCATGGCCAGTTCGTTGTCATCGAGCGCCATGGCCGCGCCCACGGCACCGCTCCAGGCGTCTCGGTTATCAGGATGGTGGGCAACTTCCTCCTGATAGAGTCGCAGTGCCAGTTCATGATTGCCGGCGTCGTGATAGATGCTGGCCAGCAGCGATCGTACGGCGGCGTCGTCAGCGTGTTCAGGCAAAAAGGGCAGCAATTGTTCCCAGGCGGCGTTGTAGTCGCCCGATTTTCGCAGGTTGTTGGCCAGTTCCAGTTCAAGGCCGAGGCGCAGCCGGGATAATGCGGTCTTGTCGGAAGGTGTCAGGCCAGGGCGGTGCTTCAGGTTTGTCAGCAGTTCGTCCAGTGTCTGGTAGTCATGTATCAGCAGCAGTACGGTGGCGTATTGCAGGCTTGCGCCGATGTCGTCACTGACGGACTGCCAGGCATGCTGTGCCTGCCAGCGTGCATCTTTCTCCTCGCCGAGTCGCGCCAGCAATTCGGCGTGGAGCAACCGGGTCATCGGGTTGTCCGCCGACTGACGCAGTGATTCGGCGATCAAAGCAGCAGCCCGGTAGTCACCCTTGCTGATCAGTCGTTTCGCCTTCTTCAGTTGCAAACGGGCATGCAGCTGTTGCTCGAATGACAGCTGGGCTTCGCTCTTGTTTGCTGCGGGAATGGCGGAGAGGTGTTGCAATGCCTTCTCCGGGTGATCCATTTCGCCATACAGGATCGCGGCGGCGTAGCGGGTTTCGCTGTCGTTCGGGAAACTTTGCAGATAGCCGTCGAAGAGGCTGGTGGCCGCATCATCCTGGCCTTGAGATGCCAGTAATCTGGCGAGGTCGAGGCGCAGCCAGGCATTGCCCGGATCAAGTTCCAGCGCCTGCCGCAGGTCGATAATGGCGCTACGCGGATCGTCGGCCAGCCGCGCCTGTTGCCGCAATCGCTCAGCTTGCAGCTGGTTGCGTGCCCGGCGGAATTCGCGTTCAGGTAGCTGATGCTTCTTCAGCAGCGCTGTGGCGGCCTTTTCATCGCCGGACTGAATCAGCAGTTGCAGCAGGCCGTGGCGGGCAATGTGGTTGCCAGGTTGGCGCTCCAGCGCCTGATCGTACAGGCGGCTGGCCGCGCGGATATTGCCACGCCGTGCTTCGATGGCGGCGCGCAGCAACAGTGATTCGATACGGTCGGGCATGATCCGCTCGGCCTTGCCCAAGCGCGTCAACGCGCTGTGATAGTGCCCCCGTTTGTAGGCTTGCTCCGCCGCCTTGTAGTTGACCCAGAATTGCGCTTCCTGCAACAGTGGTTCCAGCTCCCGATGGGCTTCGGGGTCGATCTCCAGGGCTTTTTGCAGGTGTTCCGCTGCACTGGAGAAGCGCTGGCGTTTCATCCGGGTGATGCCGAGACCGGCATGGGCATCGGCGTTGTCGGGCGATGCTTGCAACAGCCGGCTGAAGATGACATCCGCCTTGTCCAGCGCAGCCGATTCGAGGTAGTCGAACCCCTGTTGCAAACTGGTGTGTTTGCCCAGCTTGTCGAGGTTGGCGAGGCGGTTTTCGATCTCGCTGTCACTGCCGTGCAGTGCCAGAAAGCGTTCGTAACGTTCCCGGTCGCTGCTGATACCTGGCAACCAAAGCAGTGCATTGCGCCATGCTTTTGTGGCGGCATCCCGGATTTCCTGGTCAAGCTTGTCATCCGTGGCCATTTGTTCGAGGGTGTCGATGCCCTGGCGTCGGGTCGATTCGGCGTAGGTTTGTACGCGTGCGTGAACCAGTCGATAGTGGTGATTGGAGGGGTATTTGCGTACCAGTTCGTCCAGGGCTTCGATGGCCTGCTTCCAGCCGCCGCGGGTGCCGCTCAGGGTTTCGTAGTATTCCGCAGCGTAGAAGCTGTTGGGCGTGCCACCGGAAAAGGCCAGCTTGTACATCTTCAAGGCATCGCTGTACTTGTGTTGCCGCGCCAGCTTGCGCGCCAGTTCCAGCTTCGTGCGGTCGATCAGGGAGGGGTGGAAGTCCTGCAGTTCGCGCAGTGCATTGCTGGCTTCGTCATTGTTCGGGTCGGTCAGTAATACCTTTTTCCAGGCGGCGATGGCGAGGTCAGGTTGACCCTGCCCAACCCAGTAGTGGCCCTGTACCAATAGTTGCTGGATATCTTCAGGCTGGCTCGCCGCGACGCTTGCCAATACGGGCAGGCTCGATAGCGCCAGCGTCAAGATAAGTTGGTTGGTTGCGTTAGTCAGTTTCATGGTGGCGTGTCAGCAGACCTCCGTCCGCAGTAAATGCGTAGCGTTTCTCCAGCCAGGCAAGGGCGAACATCGACAGGTTCTGGTCGTAGTAACGCGCCGGATCACCCAGCAGCCCCTGGTGCCAGGAGCGATCGACGAGGTTCACCAGTTGGCCCAGACAGCGGGTGTTGCCGGTTGTTTTCATCAGTGGCGCGATGGCGATCTTCATGCCTGGTGATTCACTGGCAGAGGGGGTGATCCGTTCAACACAGTCTCGTGTCAGCTGCTGCAATAGCGATGTTCTGGTGGGTTCAGAGGGTGGCAGCATGCCCGCCCAGAGATAGACGCGGATGGCGTCATAGCCAATGTGGTTCGCGGCTGAACTGTTGCTGGCCTGCAGACGGCCATCCGCTTGGTAGATGACCCAGTCGGGCACGATGCCATTGACGCTGGCCCGGTCAATGAGCGTGATGCTGTTGCGCAGCACTTCAGTCCAGATGGTCGAGTCACCGGTGTGGCTGAACTTGCGAATGACCTGTAATGGCAGATAGGAGAGATTCAGTTTCCAGCGCTTGTTGTCAGTGACGAAGCCATCAGGCCCGGGCAGCACCATATAGCCCAGTCCTGGCAGCTGCGTGACTTCATGACGTTCGATCAGTTTCAGCAAACCCTTGCCCAGTTTGCGGTAGTGTTTGGCATGCCATTTTTCGCTGGCTTCGAGCAGTACCCAGGCCAGCCACATGTCGGCATCGCTGGCGGCGTTGTCGTCGATGATGCCCCAGTCACCGGTAGGTCGTTTGCCCCATAGCCAAGCGGGTAGCTGGCGTGTCAGATCACCATCGGCGAGGTTGTTCTCGGTCCAGCTGAGGATCTTGTCGAAGCTCTTACGGTCGTTGGCAACCAGCGCGTGGAACAGCGCATAGGCCTGCGCTTCCGATGTGGTGCGTGCCTGTTGGGAATATTCGACCACGCGGCCATCGGGCTGGATGAATCGATGTTTATAGGCTTCCCATTGTGGCCAGGCTGATGCCATCGCCTGTGATATCGGCGCGAGCAGCAGTAAGGTGGTGAGCAGAAAACGTTGCAGCATGGTTTTACTGATCGCTGGTGATACGTGCATTGGCATGCTCCGACAGCAGCAATTTCAGCACCAGTGCGGCGATGAGGATAACGACCAGGGTCAGCAGGATCATGGCGAGAATATGCGTCGACAGATACCAGCGAATTTTCGTATACCAGGGCAGGTCGCCCAGATAGTAACTGGGCAGCACTCTGAAACTTTGAATGGCGCTGCCCGAAAATATGGTCAGGTCCCCTTGGATCTGTGCAAACAGATCAGGGTTGGACAATACCTCGTTCAGTTGTTGCAGGTAATCCGACGAGCTCGCCACCAGCATGACGACGGAATGGTCGCTGTCCAGCGGTGACTGAAAGCCGCTCAGCGCGGTCAGGTCGTCGCTGTTGGCTTCGATCATCTTGCGTGCCGAGCGA
This sequence comes from Gammaproteobacteria bacterium, assembly GCA_026981985.1. Lineage (GTDB taxonomy): Bacteria > Pseudomonadota > Gammaproteobacteria > UWMA-0217 > UWMA-0217 > JALSHZ01. Next base: position 28,534 of record JALSHZ010000123.1, on the reverse strand, counting down.
AGATCATCGAGCTTTTCGCCTTTCCACCATAGTGACAGCCGCTTCAGAGGGGAGAGCTGCCGCAGCTGCCAAGCCTGCGAGTCGTCCTGGTTGACAGCCATGTGGTCTTTCCAGGCCTCGCTGAGTGGTTGGCGGTCGTCACCGCCGATCAGCAGGATGTCCATGTCTTGTGCGGCTTCAATGTCATCCGGGTAGAGCAGGGTGACGCTGAATGCAGGGTAGCCAGTCGCTGCGCCCGCGATGCCCATGCTGTTGAGCAGAAACTCGATTTCATTGTTGTCCGGCCTCAGCGGCAGGATAACGGCCGTCTCCTGCAGGTCTGCATAGCGGGTGAAGGGGAAACCAAGGTTGGCGAACTTTGCCAGATCCGGCAGCCGGGTGAAGTGATAGTGGTTGGAAAGGTCGATATAGGAATCACGATTGATTGCGGTTGTCATGTACCGGGTATAGATCTCGGCGCACTCCCGCGCGGCCTCCTCCGGGAGGATCAGGTTGGGATAGAAGCTGATCTGATTCAGCCCCACCAGACGGCGCACCGGCAGTTCGACGGTACTCTGTTTGCTGATCATCTGCACGTCCGCCTTGCCGCTGGCTTTGTCAATCTCGGGCAATCGGCCGGACTGACCATCAAGAGAATAGCTGGCCAGCCATTCACCGTTGAGACCGACGTCCAGTGCGCTGCCAGATTCCAGTGGCAGGTCGCTGTAGCTGTAGCCCAGCTGTAGCGGGATCTTTTCGTTCTGCCAGGTCAGCAGGTCGGGCGCCAGCCTGAAATTGATGCGGATGGTGCGTGGTGAAATCCCTGTGGCAGTCAGCTTGGCTGGCGCGATCAGCTCGCTGAGATAGGTCTTGTCCTGATCGCGTAGCCAGCGAGGGGCGTCATAGGGTGTTCGTAGTGGCAGGTTGAACTGATCCGGTGTGATCAAGGTATAGCTGCCTTGCAGTTCGAGCTGGCCGGAGACGAGTCCCTTGACGGCAATGATCAATTCCTCCGCTGTGCGCCCGGAGACGAGCAGCAGTTTGATCGACGGCTCCAGTGGGTGGCTCAGCACTTCCACCGAAGGCCCCTCGATCGGGCGGTTGGACAGGCCGGAGAATTGCGAGCCGGGGGTGCGAAACACAATGGCATGTTGCAACGGAATAGATGAGGTATATACCGGAAACCTGGCGCCAAGATAGTCGGCTTTGGCACCGAACCACGAGGCCAGAATGGCGCCGGCTTTCAATGCTGGCAAGGCCTGGGAGAGCGTATCACCGAACAGGAAGGGCAGTACCAACTTGCGGTCGTCGCGAAAATCGTAGAACGGGACCGGAAACAGGGCGAGGTCGTTGATCAGATCCAGCGAGTTCATATGCAGTACCAGTTCGCTGTCAGTCTGGATCTCGACACTGATCGCTTCGCGATCGAGCTTCTCGCAGTTTTCCTCGTCACGTGGCACCAGGCGAAAGCCCAGCTGGTTGAGGTCGCTGAAGTTCAGGCGTTCTATTGGAAACACGTCCACCAGCGGTTTGTCGACGTTGTCCCGGGTGATTGGAATGGTCGCGACCGGCTGGCCGTTGAGCGTGATCGCCACATCGCTGAAGTCTTCGAGTAATTCACTGGAAATGCTGTACAGCAGCCGCAGTTCCCCGGCCTTGACGATGCGGTCGGCGCGGACATGAAACCAGACGTCATCCTGCGAATTGCCGCCGCGCAGCTTCAGTGGTTGATCGACCCCAAGTTCAGAGAAGCGTAGCGTGCGGCTTTCGGCATAGCGTCCTGCCATCATTGCTTGCCTGGATGTGTCAGTGGTGGCACCGGATGCTGTCTCAGTGCTGATGGTGCTGGCTTGAGGTTGTTCCGTCTGTGCCCGAAGTTCGCTCTGTCCAGCCAGCAATGTGGCTATACTGACGAGGGCAATAGCCATTGGGCGTTTGAGGCGGCGCAGGCGCGCGGCATTGATTTCAGGGTCATCGGAATGGCCGAACACGGCTCTAATGGCGCCAATGATGCCGAGGCGAATGATCTCAAAAAAGGATGCCAGTGGCTTGCTGGGTTCGCAGGCCGTGTACCAGTCGTCCCAGCAGTGCTCCTTGCCATGGCTGAAGTAGATCAGCTCCTGCTGTTCCCAGGCGGGCATCGGCGCGAGTCTAACGCCCAGATACCGTGGCAGGATGGTAGCCGCAGTGCCGTGAAAGGAGGCGCTGTGTTCGCCATCGCTGATTTCGATATCGATTTCGTCGTCACGCTGCAGATGTAGATCAGGGGGCACGTGCAGGCTGATGCTGGTCAGCGCAAGATCCCGCGTTTCCGCGCGTACACGCTTGCCGTTGGGCAAGGTCACAAAGGCATCATACTTACGATGGATGCGCGGTTCTTCGCGCCGTTGGCGTTTCTCCCAGGCAACGCTGATGGCTGCGCCGAGAATGATGCTGTTATAGACCGTCCAGCCAAGGTTGATCAGTACGGTGCCGGTCTCGTCGGGGTTCCACCAGAACAGCCTCAGGAACGCAAATACCAGTCCAACCAGGTTGAGCACCAGCAGCAGAAAAATCACCTTGGCGGATTTCCAGTCGAAGAAATCTTCTTCGACGATGCCACCCTTGTCGGTCACGTTGAACGAGCCCTTGTCGGGGCGGATCAGCGCGGTGAGCGTGGGCATGATCAGGTGGGGCGACAGAATGGTCTCATAGACATCCGCCCAGAAGCTGTGACGGTAGCGCCCCTGCATGATCGAGTTGGCCAGCTGAGCCTGGAAGATATGCGGCAGCGCGTAGATCGCGATCAGTACTGCCGAGGCCTGGATGACATAGGCTTCGAAAAACAGATAGGCCAGTGGAGCGGTCAGGAACACGATGCGTGGCAGGCTGAACAGGAAGTGCAGCATCGCATTGAAATAGCACAGACGCTGCGCCATCGACAGACCCTTTGCCAGCAGTGGGTTGTCCTTGCGAAAGATCTGCAACATGCCCCGTGCCCAGCGTTTGCGCTGACCGATATGGGCGGAGAGTCGCTCGGTCGCAAGGCCAGCTGCCAACGGCGTGTTGAGGTAGGCCGAGCCCCAGCCTTCCTTCTGGATCAGCAGTGAGGTGTGCGCGTCTTCCGTCACCGTGTCCGTGGCGATGCCGCCAATGTCGTCCAATGCCTCGCGCCGGATGATGGCACAGGAGCCGCAGAAGAAGGCAGCGTTCCAGGAATCGTTGCCATCTTGCACCAGGCCGTAGAACAGCTGGCCTTCGTTGGGTACCTGGTGAAATACCTGGAGGTTGCGTTCCATCGGGTCGGGGGTATGGAATAGGTGTGGGGTTTGCAGCAGCCCCAGATCGTCGTCCTCGATGAACCAGCCAACGGTATCGAGCAGAAAGTTGCGCGTTGGTACGTGGTCACTGTCGAAAATCACCACCAGGTCACCCGTGGTTTGCGCCAGCGCGTGGTTGATGTTGCCAGCCTTGGCGCCTTCACTGCTTTTGCGTTCGATGTATTCGGCACCGGCTTCGGCGGCAAAGTCAGCAAACTCCTCGCGGCAACCGTCATCGAGCAGGTAGACATTGAGCCGATCCGATGGCCAGTCGAGGTCCAGCGCGCCAAGTACAGTCGGTGTAACAACATCGAGGGGCTCGTTGTAAGTGGGAATCAGAATATCGATCGACGGCCAGAGATCATGATTCTCCGGCAATACTTTGATGTCACGACGCAGAGGCCAGACGGTCTGGAAATAGCCGAGAAACAACACGGTCCAGGCATAGAATTCAGCCAGCAGCAGCCCGGCGGAGAAAAAATAGTCGAGGAATGTCAGTTCCAGATTCGGGTCGAACCAGCCCAGTGATTCCGTCAGGCGCCAGAAGATGTAGCGACCGGTGGCGATACAGGAAATCAGAATCAGTACAATGACGCGGTAGCGCGCCAGCTCGTTCTGGGGGCGCAGCAGCAGTGACAGGCCGAGAGAGGCGAGAACAAACAGGGTTTGTTGCTCGATCGTCAGCGGAATCGAGCTCAGCAGGAGCATGAGTATCGCAGTGATCACCAGCAGTGTCAGTAGCCACCCGGTTTTTCTGCCCCCTGTCATGGGGTGGCGCTGCGAAGGTGATGACGAATCGTAGGATTTCATTGTTTTGGATGTAGACCCTGATGACGCTGCGGCATGAGCCCCCGCCGCAGTAGCCGATGTGTCGGCAGGGGGAAACCATAATGGTTAGCCCGAATTTCTCACCAGCTCGCTACGCGACCCGGTGAGAAATCCGGGCTGATGGCAGGGACTTGCCCATGCTCAACACGCTGCTGTTCAGACTGCCATGTCTGCCGGTTGCCCGGTTGCTTGTGACGGGTACGTCATCCCTGAGTTCTATATGGAATGCTATATTGTTGTCCACATAGATTAGTTGAAGTGTGTCACAGCTGTCTACCAAAGGCCTGAATGAAATCAAAGGCATGCTGTGACAGAGTGTGTCGACAATGACAGGTTCATGGACAGCGATTCAGCTGTGTGGCGGAGGGGAGCTTAGCTCTGGTGCCTGGCCATCGAGCAGTTCATCGACCAGCCGCGCCATTTCACGCGATCCATTCAGGTCGCCCAGTTTCTCGCGTACCTGTTCGAAGGCGTCGAGCATTTGCTCTCGCGCGACCGGGTTCTGCAGCAGGGTGAGGGTTTCACGGGCGATGTTGTCGCCCGTGGCCGCATCCTGCACAAACTCCTCGACAATCCGCTTTTCCGCGACGATGTTCACCAGCCCGATATCCTGAATGCGGATCAGACGGCGGAAAATCTGGTAACTCAGTGGCGAGACCCGATAGGCAATGACCATGGGCGTTTGCATCAGCGCTGTCTCCAGTGTGGCGGTGCCCGAGGCGGTGATGACGGCATCACAGATCTGCATCAAGTCATAGGCGCTGAATTCGTCGCAGACTGCGATGGGCGGGTCGCGGGGAATCAGCTCGGTAATGCTGCGCCGATCGATGCCGGGGGCGACCGGGAGTACGAATTGCGTGTCGGGCAAGGTGGTGTGAATCTTTTCAGCGGCTTCGAGAAACAGGGGCAGCATCCGCTGGATTTCGCTGCTGCGGCTGCCGGGTTGCAGGCCGACAACGGTTGCTGAGGGATCGAGCCCCAGCCTGTTGCGAACTTCTGCGGCGGGCGTCGATGCTTTGACCTTGCCCACCAGTGGATTGCCGACATAACGCACCGGAATGCCGTGTTGTTCGTAGAAGCGCGTTTCGAACGGGAATATGACTGCCATCATGTCGATGCGCTCGCCAATTTTCTTCACTCGCCCGGGCCGCCAGGCCCAGACCTGGGGGCTGACATAGAACAGCACCGGAATGCCGAGCCCTTTCGCGTGCTGCGCCAGCTTGAGGTTGAATTCCACGTAGTCGACCAGCACCAGCAGATCGGGTGGGCTGGTTTCGAGGTGTGCCTTGAGTCGCTTCAGCGCACGGTGGATGACGGGATAGTGGCTGATGACCTCGAACAGCCCGACGACGGCCAGGTCACGATTATCAACCACGATATTTGCGCCGGTGGCACGGAGTGCGTCGCCGCCCATGGCATCGACGTGGATGCCGGGACGCAACTGGCGCAGTGCCTCGACGACATGCGCGGCATGCATGTCGCCCGATGCCTCGCCGGCAACGATCAGCAGGCGCTCATCCATTCAGTGCCTGTTTGATGGTGTCGGTGACTTCGACAATCTGCTGGTCGGTCATTTCCGGGAAGATCGGCAGCGAGAAACAGTCACTGGCAATGGCTTCGGTGACGGGCAGGGAGTGGTCGCGGCAAACCTCGGCGAACACTTCTTGGCGATGTAGTGGTACCGGATAGTAGATCGCACAGGCGATCTCGCGCTGGCTGAGGGCGGCCATGATCGCATCGCGCTGCGGTGAACGCAGGGTGTACTGGTGGAACACGTGGGTGCCGATACCGTCCTCGAATGGCGTGGTGATGCCAGTATCCGCCAGCAGTTCGTTGTAGCGATGGGCTACACGGCGACGTTCCTGGTTGAAGCGGTCGATGTGCCGCAGCTTGACGCGGAGAATCGCCGCTTGAATCTCGTCGAGACGGCTGTTGTAGCCGATCTCCTGATGATGATAGCGCTTCGAACTGCCGTGATTGCGCAGACTCAAGAGGTGGTCGCGCACGCTTTCGCTGTTGGTCGTGATCAGTCCGCCATCGCCGTAGCAGCCAAGGTTCTTGCTGGGAAAAAAGCTGAAGCAGCCGGCGAGGCCAAAGCTACCCGTCTGCTGACCTGAAATATCGGCGCCAAAGGACTGGGCGCAGTCTTCAACGATGGTCAGGTCATGTTTTTCCGCCAGCGCCGACAGTTGGCCCATGTCCACCGGCTGGCCAAACAGATGTACCGGCAGGATCGCGGCGGTGTTGTCGCTGATTGCTGTCGCGACTGCGTCGAGATCGAGGTTCATCGTGCGTTCATCGATATCGACGAAAACGGGCGTCGCGCCGACGTAGGCAATCGCCTCCGCCGTTGCGATAAAGGTAAAGGCGGAGGTGATGACTTCATCGCCAGGGCCAATCCCCGCGGCGAGCAGGGCCAGATGCAGGGCGTCGGTGCCCGAAGCGCAGCCGATGGCGAATTGGGTGCCGAGATATTCTGCGGCTTCCGCTTCGAAAGCCCGCACATTGGGGCCCAGGATGAAGGCCGTGCTGTCCAGCACATCGGCCAGGGCAGCATCGATATCGCTTTGCAGCTGCTGGTATTGCAGCTTCAGATCGACCATTGGGATCATGGTGTTGCGTCCTTACAGGGATTGAGTGTCGGGCACCAGCGCACTGATGCGGATGGCGGTTTCCAGCGCGCGCTTGCCATCTTCACCGGTGACGACGGGCGCGTGGCCATGGGTAATGGCACCGAGGAAGTCTTTGATTTCAAGCAGCAGGGCGTCGCTTTCGCCGCCGCTGAACTGATCGTGAGCGATGTCCGGGACGCCAGGAAACATCTCCTCGTCGCCCCGCGAATAGACATCCAGCGCCTTTTCCTGGAAATCGACGGTCAGGTAGTGGTTCTGCTGGAAGATGCGCATCTTGCGCTCCGACTTCTGGCTGATACGGCTGGCAGTCACGTTGGCGACACAGCCATTGGCGAATTCGAGTCGGGCATTGGCAATATCCACCGAATCCGACAGCACTGAAGCACCGCTGGCACGGATGTCGGTCACCTCGGATTTCACCAGATTGAGGATGATGTCGATGTCATGAATCATCAGGTCGAGCATCACGCTGACGTCGGTAGCGCGTGGCTTGAACGGCGCCAGCCGGTGCGCTTCGATGAAGCGTACTTGATCGGAAAGCCGCTCTCCCAGCGCCATGATGGCAGGGTTGAAGCGCTCCAGATGTCCCACCTGCAATACCGCTGAATGCTTCTTCGCCAGTGCGACCAGCTCCTCGGCCTCAGCCACCGTGGTGGTGATGGGCTTTTCCAGCAGCACATGGATGCCGCGGCGCAGGCAGTCGGAAGCAATCTGGTGGTGCAGCGTGGTGGGGGCGACGATACTGACGGCATCGACCTGATCGAGGATGGTGTCGTGGGTGGTGTAATGCTGGCAGCCCAGTTCGTCGGCCAGCGCTGTCGCCGCCTCGACGTTGGGGTCGATGACGGCCACCAGTTCAGCCGAGTCGAGTGCCGCATACTTTTGCGCGTGGAATTTGCCGAGATAGCCGACGCCGATCACGGCACAGCGAATGGTCATGTCAGAATGCCAGGTTGAACTGCTGGGAGGAACGATCAGACGGCAACAGCGATGTTGTCTTCTGGCATTGTGTTGGCGACGCCGGGCTTGTCGTTGATGGCGCGCAGCAACTGCCAATAGCCGAAAAGATTCACCGGCATGACCTGTTCGGGTTTGAGACCGGTTTGGGCGAGAAATTCACCCATGCTGAAGCCGGGGTGGAAACCCAGCGTATTGGCCAGTGGTTCGAGCCAGCGCTCGACACGGCTGATGACCGGGTTGTTGCTGTTGAAATGGTTGACGAAGATCAGCTGGCCGCCAGGCTTGCAGATGCGGCGCATCTCTTCCACTAGCGCCACCGGGTCAGGCACCACCGAGGCTACGTACATGGCGACGACCTTGTCGAAGTGGTTGTCAGGGAAATCGGTCTCCTGCGCGTTCATCACATGCAGCTCGACGTTGTCCAGCTTCAGCCGCGCCTTGCGCTTGCGGGCGATCTCCAGCATGTGCTCGGAGATATCGATGCCGGTGACCTGTACCGACTTGTCATACAGCGGCAGTGACAGGCCCGTGCCAACGCCGACTTCCAGCACCTGCTCGCCGGGCTGACACTCCAGGTCGTCGATGACCGCCTTGCGGCCCGGATGAAAGATGGCACCGAACAGAAGATCATACTGTGGTGCATAGCGCTTATAGGTTTTCTGTACGGCTTCGAGCTTCAAGGATCGTTCCCCCGTATATCTTGCAGGCTTTGGCGCTTGCGAGCAGTTCAGTCGATGGACAGCAGTTCCACTTCAAAAATCAGCGTGGCATTAGGTGGGATCACCCCGCCGGCGCCGTGAGCGCCATATCCCAGTTCCGCCGGAATCGTCAGTTTGCGTTTGCCGCCGGGTTTCATGCCGGCAACGCCTTCGTCCCAGCCGCGGATAACCTGGCCAGCACCCAGGTTGAACTGGAACGGCGAGTTGCGGTCCAGGCTGGAATCGAATTTGGTCCCATCCTTGAGCCAGCCGGTGTAGTGTACAGTGACTTTGTGGCCGGCGGCTGCGGCGTCGCCACTGCCTTCTTCCAGGGTTTCAATCACGAGGCCGGAGGCGGTGGTTTCAGTGCTCATCGATGGGTTCCAGAGGCTGTGTTAAAAGTGGGCGCAGAATAACATATTGTGATGCAGTTGCAGAAATCGCCCGATTGCTGCTTGGATGGCGTGACGCTTTAATGGTTCCCGAAAAATGATGTATTGTCGGCATCCTGTTACTGACTTTCGGGTATTCGATGGCGTCAACCTCCGCTGATGACATGCTTGCGCAGATCCGCTGTGAAGCGGCGACCGGGGTGCTGTTCGCCGGCGTCGATGAGGTGGGGCGTGGGCCGCTTGCCGGGCCTGTGATCTCGGCGGCTGTGATTCTTGATCACCGCAGGCCGATCGACGGGTTGGCCGATTCCAAGAAGCTCACTGAAAAGCGTCGCGATCGCCTCTACGACGAGATTTGCGAGCGCGCGCTGTGCTGGGCCGTCGGCCGCGCTGAGGTGGCTGAAATCGACCGTCTCAATATTCTCAATGCCTCGCTGTTGTCGATGCAGCGCGCCGTTCATGCGCTGGCCATTGCGCCGCAGAAGGTGCTGGTGGATGGCAATCGTTGTCCTGATCTGGCCTTCGATATGCGCTGCATCGTCAAGGGCGACAGCAAGGTGGCGTCGATCAGCGCGGCGTCGATCATCGCCAAGGTAACGCGCGATCGTGAGATGCTGGCGCTGGCGGAAAGCTGCCCAGGCTATGGCTTCGAGCAGCACAAGGGCTACCCGACCGTGCAGCACCGCGAAGCCTTGCAGCGCCTGGGTGTCACGCCGCATCATCGCCGCAGTTTCCGGCCGGTAGCGGAGTTGCTCAGCGATGACTGATCCCGGCTTCGTTCACCTGCATCTGCACACCGAGTTCTCCCTCGTCGATGGCATCGTGCGCGTCAAACCGCTGATGGAGGCGGTGGCAGCGGATGGCATGCCCGCCGTGGCGCTGACCGATCAGAGCAATCTGTTCGCCGTCGTCAAGTTCTACCGCGCGGCGCTGGCCAAGGGGATTCAGCCGATCTTCGGCGTCGACGCCTGGTTGCGTGACGAACACGATGCAGATCGTCTGACTCGTGTCGTGCTGCTGGCGCAGAACGAGCGGGGCTACCGCAATCTGATCGAGCTGGTGTCACTCGGCTACCAGGAAGGGCAGATCGATGGCACACCCGGGATCTCGAAGGCCTGGCTGGTGGCGCATAGCGATGGACTGCTGGCGCTGTCCGGCGGCTTCGAAGGGCAGTTGTGGGAAGCGCTGAAGAACGGGGATCTGGCGCAGGCGAAGGCGGAGCTGGCGTTCTGGCGCGAACAGTTCCCTGATCGCTTCTACCTTGAACTGCAGCGCGTTGGACGGCCTGGCGAGGCGGCATTCATCCGCGCTGCCGTGGAGCTGAGCATTGAGGAAGGCGTGCCGGTCGTGGCGACCAATGATGTGCGCTTTATCGAGGCCGCGGATTTCGATGCTCACGAAGCCCGTGTCTGCATTCACGGCGGCTATACGCTCAGTGACAGCCGACGCCCGCGCAAGTACACGGCCGAGCAGTATCTGAAGACATCGGCGGAAATGGCCGAGCTGTTTTCCGATCTGCCCGAAGCGCTGCAGAACAGCGTCGAGATCGCGCGGCGCTGCGCGGTGACGCTGGACCTCGGCAATCCGGTGCTGCCGGAATTCCCGATCCCCGAGGGGATGACCACCGAAGAGTATTTCTGTCAAGAGTCACGCAAGGGGCTGGAACAGCGCTTGCAGGTGTTGCTGCCGGAAGGCTGCGAGAACCGGGAAGAACGCGCCAAGGCCTATCACGAACGGCTCGAAATCGAGCTGAACGTCATCAACCAGATGGGCTTTCCTGGCTACTTCCTGATCGTTGCCGACTTCATCCAGTGGGCCAAGGACAACGATATTCCGGTCGGTCCGGGGCGGGGTTCCGGGGCCGGTTCGCTGGTGGCCTATGCACTGAAGATCACCGACCTCGACCCGCTGGAATACGATCTGCTGTTCGAGCGTTTCCTCAACCCGGAGCGGGTGTCGATGCCGGATTTCGATATCGACTTCTGCATGGACAACCGCGACGAGGTCATCGCCTATGTGGCGCGTACCTATGGCCGCGAAAAGGTGTCGCAGATCATCACCTACGGCTCGATGGCGGCCAAGGCGGTGGTGCGCGATGTCGGCCGGGTGCTCGACCATCCCTACGGTTTCGTCGATCGCATCGCCAAGGCGGTGCCGTTCGAAATCGGCATGACGCTGACCAAGGCGCTGGATGAATCGGAGGATCTGAAAAAACTCTACGACGAGGACGAAGAAGTCCGCGCCCTGATCGAGCTGGCGATGAAGCTGGAAGGCATCTCGCGCAATGCTGGCAAGCATGCGGGCGGCGTCGTCATTGCCCCGACCAAGCTGACCGACTTTTCCGCGCTGTACTGCGAGCCGGATGGCAGCAACCTCGTCACCCAGTTTGACAAGGATGACGTCGAGGCGGTCGGTCTGGTCAAGTTCGACTTCCTCGGTCTGCGCACACTGACGATCATCGACTGGGCGGTCAAAGCGGTCAATGAGCACCGCGCCGATGGCGAGGAGAAGCTCGATATCTCCCGCATTCCGCTCGACGACCCCGATACTTTCACATTACTGAAGAATCAGCTGACCACAGCGGTGTTCCAGCTCGAATCACGTGGCATGAAAGACCTGATCAAGCGCTTGCAGCCCGACGTGTTCGAGGACATCGTTGCTCTGGTAGCACTGTTCCGGCCCGGTCCACTGCAATCGGGCATGGTGGACGACTTTATCGCCCGCAAGCACGGGCGGCAGAAGGTGGAGTATCCGCATCCCGATCTGGAGCCGATCCTGAAGCCGACCTACGGCGTCATCCTCTATCAGGAACAGGTCATGCAGATCGCCCAGGTGCTTGCCGGGTACACCCTCGGCGGTGCCGACATGCTGCGCCGCGCCATGGGCAAGAAGAAGCCCGAGGAGATGGAAAAACAGCGCACCATCTTCGTCACCGGTGCCACCGAACGGGGCGTCGACGAGCATGTCGCCACTTACATCTTCGATCTGATGGAGAAGTTCGCGGGTTACGGCTTCAACAAGTCGCATTCGGCTGCCTATGCGCTGCTCTCCTATCAGACTGCCTGGCTGAAACAGCACTATCCGGCTGAGTTCATGTCGTCGGTGTTGTCGGCGGACATGGACAACACCGACAAGGTCGTCACCCTGATCGACGACTGCCGTGATCTCGGCATCACCGTGATTCCGCCGGATGTGAATCGCTCGCGCTACAAATTCGCCGCGTTGCCGGATGGCTCGATCGTCTACGGCCTCGGCGCACTCAAAGGGGTTGGTGAGGGCGCCATCGAGAATCTGATCGACGAGCGCGAGGCCAATGGTCCCTACAGCTCACTCGATGATCTGTGTCGCCGTGTCAATACGCAAAAGACCAACCGCCGCGTGCTCGAAGCCCTGATCCGTGCGGGGGCGCTCGACAGCATCACCCCCAGCCGCGCCAGCGCCATGGCCTGGCTGGACGACGCGTTGCAGCGCGCCGAGCAGCATCATCGCGATCTGGCAGCCGGTCAGAGCGACCTGTTCGGTGGCCCGGCGGTCGTCGTCTCGGATGCTGAACGCGAAGCGGTGGAGGAGTGGGACGAGCTGCATCGGTTGAAGCAGGAGAAGGAGACGCTCGGACTCTACCTCACCGGCCACCCCATCAATCGTTACCTCGAAGAACTGAAGGTGTTCACCTCCTGTCGTATTGTTGACCTCAACCTCGACAACGCCACCCAGGGCAGGCGGGGCGCCGAAAAGCAAGTCGTCGTTGCCGGCCTGGTCATCGAAATCCGCACCCGCAACGGTCGCCGTGGCCGCATGGCCTTCGTCACGCTGGATGATCGTTCAGGGCGAATCGAGGTGAGCTTTTTTGGTGAAGACTATGAAAAATATGCCGATCTTCTGGTCAAGGACCGGATTCTCGTCGTCGATGGCTCGCTCGCCTACGACGACTACTCCGGCCAGTTCCGCCTGCGCTGCAAGGAACTGTTCGATATCGATCATGCCCGTGCCCGCTATGCGCGTTTTCTCGAATTGCAGGTAGAGCGATCGCTGCTGACCAGGGGAGAAGGTGCGGCCGACATATCACGGCTGTTGATGCCCTACCGGGATGGCCGCTGTCCGGTTGTGCTCAAGTATGTCAATGGCAATGCGAGAGCGGAGATCCGGCTGGCGGAGGAGTGGGCAGTGACGCCTACTGATGAATGCTTGCAGCGGTTGGAGAAGTGGGCTGGGGAGGGGAAGGTGGCGGTTCGGTATCAGTGATCGCTGATGGAGCGTGCGATGCGTTAGCGAGCCTGATGGTGATTGGAGGCTTCGTTGCTGCTCTTGAGCGAGTGATTGATTCCGTTGGCGTCCTGCAGGTTTCGCCCCCTCCCGTGGGGCGAGTTACTTTCTTGTCAACAGCGACAAGAAAGTAACCAAAGAAACGCCGCCCCACTTGCCTGCTGTTTCCTGCGCTTCTCGGCCCAGCCGGGGGTCGGTCGACGCGTCCCTTCGCGGCGACCGACTCAGGCCATCCCTGGCCTGCCCCTGTGGGCTGATCCCGTCTGGTCCTGCGATGCTCGGGCAGGCAAAAGGGGAAATAATACGGCTCGCCGGCCTTTGGCCCGGCATTGCTTCAATGCCGTCATTCCAGCGTCCCAGCTGGAATGACATGAAGATACGAGCGATGCGATAGCGAGCCTGCGGGCCTCCCCCTCGCACGCGCCGCTGCCGGGTACGACTGGAGGGGGCAACCGGCCATGGATGGCCGGTTGAAGCTTGCGCGGCAGGAAGCCGCTCAAGCTGACCCCGGAAGGCGTGCCCAGCAGTGGAATCAAGCGTGTGTGGGGCGGCTTTTTTTGGGTTACCTTTTTGCAGCTGTAGGCAAAAAGGTAACTCGCCCCACGGGAGGGGGCGAAATGCGCAGGACGCCAACGGAATCTTGCTCCCACCTCAGTGACAGCAACAGAGCACAAGCCAACTCACCCCCGTTTCCCCCGCTTAACCTCCGGCACCGGATCAATCCCCCCCTCATGAAACGGATGGCAGCGTAGCACCCGTCGGGTGCCAAGCCACAACCCCTTCAGCACACCGTGTTTCTCGATGGCTTCGATGGCGTAGGCGGAGCAGGTGGGGGTGTAGCGGCAGCTGTGGCCGATGTAGGGGCTGATGAGGGCGGTGTAGATTTTGATCAGGCCGGTGAGCAGGCGTTTCACGATTGTTTGTACAGCGTCTCCGGGTCGATCAGTGGCTCGGAGCCGATCTCCAAATGGTTGTTGCGGATGATGTTGTAGAAACAGCTTTTGCGGCCAGTGTGGCAGGCCGGGCCGGTCTGGTCTACCAGCAGGAGCAGGGTGTCGCCATCGCAGTCGATACGGATTTCCTTGAGCAGTTGGATCTGGCCCGAGGATTCACCCTTGCGCCAATATTGCTGACGTGAGCGCGACCAGTAGCAGACACGGCCGGTTTGCAGGGTTTCGCGAATCGATGGCAGGTTCATCCAAGCCATCATCAGTACTTCGCCGCTGTCGTATTGCTGCGCGATGGCAGGCACCAGACCATCGGCATTGTATTTGATGGCTTGCAGGGCTTCGTCGAGATCGAAACGAGCGCCTTTGTCGGCGGATTCGGTGGATTTAAAAAAGTTCATGGATGCTGAGGTCGGGGACAAAACGGAAATGGCCCGGAATCCGGGCCATTTGCTGTTAGTGGATTATTTTGTTTGGGTCAGACGCGCGCCATGACGCTGAAGCTCTTGATGAACGGCCCGGCCATGCGTGGATCTTTCAGCATGCTGCCATAGTCACCCACCTTGAATTTCATTTTTCCAGTGGTGAAAGCCATACCGAGGCCAGCCATGCCAGGCGGTTTCTTCATCCATTTTTCCCACTGGGCTTTTTTGGCGCGGATGTCCCAGTTCAGTTCCTGGCCGTCGTAGGCGCCGCCGGAGGTGGCCTTGCCGTTTTCGACGACGAGTACGCCGCTGGGATTTTCATCCTCTGGGAAGCCATAGCCGATGACGGAATTGAAGCCGATGGCGGCGAGTGCGTCGCTGAGTTCTGATTCTGCGTTCCATGCATCCTTGAAGCCTTCCATCCATTCGGGCGAGAAAAGTTCTGCCATTTTTTTGTACCCTCGTTGTGGTTGCTGTGACTGGCCGCCGGAAGTCAGTGTTGGCGGCATGTTGAGTGTGGTGTGTCACGATCCTGCCTAAAAAATTGTACTGTTGCAACTAATTAAGAATAGCCTGAAATACTGTATAATTCCGCGCTTTTACGCGATTACGGCAACCACCACACCATGTCCAGTTTCCTCGAGGAAATGCGCAGGCGCAGAACCTTTGCAATCATCTCTCACCCCGATGCGGGAAAAACTACCATCACTGAAAAATTATTGCTCTATGGGCGCGCCATTCAGCAGGCCGGCACTGTCAAGGGACGCAAGTCGGCCCGGCATGCGACATCAGACTGGATGGAGCTGGAAAAACAGCGCGGAATTTCCGTCACTTCGTCAGTCATGCAATTTCCCTATGGCGATTGCATCGTCAATCTGCTCGACACGCCGGGGCACGAGGATTTTTCCGAAGATACCTACCGCACGCTGACGGCAGTCGATTCGGCGCTGATGGTCATCGACGTGGCCAAGGGCGTTGAGGAGCGGACGATCAAGCTGATGGAGGTTTGCCGCCTGCGTGATACCCCGATCATGACCTTCGTCAACAAGCTCGATCGGGAGGGGCGGGAGCCGATCGAACTGCTCGACGAGATCGAGGATGTGCTGAAAATCCGCTGTGCGCCGATGACCTGGCCGATCGGCATGGGCAAGCGTCTGAAAGGGGTTTACCACCTGGGCAATGACAGGATTCATCTGTTTTCCCCCGCCCATGGCGGCAAGATCCAGGAAGGTGAGGTGATCGACGGGCTTGATAATCCGCGCCTCGATGAGCTGATTGGTGACATGGCCGCTGAGCTGCGCGAAGAAATAGAGCTGGTGCAGGGCGCCAGCCATGCCTTCGATCAGGAAGCTTTCCTGTCCGGTGAACTGACGCCAGTCTATTTCGGTTCGGCGCTGAACAATTTC
Organism: Gammaproteobacteria bacterium; assembly: GCA_026981985.1. Taxonomy (GTDB): domain Bacteria; phylum Pseudomonadota; class Gammaproteobacteria; order UWMA-0217; family UWMA-0217; genus JALSHZ01. The sequence continues at coordinate 12,704 of JALSHZ010000123.1, read as the reverse complement.
GGCGTCAATGAACTGCTGGACGACTTCGTGAAGTACGCGCCGCCGCCACTGCCGCGTGATGCCTCGGCACGGGTGGTCGATCCGTCGGAAGAGAAGTTCAGCTGCTTCGTTTTCAAGATCCAGGCCAACATGGACCCGCAGCATCGCGACCGCATTGCGTTTGCGCGCATCTGCTCCGGCACGTTCAGCAAGGGTATGAAGATCCATCAGGTGCGCACCGGCAAGGATCTGAAGATTGCCGATGCGCTCACCTTCATGGCGGCATCGCGGGATCATGTCGAGGCCGCTTACCCAGGCGACATCATCGGCCTGCACAACCACGGCACGATCCGCATTGGCGACACTTTTACCCAGGGCGAGACGCTCCGTTTCACCGGTATTCCGAACTTTGCGCCGGAGCTTTTCCGCCGTGCCCGGCTGCGTGATCCGCTGAAGATGAAGGCGCTGCTGAAGGGCTTGACCCAGCTCTGTGAGGAGGGGGCAACCCAGCTGTTCAAGCCGCTGACCAACAATGATCTCGTGCTCGGCGCGGTCGGCATTCTGCAATTCGATGTTGTTGCCCACCGGCTCAAGGCGGAATACAATGTCGAATGCGATTTTGAAGCGGTCAATGTCAACACCGCCCGCTGGGTGACGAGTGACGACGAGAAGAAGCTTGAACAGTTCCGCGAGAAGATGGCGAGCAACCTGGCCATCGACCACGGAGGTGATCTGGTCTATATCGCACCGACCCGAGTCAACCTGCAGATGGCGCAGGAGAAGTGGCCTGACATCGAATTTCGCGCCACGCGGGAGCATGGGGGTTAGCTCTTACGGGTTAGTCCGGTAAGTCCCACTTTTCTACCGCCTGCGCCATGCGCTGTGATCCCGATCGGAGTTTGCCAGCTGCCTCGTGGAGCGAAAATGAAAGCCTTGGTACTGTCGCGTTCCGGATTGGAACCGATAGCTGTCAAGGGATAATGACCGTCAAGATCACAGTCGATGAATTGAGTGCAGGGATGTTCGTTACCGAACTGGACCGACCCTGGCACGAATCCCCCTTTCTGTTGCAGGGGTTCCTGATCGAATCCGATGAGGATCTGCAGCAACTTCAGCAGTGCTGCCAGCATGTCTATATTGATCCCTCCCGAGGTAAGCATGTGCTGAGCAGTCATGACAGTTCGGCTGTTCCTGGCAGCGATGACGAGGGTGTAGACCATCTCGTGATGCAGCGGGATGTGCAGAATGATCAATGGACGCCGGGGGGGGCGACTGAGCGCGGCAAACTCGTCGCTGCAGCGCGCAAGGCACATGATGCCGTCGGGTTGCCCAATGCATTCGTTGAGTATGAGGTCACCGCTTCGATTGAAAAGGAGCTGGATGTCGCGCGTGAGGTGCATGCTGAACTCGAAACTTCGCTGAACAATGCACTGGCATCCTACAATGAGAGTAGCGAGCTGCATGTCGATGAGGTAAAAGCCTCGACCAATCATCTGATCGAGAGCATGATTCGCAACCCGGATGCATCCGCGTTACTGGTACGGCTTCAGTCCCAGGATAGCTACTCTTATGCGCACAGTGTCGAGGCCTCCGTGCTGGCCATTCTGTTTGGTCGCCATCTCGGCTTGACCGAGGCAGAATTGAATAAATTGGCGCTCGGCGTGTTGCTGCTGGACATCGGCAAGCTGAAGCTCCCCCCTGCATTGCTCGACAAGGTAGGTAAGCTGCATCATGTCGAAGTACGCCTGTTGAAGCAGCATGTCGACTATTCGATCGAAGTGCTGGCCGAAACACCAGGCCTTGATCCCGAGGTGCTTTCGATTGTTGCCTATCACCATGAACGTTTCGATGGCAAGGGCTATCCGAAAGGGATGAAAGGGTCAGAAATCCCTGTCTACGCACGCATAGCAGCGATTGTCGATTTCTACGATGCCTACACACATCCACGCCCCTACCGTCCGGCACATAGCACAGCACAGGCGATCAATGCGCTCTATAGCGGCAGCGGTACTCGTTTTCAGCCCGAGCTGGTCGAGGAATTCATTCAATGCCAGGGGGTTTACCCTACTGGCTCGATCGTGCTGCTGAGTTCGGGTGAGGTAGGTATCGTTATCGAACAGAACCCACTGCGGCGTTTGCGCCCGACTGTGTTGATTGTCAGAGACAGTGACAAGCAAGAGATCGACATGCCATACAACTGTGATCTGGCAATGGAACTGTTCGACAAGAACGGCAACAAGCTGTTTATCGAGTCAGCGCTCAAGCCCAATTCGTATGGTGTCACGGCCGATGACTTCTACCTCTGAGAGTCGTGCTGTTTCGCCATGTGATTGTGGCGATACCGGGTTCCGCACGGTGCCGCGTGATGACGCAATCTGCCGGATTGAAGCGCTACTGAAAGCCAACCGGGATACCACGTTGATGGTTGGTGTGGTTCTCGTTGAAATCAACCAGTATCAGCGTATCCGTGCCAGCTATGGTTATCGCTTCGCCGCAACGCTGAGCAAGCTGGTGGTAGAGAGGTTGAACAAGGAATTGCCAGCGAAAGTAACGGTATTGCCACTGGGCCTCTCCGAGTTTGTAGTGCTGCTGCCGGACTTGAAGATCAGGCAGCAGCTGGGACTGGCCATCAATAAGATTCAACGCATTGTCTTTGAGCTTTTTTCCGTGATGGACAGCAGTTTTCGCGTCAATGTCACCATTGGTGCCAGCTACAGTGTCGACAAATCGGTCGATGCACCGGAGCTGATGCGTCTCGCAGACAGCTCGTTGCTGCATGCCCATGATTCCCGCCTGCCGCAATGCATTCATGATGAGATTAGCGATGAGCAGGATGAGTTTCCCTTTCTCGAACTGCAACTGGACCTGGAACGTGCGCTGGAGCAGAACGAGATTACATCGGTGTTTCAGCCAAAGGTCGAGATGCGAACGGGCAGGGTGGTTGGTGTCGAGTCGCTGGTACGCTGGACCAGCCCGATTTTTGGTGTTGTCCGGCCGGATCTGATTATCGCCACGGCGGAACGCTCCGGGCTGATCAATAATTTGACCTTTCAGACTTTGAATAATGCGATTTTGCAGTATCAGCGCTGGGGCAAGGATGCCGTGCCGATCGCCGTCAATCTCTCCACCGAGGTGATCAATGACCCGGCACTGATGCGCTTCATCAGCCGCAGGAATATCTGGGGCATGCCGGTTGAGGCGTTGACGCTGGAAATCACCGAAACGGCTTTTATGGAAAATCCCGACAAGGCGATGGAGGTTTTTACCGAAATCAATGCGATGGGCATCAAGCTGTCAATGGATGATTTCGGTACCGGCTATTCGTCATTCGAGTATCTAAAGAATATTCCGATTCAGGAAATCAAGATCGACCGCGCCTTTGTCGACAACATGCGTCACGAACGCAAAGATCGTCTGATCGTGGAAACGGTGGCGGAGCTGGCCAAAGGCTTTGGTCTGCGCGTGATTGCTGAAGGCATCGAGGATGTCGAAACCTATCACCTGGCGATGGATGCGGGCTGTGATGTTGTGCAGGGATATTTCATCAGCCGGCCACAGCCACCAGATGAACTGGTGGAGTGGTTGCACCGTAATGAGTGGTATCGCCCCTGATGGTGACTACTTTTGATCCACCAGACCAGGTGCTGCCACCGGGCTAATCGATACTGGTCATATTGCCCTGATCTTCTCCAGCTGCGTTTTCAGCTGTTCCAGGGTCGCCTTCTGTTCTTCGGCCTGCTTTCTGGTTTGCTCGACCACAGCGGGTGGCGCTTTGCCTGCGAATGAGGGATTGTTGAGCCGGGCTTCGGTTTTATCCAGATTGCCCTGGAGCTTTGCGATTTCTTTTTCCAGCCGCTCGATTTCGGCGTCACGATCGATCAGGCCGGCTAGCGGGATCAGAATTTTCATTTCTCCGGCAAGCGCCATGGCTGATTCAGGTGCATCGTCTTCACTGTCGAGCCAGCTGACCGTTTCCAATCTGGCCAGTTGCACAATGAAATCGCTATTGCGCTCGAAGCGTTCGCGATCTTCTGCGGTCCAATTGGCCAGCATCACGGGCAATGGTTTGCCGGGGCTGATACTCATTTCGCCACGAATTTTTCTGACACCGAGAACAAAGGACTTCAGCCAGCCGATATCATGCTCGGCGTCTTCATCGATCCGCTCGGGGTCATGCGCCGGATAATCAGCGAGCATGATGGTGTCACCGCTCGCGCCGGCCAAAGGCTTGATTTGCTGCCAGATCTCTTCCGTAATGAAGGGCATGATCGGGTGCATCAGGCGCAGCATGGTTTCCAGTACGCTGACCAGCGTGTGTCGTGTGCCGCGTTTTTCCGCTGCGCTGGCTGTTTTACTGAACAGTAGCGGCTTCGACAACTCCAGATACCAGTCGCAGTACTCATGCCAGGTGAATTCGTACATCGCCTTGGCGGTGATGTCGAAGCGGTATTTGTCGATGTGCTCCGTCACGATCGCAATGGTTTTTTGCAGCTCGGACAGGATCCAGCGATCGGCGAGAGACAGTTGCATGTTGCCGCCATCGATGGCGGTGTCCTCGTTCTCGCATTGCATCTGCACATAACGTGCTGCGTTCCAGATCTTGTTGCAGAAATTGCGGTAGCCTTCGATACGTTGAAGGTCGAAGCGGATGTCGCGGCCGTTGGAGGCCAGCGCAGCAAAGGTAAAACGCATGGCGTCGGTGCCATAGGCGGGGATGCCGTCGGGGAAATGCTTGCGCGTCGATTTTTCTATTTGCGCAGCCTTTTCCGGCTGCATCATATTGCTGGTGCGCTTTTTCACCAGCGATTCGAGGTCAATGCCATCGATCAGGTCAATCGGGTCGAGGACGTTGCCTTTCGACTTCGACATTTTTTGGCCTTCAGCGTCGCGGATCAGGCCATGCACGTAGATTTCATGGAATGGCACATCGCCCATGAATTTCAGCCCCATCATGATCATCCGCGCGACCCAGAAGAAAATGATATCGAAGCCTGTGACCAAGACGCTGGTGGGGTAGAAGGTGCGCAACTCTGCGGTGTCTTCAGGCCAGCCGAGTGTCGAGAAGGGCCACAGTGCCGATGAAAACCAAGTGTCGAGAACGTCCTCGTCCTGGTGCAGCGGCAGGTCTTCATCGAGCTGGTATTTCTGTCGAGCTTCCTTCTCGCTGGCGGCAACATATATATTGCCTTCGTCATCGTACCAGGCCGGGATGCGATGGCCCCACCATAGCTGGCGCGAAATGCACCAATCCTGGATATTGCGCATCCACTCATAATAGGTTTTGTCCCAGTTTTCCGGAATGAAGCGAATCTTGCCGGATTCGACAGCCTCGATCGCAGGTTTTGCCAATGGCTCGATCTTGACGTACCACTGGTCGGTGAGAAAAGGCTCGATAACAGTTCCCGAGCGATCACCGCGCGGTACCATCAGCTTGTGGTCGTCGATTTTTTCCAGTAGATCGAGTGCCTTCAGGTCTTCGACAATCTGTTTTCGCGCCTCGAAGCGATCCATGCCACGGTATTTTTCCGGGGCTTCGTCATTGATGGTGGCGTCGATGGTGAAGATATTGATCAACGGCAGCTGGTGGCGTTGACCCATCTCGTAGTCGTTGAAGTCGTGGGCCGGTGTTATCTTGACGCAGCCGGTGCCGAATTCGGGATCTACATAGTCGTCGGCGATGATCGGGATCCTGCGCCCGGTCAGCGGCAGCTCTATTTCCTTGCCGATCAGTGCCTGATAGCGCTCGTCGTCAGGATGCACCGCGACGGCGGTATCCCCCAGCATGGTTTCGGGGCGGGTTGTTGCGACCACCAGATGTCCGGAGCCGTCGGCGAGCGGGTAGCGCATATGCCAGAGAAAGCCGTTTTCCTCCTCCGAGATCACTTCCAGATCAGAAATGGCGGTGTGCAGTACCGGGTCCCAGTTGACCAGACGTTTGCCGCGGTAGATCAGCCCTTCATCGTAGAGGCTGATGAAGACCTTGCTGACCGCATCGGACAAGCCCTCGTCCATGGTAAAACGTTCACGGCGCCAGTCCACCGAGGCGCCCATGCGGCGTAATTGCTGGGTGATGGCGCCACCCGATTCCGCTTTCCATTCCCAGATGCGTTCGACGAAGGTCTCCCGGCCGAGGTCGTGGCGGGTCTTGTCTTCAGCGATCAATTGGCGCTCGACGACCATCTGCGTCGCAATGCCGGCGTGGTCGGTGCCGGGCTGCCACAGCGTGTTGTCACCCTTCATGCGGTGAAAACGGATTAGCGCATCCATCAGGGTGTCCTGGAAAGCGTGCCCCATGTGCAATGTGCCGGTGACGTTCGGCGGCGGGATCATGATGCAATAGGGATCACCCTTGCCGGATGGGGCAAAATAGCCGTTGCTTTCCCAGGTTTGGTACCAGCGTTGTTCGATGTCGTGCGGATTGTAAGTCTTGTCCATGGGTATGCGCTGCCGCGGAATGTGCGAGGGAGGCCAGTATAATGGCGGCCTAGGCGAGTGCAAGCGAAGATGCGTGGCCGCCGCATCGGGTGGTCTCAGTCATGAACCGCCGAGAAATTCGCGCTAGCCCGGACGTTTGCCGCCGCTGGGCAGTCTGGAGCGCAGCTCCAGCATCACGATGCGCACGATCTCTTCGCGTGCGGCCTTCATATGCTTTTCCAGTACGGCATCGATCTGACGGGTGATCATTGCCTCGAAGTTGGACTGCTTGGGTTTCGGCTTGCTGACCTGTTGCTCGGACAGTGGCTGCTGCGCGGCGATGCGTTCGCGCAGACTGGGGGCCACCGAAGGGCGGGGAGGGGGTGTTGGTGCGGCGGGTTCGTTGTCTTTCACCTGGTCAGGGCGGCCGGGAAAGATCACTTCGTCAAGAATCGGAATATCCTTGTCGTCGTCGCTCATCTGCTGTTATCCAATCGTGTGATTGACCAGAGGGTAGCCCCGGTCTTTGTAAAAACGGTAACGCTCGCGCCCTGCGGCCACATCGGCATCCTGCTTGTTGATGATCTCCACCACGCGTTCGAAGCGGCTGAACCAGTCGGGAACGCTGCTGGCAAGGTTGATCAGAATGCCTTCGTGGCCGGCGAAGTTTCCCACGTTGAGCGTGACAGGACAATGCTGCAATGGTGCCGGGCTGATCTCGTGCGGCACGAAACTGGTGTCGCGTGCTGTCCACAGCAGCTCGTCCAGTTGGCGCAGTTGTGCCTGATCGTCTGCATGCACATGCACCGCCATCTTGCCGCGGAACAGTTTTTCCACGAATTTGACTGCGAAATGCAGGCGCGCCAGATGCGCGCCCGAATCCAGCACATAGAAATCCACCTGGGTCATATGTGTTTGAGGATGAATTCCATCAGCAGTGGCACCGGCCGCCCGGTTGCCCCTTTGTCGGCGTTCGACTTCCATGCCGTGCCGGCAATATCCAGATGTGCCCAACGATAGTCTTCAGTAAATTTCGACAGAAAAGAGGCGGCAGTGATCGTGCCGGCTCCTGGTGAACCGATATTGGCCATGTCGGCGAAATTGCTTTTGAGCTGTTCGGCGTAGTCATCCCACAGCGGCAGCTCCCAGATACGGTCGTCGATCGACTGACTGGCGTCGAGCAGCGCATCGCCAACCTCCCGGTTGTTGCACAGCATGCCGGATGCGACGTGACCCAGTGCGACGATGCAAGCACCCGTCAGGGTAGCGATATCGATGACGGTCTCGGGTTTGTATTTTCCGATATAGGTCAGGGCGTCGCAGAGTACCAGTCTGCCTTCGGCATCGGTGTTGAGGATTTCCACCGTCTGGCCGGAGAGGGTTTTGACGATGTCGCCGGGTCGGCTGGCACTGCCGTCGGGCATGTTCTCCGCCGCGGCTACCACGCCGATGACGTGCACAGGCAATTCCAGCGTCAGCAAAGCCTGCATCACACCGAAAACCGAGGCAGCGCCGCCCATATCGAACTTCATTTCATCCATTTTCGCCGACGGCTTGATAGATATGCCACCGGTGTCGAAGGTAATGCCTTTGCCGACCAGCACGATGGGTTTGGCGGATTTCTTGCCGCTGCCGTTGTATTGCATCGTGATCAGCTTGCCGGATTCCTTGCTGCCCTTGCTCACCGCATAAAACGCACCCATGCCAAGTTTTTCGATCTGCTTTTCATCGAGTACTTCGACTTTGAGCTTGCGGTGCTTGCGCCCGAGCTTGCGCGCCTGCGATGCGAGCCAGCCCGGATTGCAGATATTCGGTGGATAGTTGCCAAGGTCTTTGGTCAGCGCCATGCCTTCGGCAATGGCGACGCCTTGTGTCATTGCCGTTTCCCCAGTGCTGGTTTCGCGGCGCTGGTTGACGAAAATGGTCATGCGTTTGAACTTGCGGCGCTTCTTTTCCTTGCTGCTTTGAAAGGCATCGAAGTTGTAGAGCGCATCCTCGGTGCTGAGCACCAGCTCTCTTACTTTTTGCGCCAAGGTGAGTTTGTCGCTGGCCACGGTGGCCAGATAGTTGGCGGCATCAGTGGCGCCAGATTCATCGAGCCGTTTTGCTACGGCTGAGGCAGCCTTTTTGTAGTTGGCAAAACCGAGCTTGTCCTGCTCACCCACGCCGACCAGCAAAATGCGGTCAGATGCGGCCTGGGAGATGCCGTAGAGAAACATGACTTCACCGGCGTCACCTTTGAAGTCGCCTTTGGCGAGGAACTGGCCGAGCGAATTGCTGGTCAGCTTGTCGAATGCCTCGGCAATATCGGTCAGCTTACCGTCCTTGAAAACGGGCAGAACAATACATCCGCAGCGTTGTTTTTCCGGCCGACCGGTTTTTATGCTGTATTCAATGGTCATAATTGCTTCCAGGGTTGTGCATCTTGATGCTATTGACGGCGTAACTGCTCAGCTCACCATGTGAAACACATCAGCTCAGCGTTGGGAAATGGTCATTTACATGTGTAAACTCACATTTCCCGCCTTGATCTGATGCGTTTCATCGGCAATCTGAGCAGTTACGGCTCTATTTTTCCACCTGCTTCCAAGTAACTTCCCACCAAGCCGGTCGCTTGGCAACCATGATTTCTCCCCTTTGCCCGCCCGAGAAGCGCAGGAAGCGGCTTTGGCATCCTGCGTCGCTCTAGCTCCTCCATCCCTGGAGTCGACAGCGGGGAATCGGGGCGGCATTGATGTACATGGATGTACGAATGCCGCGATTGCAGGATGCAAGAGAGCGGCGCTTTGGTACCTTTTTGTTGCTGTTGACAAAAAGGTACTCGGGGCTGTGGCAGAGAGCCAGGGCGGAAGCAGCAAAGCTTGATTGGCCACGAAACAATGCCACCGTGCTTTCCAAGTATTGAGGCCAACAAGCCAGATCTTACGCTTGTTGTCCTCACCATTCATATCAAGCGAGGTGGTATGGGTTTCGCGCTCCTCAACGCTACGATTCTTCCAACGTATTCTCGCACAGCGCGAGTTCCATTTTTTGCTCGTCCAAAAAACGGAACCCAAAAAAGGACGCCCCACACACGCTTGATTCCGCTGCCGGGCACGCCTTCCGGGGTCAGCTTGAGCGGCTTCCTGCCGCGCAAGCTTCAACCGGCCATCCATGGCCGGTTGCCCCCTCCAGTCGCACCCGACAGCGGCGCGTGTGAAGGGGAAAGAAAACCAAGTGGCCGGGTGGCTATTGAATGGCTGGCTCAGTATCATTTCGTTATGTTTCGGTGTGTGCCCGCTACGCGGGCTGCGTCGCTGAATAGTTACTTGACGGCATACTGCGTGGTCACCCGGCTGCCTCAATGTGCCTGAGGGGTATCAGGGACATTGAGGCTTTCCTCGTGGGCGATGTATACCCGAGTATGCTGATGTAAACTCTTGGCCTGCGTCGAATCATAGCAAATCAGGCCCATGCAAATCCCCATCATTCATCGATATCTGCTCAAGGATGTTATTGGTAATTTTCTTGCCATCCTGCTGGTGCTGCTGCTGATCTTGCTGGGCGGTGTCTTCGTCAAGCTGCTGGGCAAGGTTGCCGATGGCAGTATCGAGTTCGACCTGGTATTCCCCCTGCTGCTGTGGGGCTCGGTCAGTTCGTTGACGACGTTGCTGGTGGTTTCTGCCTTCCTAGCGATATTGCTGACCATGGGGACGCTGTATCGCAACAGCGAAATCCATGCACTACGAACAATGGGGATGGGCGATGCTGCGCTGGTGCGCCTGTTCCTGCCATTTGGTTTGGTGGTGGCGCTGGTGCTCGTCTTGCTCGCTGCCTGGGTTTCGCCGCATGCGGCAGTGCAGACGCAGGCGCTACGTCAGGAAGCGGTCAGCCGTTTCGATCTCTCCGCCATCGTGCCGGGACGATTCATCTCGCTCCCTGGGGCTGATCGGGTAATCCTGGCTGGTGGGCGTGACGCCAGTGCCGCGGCGCTGACAGATATCGTGCTGTTTTCCGGACGTGGCAACAATCTCAAAATTATGACCGCCAGTACAGCAACGCAACTGGATGATGACGAGGGAAAAGCCCGCTTTCTGGATTTGAACAATGGCAATTTCTACCAGGGCGCGCCCGGTTCGAATCGCTACATTGCAGGCAGTTATGCTCGTAGCAGGATCAATGTTCCTGGCGCTGCTAGCGTTACGCGGCTGCGGTTGAAAATGTTACCGATCGGGCAGCTGCTGGATGCATCCGACCGAGCAAAACTCGCAGAATTGCACTGGCGGTTGTCATTTCCGTTCAGCATGATGGTGCTGACATTGCTCGCCATCCCGCTGAGTCATACCTCGCCACGTAAAGGGCGTTTTGGGCGTGTTGCCATCGCAATACTGTTGTATGTGCTCTACGCGAACCTCCTGGGGTTGGGCAAAAACTGGCTCGAGTCTGGAGTGATGCCGGTATGGCTGGGGCTGTGGTGGGTGCATGGCATTTTTCTGTTGCTGTTTCCGGTATTGATGGTTCGCTATTCCGGCAGCCGCTTACCCCGTCTGCTACGCAAGGCGACGGCGTGAACAAGGTCGAATGACATGCTGATACGAATTCTCGACAGATACTTATTCTGGCAATTGCTTGCCGGTGTGCTGCTGGTGTTGATGACGCTGACCGCGCTGGACGCCTTTTTCTCCTATATCAATGAACTCGACAATGTGGGACGGGGTGACTATGGCCATTTGGAGGCGTTGCTGGTCATTTTTTTCAGTTTGCCCGAGCGCATGTATCAGTATGCGCCAACATCGGTACTGATTGGCGGCTTGTTGAGCCTCGGCGGGTTAGCTGCACAAGGGGAGTTGATCGCAATGCGTGCTGCTGGCATGTCGATCAGTGGTATTGCGGTTGCCACGCTGAAGGCTGGAATGGTTTTCGTCATTGTCATTTTTCTGCTCGGCGAATGGCTGGCGCCTTTGTCACAGGCAAAAGGCGAGCGTCTGCGCACAGGGTCGGTATCCGGAAATCTAGCTATTCAGTCTGATTCGGGATTGTGGATGAAGCATGCTGGCCGTTTCGTTCGCACGCGTGGAATCGCCAACAACCGCCATTTGCTCGACGTTGAGGTGTTCGAGTTTGATGGCAGCCGGCTAAAGTCGGTTGTACACGCCGCCAGTGCGCAGAAAAGTGGCAACGGCTGGACACTGCATACTGTGAGTCGAGTGGAATTCGATGTCGATGCGCTGAAGACGTCGCAGGAAGAAACCGAGCACTGGGCGCAGCTGGTGGACGACAAAATGTTTGCCGTTCTACAGCGCAAGCCGGGAAGAATGTCGGCGCTCGATCTCTATGACTATGTGCGCTATTTGAAAGCCAACCAGCTGGAGAGTGCCCAATATCGACTCGCGTTCTGGAACCGTTTTACGCAGCCTCTGTCGGCGCTGGTCATGCTGCTGCTGGCGCTGCCTTTCGTCTTTGGTTCGCAACGCACCGGCGGAGCAGGGCAGAAACTGTTTATCGGTACGCTGCTGGGTGTGGGTTACTTCCTGATCAGCCGTCTTCTCAATCAACTGGGGATTGTCTATGGCCTACCCCCTTTTCTGAGTGCCATGATGCCGCCGCTGATTTTTTTGTCGGCTGCGATGGTGATGTTGCGGCGGGTTTAGTCTTCCCGACTTTCTCTGATCAGTTGTGAATCCGAGATCAGGTCGTGCCAGGTAGCACGGTCTTCACGCAACAAGCTCCAAAGAAAACCCATCCCGAATACCCCCCATGACGCGATAGCGGTAACAAATCGCAGCATTGCCTGGCGCCAGGAAATGCTGGGGCCACGATTGCTCCGCAGGCGAATCCCCCAGCTTTTCATGCCTAGAGTTTGGCCACCGTGAACCCAGAACCAGCCGAAATAGAGAAAGCACAGCAGAAACAGGCCGGCGCGATAGTAGCCATAATAGGGGCTGCCCCAGGTGATATTGAACACGACGACAACCGGGATCGAGGCGACGAAAAGAACGGAAAACAACAGAATAACGTCGTAGATGATGGCAGCCAAGCGGTGCAGGAGTGATGCCGGAGAGGCGGTGATGGTATGCATAGCGGTTCTTATGATGTGCTTGTCGGTATTATGACAAGCGTGGGAAAAATCTCCAGAGTGGCTCTGTGATTCAAAGCGCGGTCGTGGTCGTTGATGAGAAAAGTGATGGCGGGGGAAATGTAAAACAAATCGTAACTACTCAGCGCAAAAAAACCATAAAAAAAGCTTGACAGGGTTTTTGCGTATTTTTCCTGCTTTTTCGGCAATCCAGGGATTAGCTTCAAACCCCTGCCTCAGAAGCATCATCATTCTA
>JALSHZ010000122.1 GCA_026981985.1 Gammaproteobacteria bacterium | reverse complement strand
GCATGAACCTGTTTGAGCGGGAGCCATCTGCGTTGAGCCTGGCAAAAAAGCGCCGCAAAGCTGCATGGGATGATAACTACCGCGCTAAGGTATTATTTTCACGTTGATTTATATGCGCTCGCCCTGCTGTATCCGGCAGCCAACGCGACCCGGCGGAAAATTCAGGTTAAGATTCCCCTACCAATATCCCCAACGAGACTCCAATGGACAACGCACCAGACACAGGCATCACAAAAGACAAATTGGTGGAATTCACTTACCGGATCGTCGATGAGCAAGGCGATATCCGGGAGCAAGTCGATCTGCCGTTGACTTATATCCATGGCCGCGAAAACGGCATGTATCCTAAGATCGAACAGGCGCTGGAAGGCAAACAGGTTGGCGACGAGGTCGTTGTCGAACTGACGCCCGATGACGGCTTCGGCGATCATGATCCAAGCATGCTGTTCGAGGACGACGTGCAGAATGTGCCACCTGAGTACCGCATGATCGGCGCCGAAGCGGAGTTCCACAACGACCGTGGTGAAGCGAGAACGTTCCGCGTCACCAAAATCGAGAATGGCCGTATCACGCTGGACGGAAACCACCCGCTGGCTGGCCAGACGATCTGGTTTCACCTCAATATTCTGGCGATTCGCGATGCCACGCCAGATGAGCTGTCCGGCGCCGTGCCGACAGGTCAAGCTGCAAACTTACCCACCGACACACCACCGACACTGAATTAGACTGATGCAATTTATCGAACGTCTGTTTGAAGGCCTGCTGTGGAACAGCCGGCTGATCGTGATTTTTGCCGTCATCGCCAGCCTGCTCACCGGCTTTGCGATGTTCTTCATCGCCACCGTCGATGCTTGGTATCTGCTCACCCATCTGGGCGACTACCTGGCTCCCGCACTGACAACCTCAGACCGGGCCGATCTGCGCGCCACCATGGTGACGCATGTGGTGGAAATCATCGATGGCTACCTGCTGGCCACCGTCATGCTGATTTTTTCGCTTGGCCTGTATGAGCTATTCATTTCCAAAATCGAACAGGCGAACAAATCGGAAGCCAGCTCATCGGTGCTGCTCATCACCAGCCTTGATGACCTCAAAAGCCGTCTGGCAAAAGTGATACTGATGATCCTGATCGTCAAGTTCTTCGAACGGGCGCTGGAAATGGATTTTGCCGACGCACTGGAAATGCTGCAATTTGCAGGTGGCATTGCCTTGATCGGACTGGCGCTCTATCTCAGCCATGCGGCTGATCATCATGGCAACGGCAAACAAAAGGATCACTGATTCAGTGCGGATTGCCTTCCAGCACCTCACGCTGATCCGTCATCACCGTAACCCGACCCGGACAAGCCGCCGTCAGCTGCGCAATCGGCAGCGGCTCGCCTTGCAACCAGCGCTGCAAGGCGTCGGCCTTGCCGCTGCCGGTAACCATCACGATCATCTCTGTGCAGGACTGCAAGGCTTTGGGTGATAGTGAAATCCTGTCCGGCGGCGGTTTCGGCGCATTGTGAACCGGCAGCACCAACGCGGAGCCGTCCACCTCATGGCCTGGAAAAAGGCTGGCGGTATGACCATCTTCTCCCATGCCCAGCAGCACCATGTCGAACGGTAACGCTGCCGCCACCAACGGCGCATAGGCTGCGGCACCCGCTTCCGCCCCCAGCTCTGCCGGAATGGGATAATGCGCGCCGGCACGTTGCGCCAGTCCTGTTTCCATCACCATCTGACTGTTGCGCTCGGCATGCTCCGGTGGCAGACAACGCTCATCACCATAGTAAAGCTGCCATTTCGCCCACGCCTGCTCACTGCTGGCGAGCCGCTGATAAACCACTTGCGGCGTCGTCCCGCCCGCCAATACCAGCGAAAAGCGGCCATGCTGCTCGATGGCGGTATTGGCCGACTGGGTGATCATGGCAACCACCGCCTTTGCTATCGCCGCTGCATCGTCGATGACAAACCAGCGAATATCTTGCCACGGGGTGCCTGTCATTCTGGATCCAGGCTGTGCCGCCAATGACACTGCTCGCGGTCGAAAATCAGCCGCGACTCCTCCGGTCCCCAGCTACCGGCCGGATAGGTGCGAATATAGTCGCGCTCAGTCGACCAGACCTTGAGAATCGGATCGACAACACGCCACGCGGCTTCAACCTCATCGTAGCGCAGGTAGAGCGAACGATCCCCCTGAAACAGGTCGAGCAGCAGATCTTCGTAGGCATCCATTTTTTCATGCCCTTCATCGCGAAAATGCGCATCGAGACTGATTTGCCGGGTACGCATTTCAAGACCCGGCTCTTTCGCGGTGATTTCCATACGCAGCGATTCGACCGGCTGAATGCCGAGCAGAAACCAGTTCGGATGCATCTGCTCCACCTGCGTGCCGCGAAAAAACTGCTGTGGCGGATGCTTGAAACAAATCGATATTGTCGACTGTTTTTCCTTCAGTCGTTTGCCCGTGCGCAGGTAAAACGGCACGCCACGCCAACGCCAGTTGTCGATATAGAATTTCACCGCGGCATAAGTCTCGGTCACGCTTTTGGGATCGATGCCCGGTTCCTCCAGATAGGCCGGCACTGGCTCGCCATTGATTTTTCCAGCGCCATACTGCGCTCTGTACGCATGTGCATGCACTGCGGAGCGCGGAATGGGCCGGATCGACTTCAGCACCTTGACCTTCTCATCACGCAGATCTTCGTCTTGCATCGACACCGGCGGCTCCATCGCCACCAGCGTCAACAATTGCAGCAGATGGCTCTGGATCATGTCGCGCAGTGCGCCGGCGCTGTCATAGAACCCGCCGCGCGAACCGACGCCCAGCGTTTCGGAATGGGTAATCTGCACATGGTCGATATAGTTGCGATTCCACAATGGTTCGACCATCAGATTGGCAAAACGAAATACCAACACGTTCTGCACCATCGCCTTACCGAGGTAGTGGTCGATGCGATAGATCTGATCCTCCCGCAACCAGCGCGCCAGCCGGCGCTGAAGGTTCTGGGCGCTGAGCAGGTCGTAACCAAAAGGCTTTTCAATCACCACACGCCGCCAACCCTTCTCCTCCGCGAAAATGCCCACCTCGCCAAGCTGCTCCACCACCTCACCGTAGGTCGACGGCGGCAACGACATGTAAAACGCAGCATTGCCGGTTTCCAGCATTTCCATCTCAGCCTTCAACGCCGGATACATCGACGCATCAGACAAATCCCCACGAAAATAGCGAATACGCTGACTGAAACGGGAAAAACATTCGGCATCGAGTGAATTTCTCGCTCGCGGAGAAACCGACTTTTTCACCCGCTCAAGCCATTCATCCTGGGTAAAAGGTTTTCGGCCACAGCAGATAATCCTGGTGTCCGGGTTGAGCTGGCCCGCCACTTCCAGATGATATAGCGATGGCAACAACTTTACTGTCGCCAGATTGCCGGTCGCACCAAAAATGACCAGCGTACAGGCATCATCATTCTCTTTCTCGTTCACTGCCATTTCTCCTCGTGCTGATCTTCGGCCCAGTGACTGTGAAAAACCTCCTCGGGGTCACGATCTGTGCGCCGGTAAGTGTGGGCACCGAAATAATCGCGCTGCGCCTGAATCAGGTTTGCCGGCAAGGTTGCGCTGCGGTAGCCGTCATAAAAGGAGAGTGCTGTAGAAAATGCCGGCAGCGATATGCCGCGCGAAACACCCGCCATCACCGCAGCACGCCAACCAGACTGCGCCGCAGAAACCGCCTCGGCAAAGAAATCGTCGAACAGCAAATTCTCCAGCGCCGGCTGCTTGTCGAATGCGGCCTTGATGTCTTTCAGAAAACGGCTGCGGATAATACAGCCTTCGCGCCACAACAGCGCAATATCGCCAAATTGAAGATCCCAGCCGAATTTTACGCTGGCCTCGCGCATCAGCATAAAGCCCTGCGCATAGGAGATGATTTTCGACGCATAGAGCGCGTCGCGTACCTGATCGACAAAGGTCTCATCCAGCGGTGCCTCGTTCGATGCAGCACCAGCAAGCCGACTCGCTGCCCGCTCCCGTTCCGATTTCAGTGCCGACAAAAAGCGCGCGTTGACGGCAGCATCGATCAACGTCAGCGGAATACCCTGCTCCAGCGCATCGATCGCGGTCCACTTGCCGGTACCCTTCTGGCCTGCGCTATCGAGAATATGATCGACACGCCAGGAACCATCCGCGTCTTTCACCCGCAGAATATGACTGGTGATCTCGATCAGATAGGAATCGAGCACACCCTCGTTCCAGCGCGCGAAAACATCGGCGAGAAAATCGTTATCCACATCAAGCGCCGTGCGCATCAACTGCCAGGCCTCGGCGATCAACTGCATATCGCCATACTCGATGCCATTGTGCACCATCTTCACATAGTGGCCGGCACCGCCCTCGCCAACCCACTGACAGCAAGGCTCGCCATCCGCCTTCGCAGCGATGGCCTGGAACATCTCCCGCACCAGCGGCCAGGCCTCGGGATCGCCCCCCGGCATGAGCGAAGGACCATGTCGCGCTCCCTCCTCGCCGCCGGAAATACCCATGCCGAGAAAACGCAAGCCCTGTTCTTTCAGCGCGTGGTAACGGCGCTCGGTATCGGGGTAATGCGAATTACCGCCATCGACGATAATGTCACCCGGCGACAACAGTGGCAGCAGTTGGTCGATGACGGCATCCACCGGCTTGCCCGCCTTGACCATCAGCAGAATCACACGTGGCGCTTCCAGGCTGGCGACGAATTTCTCCAGCGTCCGCGCACCCGCGATCTCACGCCCCGACGCCTCTCCTGCCAGGAAGGCTTCGGTGCGCCCCCAGGTTCGATTGTAGACCGCAACCCGAAAACCCTTATCAGCCAGGTTGAGTACCAGATTGCGTCCCATGACCGCAAGTCCGATCACGCCGATGTTTGCCAATGCCATTGCGCACTCCAATTGAGGGAAAACAGAAAGAATACCGACTGTCCCAGTGCCGCACCATCGGTATCGATAAGGATGCTCTCCCGAGCGTCAGCTCGGGAGGTCCAGGAGATCAATGCGTAGGAGGGGGACGCAGCAGTTAATCCCGCAGCCTGAATGTCGGCGCACCGTCCGCAATCAGGCCGGCAGCGACAAGCCACTGTCGAGCATCGTCGGCGTCTTCTTCGAACCAGCGGCGCGCACTGCCCAGCCGGAAGGTATAGCCCCAGGTGTCCATATCGGCAAACATACGCAGCCGACCCATTTCCGGGATTTCATCGGCCAGCAGAATCTGCAGGTAGCAAACAGCATTCTCTTCATCGTGATCACCACCCGCGTCGGTGTGCAATGCCTGCCTGCGCTGCGAATCCATGCAGATGTAATGGCAGCTTTCGTGCAGCAGCGAATGCACCGGCGTATCAGCACGCACATAGACATCACTGCCCACCAACCCCGCCTCAGCGTCGCCCCAGAAACTGCCAGGAATGGCTTCGGCATCGGCGACCGTGCGTAGCGACAAGCCATAGCGCCCCAGCAACGTGGCGAGGCCCGAGCGATCGACGTCATCAACCTTGAGAATCATTGTGCTCATGCAATCGTTACATCAAATGGTGTCAATACACCCAAAACCTGATTTATCATTACTGACTATCATGGGCATTTCAATCCAGATGAAACCCGGCATGACGACATGGCTCGTCATGGCCCTCGCTATCCACATGGCGATTGCATGGACGGTTCAGCGTTACCATGCCAGCCACAACACTGTTGTCGTGACTCGAACGCTTCCGCTGCACCTTGTTCCGCGTGCCAAGGACGTCAACAGCCAAGCTGCGCCCCCCCCAGAACCCCCGGTTCAACCAACAGCCTCGAAACCCAAGGCCGCACCAGCACCAGCACCTCCCCTACAGAAAAAGCAGCAGCCCAAAGTACAAAAAAAACCGCAGCCGCAAAAAAAACGGGAGCCCTTAGCAAAACCTCAAGCCGTTGCTGCGCCCACACCCAGCAAGCCAACACCTACCCTCGATCATGAGGCGACGACGGCACAACCGCCACCGACAGAGCCGCAGGTGGCCGAGCCAGCAACGCCACCCGCCAATCCGCTTGACGAAACGCTCAGCATCAACTACCAGGCGCTCGTCAGAAGCGGTATCGAAAAAAACCGGCACTACCCCCGGCGCGATCGACGCCGCAGAAACCAGGGGCAGAGCATCGTTGAATTCACCATCAAACAGGACGGCAGCATCAGCGGTATCCATATCATCGCCAGTTCAGGGCATGCATCACTGGATCGCGCCACCATTCAAGCCGTCAAGAACATCGATGGGGACTTTCCGATACCCGACGCACTCGGACGCGATAGCTGGACCTTCTCGATTCCCGTGATTTACCGACTGCGGTAACGCCCCAGTTCCACCCGCTCCGATCCCGGGGCTGATGCGCTACGCCCTTCCCTGTTCAACTGCCCAACAACCGCCTTGACCTGTGTCTCACACGCATGTTCTACACTTGGTACAAGTTCAGACAAAAGTCTCCAGGCTCACCGCAGATTCAGCCTTGAATGCAACGCCAACACGACTTGCTGGCGCTACTGAATACCGAGACTGGCACTCAACGAAAACACGATAACGACCGACTCATCAAAGGAGGTGCACCATGGATACACAGCGGCAAAAGCCCTCTCCAATCCGGCACATCGTCCTCGGCGGCATATCGGCGAAACCCGCCCGCAACAGTGTTACCGAAACGGCAGCCGGAATGATCACCACCATACTCGCCGACTACCACGGCGATATCGCCGTACGCCTTTGGGACGGGCGTATCATCCACGGCGCCTGCGATGCCCCGACCACCATTGTCTTTCGCGAGCCCGGTGCGCTCCGCGATCTGATTTTGCATCACGACCTGCTGCGACTCGCCGACAGCTACCTTACCGGCGCAATCGATGTCGAAGGCAATCTGGAATCCGTATTCACGCTCAAGACATACCTGCGTGACCTGACCTTGCCGTTGACCACCCGCCTGCATTTGCTGCATCAGGCGCTGCATCTGCCACCACTGCCCCGCAATGGCGCGACACGTGCCTGGCGCGCCACACGCAAGGCACGGCGAAATTCGCAGGCGAGCATCGCGCATCACTATGACGTCAGCAACGACTTCTATCGGCTCTGGCTGGACCCGGAAATGGTGTATTCCTGCGCCTATTTCAGCGACACCGACCAGTCACTGGCAGCCGCACAGCGAGACAAGCTGGATTACCTGTGCCGCAAGCTACGGTTGCAAGCCGGGCAAACGCTGCTCGATATCGGCTGTGGCTGGGGCGCACTGGCATGCTGGGCAGCGCGCCACTACGACGTCAAAGTGCATGGCATCACGCTCAGCAAACAACAACTGATCCATGCTCGAGAAAAAGCACACAGCGCCAACCTCGAACAGCAAGTGTCTTTCGAGCTGCTGGACTACCGCGACCTGCCGCAGGATCGGCGCTATGACCGCATTGTCAGCGTTGGCATGTTCGAACATATCGGCGTGAAAAACTTCCCCACTTACTTCACCACCGTGCGCAAGCTACTCAAACCCAATGGCCTGTTTCTGAACCATGGCATCACCGATGAGACCGGTTGGCAAAAAACCCCGATGACCTGTTTCATGAACCGCTACATCTTCCCGGATGGCGAGCTGGCCCGCATCAGCGACGTGACCGACGCCATGGAGAAAGCTGGTTTCGAAGTGCTGGACATAGAAAGCATGCGCCGACACTACGCCTTGACCCTGAGACACTGGGTCGCCGCACTGGAGAAACACCGTGATGCAGCCATTCATCATTCCAGCGAAATGACATACCGGCTGTGGCGATTGTATATGGCAGGCTGTGCCTACAATTTTGCCGAAGGCGGTATCGGCCTGCACCAGGTTCTGGTCGGCCACCAGCATGCAGAGCAACCCATTCCATTGCGGCGTGACGATCTCTATGCAACCGTTGCACACCACTGACAGCTGATCCACTTTCCAGAGCAGCCCCATGACAGATCAGAAAATGAGTGCGACTTCGACCATTGAAATTTCCGGCGCTGGGCCAGCGGGGCTGGCCGCGGCACTGGCCATTAGCGCAGCTGGGCAGCATGCAGTGGTCTATGAGCGGAGCGCCGATGTCGGTCACCGTTTTCATGGTGATTTTCAGGGGCTGGAGAACTGGACCACGCGTGAGGACGTGCTGGCGGAGCTCGCCACACTCGGCGTGAAGCCCAATTTCCAATATACGCCCGTGCGCGAGTTCGTCTGTTTTGGCCCCGGAGACACCCAGAGACGATTTCATGCCAGTCAACCGCTGTTCTATCTGCTGCGCCGTGGTCCCAACGCGGGAACCCTGGATCACGCCCTCAAGCAGCAGGCACTGGCAGCCGGTGTCGAGATCCGCTTCAACACCCGGGCATCTCGCCTGCCTGACGGCGGCATCGTCACGGAAGGTCCGCACCGCGCCGATATCATCGCGGTCGGCTACCTGTTCGACACCGACATGGCTGATGGCATTTATGCCGCTGTCGCCGATGAGCTGGCACCCAGCGGTTACGCCTACCTGCTGGTCGACCAAGGTCGGGGCACGCTGGCAACCTGCCTGTTCACCGATTTTCACAACGAGCGTGAATATCTCGATCGCTGCGTTGCATTCTTCGATAAAAAAGTTGGCCTGCGCATGAACAACCCGCGCCGCTTTGGTGGCAGCGGTAATTTCTCGCTGCCGCGCCGGGCACGTAAGAACAATATTCTCTACGCCGGTGAAGCAGCCGGCTTCCAGGACCCGCTGTTCGGCTTCGGTATCCGCTGGGCGTTATTGTCGGGTGCCGCCTCAGGTCGGGCGCTCGCCAGCGGAAACCCGGCACAGTACGAAAAATTCTGGAAGCGAAGATTACGCGCCTATCAGCAAACCGCGACCACCAACCGCTGGTTCTACGACCGTCTTGGTAATCGTGGCTATCAACTGACCCTCAAGCGATTTCCAGAGCATGCCGACACACGCGCCTGGGTACGCCATGCTTACGCCCCCCGGCTGTGGAAACGCATCTGGTATCACCTGGTCGCATCCCGGCGCAGCGCACCCTTGCTGAACATCAATACAGACTGCGACTGCACCTGGTGTCGCTGTGCGCGACGTTCAGCGCCTTCGAGCTGAGTCTGGAGCGGCATCATCTACCGCTTGCACCGACCAGAAGTTCAGGTGACCGCTCAGCTTGTGCGACAACATAGCGCTTGGTGAAATATCGAAGCATAGGACGCTCCAGCGCTTGATACATGGCCCATCCAGCCATGACCGAGACCACGACGGCAAGCACAAAGAAGAACTGCTCTCCGAGCAACTGCTGCCATCCCAGCCATTCTATGAGTTTGCGAAACAGCGATATTACCGGCTGATGAATCAGATAGATCGAAAACGACGCAGCCCCAATCGCATTCAACATTTTCCGCTGGCCCAATATCCGTTCCACCGCCTCACTTTTCGACTGCAATACGATCACAAAGGATGCGAGACCCAGCAGAAAAATCACCAGGCGGCTTATTGCAGGTGACACATGACCGTAGTCCGCTGCAATATTGCCGCCGACACCCACCAGCATGAATGCCAGCGCCCCCAACGCAACAAGTAGCCAGCCCCGATCCATCCGTTGTCGTGACCGAGACAGCATCAACGCCGCGACGATTCCCAAGCCAAAAAGAAGATTGTTGATCGACAATACAAATGACAGAGGAAACGTCAACTCGGTGGGAACGGCAACCGCAACGACACCAATGGTGACAAACCAGATCGCCAACACCAGGCTCCCGATACGCCGATTCACAATCAACAGCGCAAACAGAAAATAGAACATCACCTCGTGTGTGAGCGTCCAGGCCACGCCAAGGTTTGGCACATGGCTCTGCGGGATCAGTAAAATACTGTAGATACTAACTCGGCAAAAACGCACCCGACATCCTGTGCTATAATTCAGCACCATGAACAAACAAGATGGAAGAGCACTCTCACACTCTGTTCGGGAAGAAATTCGCAAGCGCGCCGTGGCACGCGTACT
>JALSHZ010000121.1 GCA_026981985.1 Gammaproteobacteria bacterium | reverse complement strand
ATGAACCTGTTTGAGCGGGAGCCATCTGCGTTGAGCCTGGCAAAAAAGCGCCGCAAAGCTGCATGGGATGATAACTACCGCGCTAAGGTATTATTTTCACGTTGATTTATATGCGCTCGCCCTGAGCCGATAGCACCCTCTAGAATGGAGGATGTAGAGAGCATGGTATATTATGCGGTTTCTCGATAACTACTTGCATCAAACCGTTATCGGGTTAGGGGACCTTCGACAGCATGGGGCTTGAGCTAGCCGAAGCGAGCTTCGACCGGTTTGGGAAGGGAGTTATCGAGAAACGTCATAATAATTTGTTATGCGTAAAAGGTTATGAAACCACGACTCCACAAATCGACAACGCTCACATGCCGATGTTGAGCCAATGCTTTCAGGCGGCCGTGTTTATCATCAGGTATCCGGATGGTTAACGTTGCCATATCATTCACCTTGCAATATTGTTTCAGGGGTTAAGATTTTTAAGCCGGGAAATTCCAACTCAGCATTTAGTAAATCACGAATGTTATTAGTAATGATGTGCGTCGCATTGCCTGCGAGAGCAAGCTCAATTAAAAAATTATCACCTTCATCAACAATATTCGGACGCCATAAATAGTAAATGGGAACCCAGCGACAAACGCTATAGAAGGAATGAAGTAACTCCAAAACTTCCTTTTGCGATAATGGGCAAATATCAAGAACGTTTTCTCGTTTGCTCACATCTTCGTACTCTTGAAACAAGGCATTACTCATCACAGGATTATACTCGCCCAAGAGACACCTTCTTATGATTTCTCGATTAGGCCCCTGGGCACTGATAAGTACGCTTGTATCAATAACTACCGTATCAGTCATGGCATAATGATAGCACATATGCAGTCACAATTAATCACCACCTCAGGCAACCGACAGAGATGTCAGGCCTACGTTACTGCATAATACGGCTTCAGCATTCAGGCTAATAACGTGGCAGTGGTACCAGTCACGAGGCGATGGCGTGCACGCTGTGCCCACACAGCCAACGGGTGATGACAACAAGCCCGGGGCAATTGGCTGCCCCAGGCACGGGCCGAGCAAAGCCACTTGACCCCAACGTGATTCTCTGGTGAATTGACTCTCCCCCTTCACTCCGGACGCTGCGATGTACCCCAAGATCAAGCCTTTCGATACCCAGCTTCTCGATGTGGGGGATGGGCATTCGCTCTATCTGGAGCAAACGGGTACGCCTGGGGGCATTCCGGTGCTGGTGCTGCACGGTGGGCCGGGGGCGGGAAGCACGCCGGTGCTGCGGCGGTTTTTCGATCCGGAGCGGTATCACATTATTATCTTCGATCAGCGGGGTGCCGGGCAGTCACGGCCGGCCGCGTCGGTGGAGGCGAATACAACCGAGCATCTGCTGGCTGACATCGAGAAGATCCGCAAACATCTCAATATCCGTCGCTGGATGCTGTTTGGCGGCTCCTGGGGTTCCAGCCTGGCGCTGCTGTATGCGCAGCGTCACCCCGAGCTGGTGCTGGCGCTGGTGTTGCGGGGCATCTTTCTGTGCCGCCCGCAGGACATCCAGTGGTTCTACCAGGATGGTGCCAGCCGATTGTTCCCAGATTACTGGCAGGATTTCCTGGCACCGATTCCAAATGAGGAGCGCAACAACATGATCGCCGCCTATCATCGCCGCCTGACGGGCGAGGATGAGGTGGCGCGGATGCGCGCTGCAATGGCCTGGACCCAGTGGGAGATGCGCAGCTCGGTGATGCAGTACAGCGCACACGACGACGACATGCCGCACGCACTGAACATGGCGCGGATCGAGTGCCACTACTTCAGCAACGACTGCTTTTTGCGCCCCGGCCAGATTCTCAACGACACGCCGCTGCTGCGGGACGTTCCCGGCTATATCATTCATGGCCGCTACGACTGCGTCTGCCCGTTGGAGCAAGCCTGGCAGCTACACCGGGCCTGGCCGCAGTCACAATTGACCATCGTCGCCGGGGCCGGTCACTCGGCGATGGAGCCGGGCATCATGAAGGCGCTGGTACATCAAACCGACCTGCTGGCGAGAACACTGGGATGATCGGCTTGCTCCAGCGCGTCACCCAAGCCCGGGTCGATATCGACGGCGAGACGGTCGGCGAGATCGACCGCGGTCTGCTGGTACTCGTCGGTGTCGAGAAGGAGGATGACGCCTCACGCGCCGACCGCCTGCTGGAACGCCTGCTGGGTTATCGGATCTTCGAAGACGAACAAGGCCGCATGAACCTTTCGCTGCATGACATCGACGGCGGTCTGCTGCTGGTGCCCCAGTTCACGCTCACTGCCGACACCCGCAAGGGCCGCCGCCCCAGCTTCGACCCGGCAGCGCCACCAGCACTCGGTGAACGTCTGTTCGACCATCTGCTGGCCCAGGCACGGGCGCAACATGGGCAAGTCGCCAGCGGCCAATTCGGCGCCGACATGCAGGTTCATCTCGTCAACGACGGGCCGGCCACATTCTGGTTGCAGGTCTGATTCTCTGGCATCATAGCGCCCATGAATTCACGCACTGCAACGATCGAGCGCAATACGCTCGAAACCCAGATCACCGTCACCATCGACCTCGACGGCAAAGGCACCGCCCGGTTCGATACCGGGGTGCCGTTTCTGGAGCACATGATCGACCAGATTGCCCGCCACGGGTTGATCGACATCGACATCAGCGCCAAGGGCGATCTGCACATCGACGCCCACCACACCGTTGAGGACATTGGCATCACGCTCGGTCAAGCGTTTGCCGAGGCGCTGGGCGACAAGAAGGGGCTGGTGCGCTATGGCCATGCCTATGTGCCGCTGGACGAGGCGCTGTCGCGGGTAGTGATCGACTTCTCGGGCCGTCCGGGACTGGAATACCACGTCGAGTACCCGCGCGGCATGATCGGCAGCTTCGATGTGGATTTGATCCTTGAATTCTTCCAGGGCTTCGTCAATCACGCGGGCGCCACCCTGCACATCGACAATCTGCGCGGTCGCAACGCGCACCACATAGCCGAGACCATCTTCAAGGCCTTTGGCCGTGCGCTGCGCATGGCCGCCGCCGCCGACCCCCGCATGCAAGGCATGATGCCATCGACCAAGGGAACGCTGTGACACAAAAAATCGCTGTGATCGACTACGGCATGGGCAATCTGCGCTCGGTCGTCAAGGCGCTGGAATTCGTCGCCGATAACAAGGCCGACATTCTGCTCACCGACAAACCGGAGGTGGTCGCGGCGGCTGATCACGTCGTCTTCCCCGGTCAGGGCGCGGCACGCGACTGCATGCAGGCGCTACGCAACACCGGCATGGACGAAGTCGTCGCCGAGGCGTTGAAAACCAAGCCGTTCCTTGGCGTCTGCATGGGCTTGCAAGTGCTGATGACGCACAGTGAGGAAAACGGCGGCACCGATCTGCTCAATCTGTTCGAAGGCGAGGTCAGACGTTTTCCCGACAGCTTCCACGCCGAGCGTCTGAAAGTGCCACACATGGGCTGGAACACGATCCGCGAAGTGCAGCAAGGCCACCCGCTGTTCAAAGGGATTCACGACGACAGCCATTTCTACTTTGTACACAGCTACTACGTGACGCCCGCCGACCCGACGCTCACCGCCGGGGAGACCGACTACGGCGTCACCTTCACTTCGGCAATCGCCCGGGACAACGTCTTTGCGCTGCAAAGCCACCCCGAAAAGAGCGCCGACGCCGGATTGCAACTGCTTCGCAACTTTATTTCATGGGATGGACAAGCGTGATGGAGCTGATTCCTGCTATCGACCTCAAAGAAGGCAAATGTGTACGTCTGCGTCAGGGACGCATGGAAGATTCCACTGTATTTTCCGATGACCCTGTCGCCATGGCGAGCCGATGGGTAGACGCCGGGGCGACACGGCTGCATCTGGTCGATCTCGACGGCGCGTTTGCCGGCTCGCCGGTAAACCACCCAGCCATCGAAGCCATCTGCAAGGCCTTCCCCAATCTGCCGATTCAGGTGGGCGGCGGCATTCGCAGCGCCGAGACCGTCGAACGCTATCTCGATGACGGTGTGCAATACACCATCATCGGCACCAAGGCAGTCAACGAGCCGCACTTCATCAACGACCTCTGCCTGAGCTTTCCCGGCCACATCATCGTCGGACTCGACGCCAAAGACGGCAAGGTCGCCACCGAAGGCTGGTCGAAAATGTCGCACCACGATGTGATCGACATGGCCAAGCATTTCGAAAACGATGGTGTCGCCGCGATTGTCTACACCGACATCAGCAAAGACGGCATGATGCAGGGTGCCAGCGTCGACTCCACCGCCAAGCTCGCCGAGGCCATTCGCATCCCGGTCATCGCCTCGGGCGGCGTGTCGTCACTGGACGACATTCGCGCACTGTGCGAAGTCGCGGACAGCGGCATTACCGGCGCGATCATCGGCCGGGCACTGTACGACGGTGCCATCGACCTGGCCGAAGCCTCGAAAATTGTCGCCGAATACAACCGGGCCTGAGTTCATGTCGCTTGCCAAACGCATCATCCCCTGCCTCGACGTGCGCGATGGACGCGTCGTCAAGGGCGTTCAGTTCGTCGATATCCGCGATGCGGGCGACCCGGTCGAGGTGGCCCGGCGCTACGATGCCGAGGGTGCCGACGAGATCACTTTTCTCGACATCACCGCCAGCTCCGATAACCGCGACACGATCATCCATGTGGTCGAGGCCGTGGCAGAAACCGTTTTCATTCCGCTCACCGTCGGCGGCGGCATCCGCAAGGTCGAGGACATTCGCCGCCTGCTCAACGCCGGTGCCGACAAGGTGGCGATCAACACCGCCGCCGTCTTCAACCCCGACCTCGTCTCCGAAGCCAGCGCCAAGGTCGGCTCGCAGTGCATCGTCGTCGCCATCGACGCCAAGCGGGTCAGCGCCGAGGGCGAAACCCCAAAATGGGAAATCTTCACCCACGGCGGACGCAAACCCACCGGGCTCGACGCAGTGGAGTGGGCAAAGGAGATGGTCAAGCGCGGCGCTGGTGAGATCCTGCTCACCAGCATGGACCGCGACGGCACCAAGCAGGGCTTCGATCTGGAACTGACCCGCGCCATCAGCGACGCGGTGCCGATTCCGGTCATCGCCTCCGGCGGCGTCGGCAACCTGCAACACCTGGCCGACGGCGTCACCGAAGGCAAGGCCGATGCTGTGCTCGCCGCCAGCATCTTCCACTTCGCTGAATACACCGTCGGCGAAGCGAAAGAATACATGCGCGAACACGGCATCGAGGTAAGAATGCCATGAGCAGCAACGTGCTCGACGAACTGGCCGACGTGCTCGAAGCCCGCAAGCACGCCGCGCCGGAAGACTCCTATGTCGCCAGCCTCTATCACAAGGGGCTCGACGCCATCCTCAAGAAGATCGGCGAAGAAGCCACCGAGACCGTCATGGCCGCCAAGGATGGCGACAACGACAAGATCATCTATGAAGTCGCCGACCTGTGGTTTCACAGCATGGTGCTACTGGCACAGCAAGGGCTAAGGCCTGAGCAAGTGCTCGATGAACTGGCGCGCCGCTTCGGCATTTCCGGCCACGACGAAAAGGCCAGCCGCAGCGGTTGACCTGCTTTCAGCCCTCAAGCATCCTTGGCTGGATGCGACTGACCACACAACAGATCGACGGCATACGCGAGATCGTGCAGCGTCTGGCTGGCGAGCAGGCCGAACTGCGGCTGTTTGGCTCCCGCCTGGACGACTCAGCCCGCGGCGGTGACGTGGACATCTTCGTGGAACTCCCCGACCCGGTGACAAAACCAGCCTGGCTTGCAGCCCGCATCGGCGGGGAAGTCTCTCGTTTGATGCATGGCCGCAAGGTCGATGTGCTGCTCGCCGCACCCAACCTGAAAAACCTGCCGATTCACGATATCGCGCGCCAGCAAGGGCAGCGGCTATGACGCTGGAGCCACAGCTTGCCGCACGTCTAGCCCGAATTTCTCACCGGGTCGCGTAGCGAGGCCGCTCAAGGTGGTGTGATGGCTGGCGTTCGCGACCGAGGGCCGCGCAGGCGTAGTCAACACTACGTTGAGCAGCCCGACCGAGTGAACGCCAGTCAGCGCGCCACCTTGGGCGGCCGCAGTAGTGAACTGGTGAGAAATCCGGGCTAGCTTTCCTCTACCGGGTGATCACGCGCGAGCACAAACACCTGCTCGATACCGACGCACGCCTGTTCCAGGCTCCATTCACGGCGAAGACCGTGCAGCGCCTGGAGCAAGACCCCGACCTCGCCGAGCGCGTTGAAGCGTTTGTCAGCCGTTTCAGCCGCTTGCAGGACACGTTGGGCGACAAACTTCTGCCCGCTTTGCTTCGCGCCCTCGGAGAACGCACCGGCGCCGTCATCGACAATCTCGACCGCGCCGAGAAATTGGGTTACATCCCCTCGGTAGACACATGGCTGATGCTGCGCAACCTGCGAAACCAGATGGTGCACGAATACATCGAAGATCCCACCGTGCTGGCCGGCGCGCTGATGACCGCCCATGAACAGGCAAGCATGCTCGACACGGTGACCAGCAACATGCTTGGCGAAATCGAACGGCGCGGCTGGGTTTGAACATGACATATCCCCCATCTGGCAGGAATCTCGATGCTCACCCTCGATCTATTGCTATAATGGCCTCAACGTTCCAATCACACGCGGAGAAATAATATGGGTTTTGGTGGAATCAGCCCCTGGTCGTTGTTACTTATCCTTCTGATTGTCATGCTGATTTTCGGCACCAAACGGCTCAAAGGCGTTGGTGGCGATCTCGGCTCTGCAATCAAGAGCTTCAAGCAATCCATGAGCGACGGCGAGAAGGAAGAGGAAACAAAGCAGTTGAAAGAAAACACCACCAAGGTGGTGGAAGGTGAAGTGAAGGACAAGGAAAAGGCGTAACTACTGAATGTTCGACGCAGGCATCTGGGAATTTCTGCTGATTGGCATCGTCGCGCTGTTGGTCGTGGGGCCAGAACGACTGCCCGGCCTGGCGCGCAAGGCCGGGTACTGGATCGGTCGCGGCCGCCGTTTCGTGAACACGGTCAAAGCCGATGTGGAACGCGAGTTCCGCACCGAAGAACTGGAAAAGATGCTTAACCAGCAGAACAGCGAAATCCAGGAACTTCGGGACATGATGAAAAACACCCAGCAAAGCACACTCGACACGCTGAATGAGACGGAATATCTCGTCCGCTCCAGCACGTCTACCGACCTCCCCGCCCCTGAAAAAGAAGAAGAACCTTCCAAGCCGGTAAAGAATGGCTAACAGCTCCCCCGAACAAGAACCGCCTCAGGCGGAAATGGGCTTTATCAGCCACCTGATAGAGCTGCGCGACCGGCTGCTGCGCAGCGTCATTGCGGTAGCCATTGGCTTTGCGGTGATGTTCCCGTTTGCCAATGACATCTACACCTTTCTCTCTGAACCGTTGACCCGGCATTTACCCGAGGGCAGCTCGATGATCGCCATCGACGTTGCCTCACCGTTTCTGACGCCATTCAAACTGGTGTTGATGCTGTCGGTGGTGCTCGCTATCCCCTATCTGCTGCATCAACTCTGGTCGTTTATCGCGCCAGGGCTGTACAAACATGAAAAGCGCTTGGCAATGCCGTTGCTGGCTTCCAGTGTCATACTGTTTTATGTGGGCATGGCGTTTGCCTACTTCGTCGTGTTCCCACTGGTGTTCGGCTTCTTCACCAGCGTGACGCCAGACGGCGTTGCGGTTATGACCGACATCAACCGCTATCTCGACTTCGTACTGATGATGTTTCTCGCCTTCGGTATCGCCTTCGAGGTGCCGGTGGCAACCATTCTGATGGTCTCTGTCGGCATCACCACGCCGGACAAACTCGGCAAGATGCGCCCCTATATCATCGTTGGCGCCTTCGTGATCGGCATGTTCCTCACGCCGCCGGATGTGGTATCTCAGGTATTGCTCGCAATCCCGATGTGGATACTGTTCGAGGCGGGTCTGTGGGCCTCGCGCTACATCAAGGCGCAAAAACCGGCGGAAGACGAGGATAACAACACCGCGGCGACAGCCACTGCGGCAGCCGCAGCCGGTGCCGGCATGTCATCGATGGAAACCGCGGTCGCCGACGCGCTCATCGAGGAAGAACCGCGTTACCAACCAATGACCGACGAGGAGATGGAAGCTGAGCTCGACGCCATTGGCGAGTGGGAAGACGAAGATGAAGATGACGACGACGAAGATACGTCGGACGATGGCGACGATGTGTCGAGCAACGATTCCGATGACGAGCCGAATAAAGACGATGAGTCCGAGGACAAGAAGGACTGACGCTCGTCGATCAAGACGCTGTGCTCATAGACGCATTCCACACACCAACTGAGCGCATCGACTGAGACGCTTTTGAACCCTCTCCCCAGCCTTGGGAAAGAGAGCGGCAGCCCGGGTCAAGTACCACAGAATGTCTGATGCACTACTTGCTCAGGACGGGGCGGCTGGCTGTATGCCCCCATGCCGGGTTGCTCCTCGAATGGTTGTTGCAACACGCTGTGCAGGCGGTGAAATGGCTCGAAATCCCCTTCATCTTCTGCTGCCCGGATCACGGCTTCGACGAGATGGTTGCGGGGAATGTAGATCGGGTTGGCCAACTGCATCTTCTGCTGCCGCGTTGCTGCGTCATCGGTTTCCTCAGCCAGGCGTTGGCGCCAGTTTTCGAGCCATGCGTTGATTGCTTGCGGTTGAGCAAACAGCGCCGTCAGCACATGATCCTGGTCTGATGGCGCATTGGCAAGCAGCGACAAGGCCCGGAATGCAGAGGTAAAGTCCACATTCTCGGTAGCGAGGAGGTCCAGAAAGCCTTCGGCCAACGCCCGATCGGCATCACGCTTCTGCGCCAAACCCAGCTTTTGCCTCATGCCTGACAGCCAATGGTGCTGATAGTGTTCGATAAAGCCGTTCAGCAACCTTTCGGCCGTTGCCACCGCTGCGCGCGTATCCTCACCACGCATCAGCAACGGCAACAGTGTTTCTGCAAAACGAATCAAATTCCACTGCGCGATCGGCGGTTGGTTGGCGTAAGCGTAACGACCCTGGCGGTCGATCGAGCTGTAGACCTGGTGATGATCGAAACCATCCATGAAGGCACAAGGCCCATAATCGATGGTCTCACCGGCAATCGACATGTTATCGGTGTTCATCACGCCGTGGATAAAGCCAAGCTGCATCCAGCGCGCGATCAGCGCCGCCTGCCGCTCGATCACCTGCGCCAGCAAGGCTTCACAGGGATTCTCCGCCGCCGCTACATCAGGGTAGTTGCGCGCAATCACATAATCGGCCAACTGCTTGACGGCATCGACATTGCCCTGCGCACTGAAATACTCGAATGTGCCCACACGCACGAAGCTCGTTGCCACCCGGGTGATGACCGCGCCCGGCACCAGGCTGTCACGAATCACCGATTCACCGGTTGCGACAGCTGCGAGCGCGCGGGTGGTGGGCACGCCCAACGCATGCATCGCTTCACTGAGCAGGTATTCACGCAGTACCGGGCCCATAGCCGCGCGGCCATCGCCATTGCGGGAAAAGGGTGTCGGGCCGGAACCTTTCAGCTGGATGTCATAACGCTCCCCAGTCGGCGCGACTACCTCACCCAGCAGAATCGCGCGGCCATCCCCGAGCTGCGGGCTGAAGCCACCAAACTGGTGCCCGGCATAGGCCATCGCCAGCGGTTGAGCGCCTTCTGGTACTTGACTGCCGGCGAAAATATCGGCACCCATTGGCGAGTCGAGCGAGTCTGCCTCCATGCCCAATGCCGACGCCAATTCGCGGTTGAAATGGATCATGCGTGGCGCTGCAACCGGCTCGGGATGGAGGCGTGCGTAGAACGTTGGACCGAGCTTGACGTAGCTGTTGTCGAAGGGAATAGGTTTCATCAGGTATGCAGAAGATTTCATGGAGACCCTGATAGCATCCCAGCTATCCCCGCTGTGACGCCAAAGCCCGCTCCCAAGCCGAGGTTATCGTGTTCGCTCGGTGCATATACTACAATCGCGCACGCCGAAACTATTTTCCCAACACCATGACTGAAAAACGCCACGTTCCCCGCCGCAATACCATTCTTGTCATTCTCGACGGCTTTGGTATGAATCCAGCCAAAGTGAACAATGCGGTTTACGAAGCCCGCACGCCGCGACTCGACGAGTATTTCGCCCGCTACGCGCACACGACGCTGGAAGCATCGGGGCGGGCTGTCGGCTTGCCAGTGGGACAGTTCGGCAATTCCGAAGTCGGCCACACCATCCTCGGCAGCGGCACGATCGTTCGTCAGGATCTCGTGCGCATCAACGACGCCATTGCAGATGGCAGCTTTTTCCACAACACCGTGTTGCTCGATGCCGTCAACGAAGCAAAAGCCAACAACCGTCCGGTACACCTCGTCGGCCTGGTCTCAGACGGCGGTGTGCACAGCCATTGCTCGCATATTGCTGCACTGATCAAGATGTGCCGCAAACACGGCGTTCGGCCCGTCATGCACATGATCACCGATGGCCGCGACACGCCACCGAAGTCGGCATTGCAATTTCTTGAGCCGCTGGAAAAGAAACTGAAAAAAGCCAACGGTCACATCGCCACCATTATTGGCCGCTACTTCGCCATGGACCGGGATCACCGCTGGGAGCGCACAGAAGATGCCTGGCAATTGATGGTAAATGGCGTTGGCGAAAAGGTGGAAAATGCCACGCATGGCATCCTGCAAGCCTATGACCGCGGCCTCGGCGACGAATTCATCGAACCGCTGATCATCGAAAATAGCGAAACCATCACCGAGCAGGATGTCGTGGTGTTTTTCAATTTCAGGAATGATCGCCCCCGACAGCTGGCCGAAGCGCTGGCAATGGAGGATTTCGACCAATTCGACCGTGGTGAATTCCGCTCCTGCTACCTGACCTGCCTGACCGAGTACGACACCAAACTGCTGGCACCGATCGTATTCCCGCCCGAGCGGCCAAAAATAACACTCACGAAAGCTGTCAGCTTCGCCGGCTACAAACAGTTTCATTGCGCCGAAACGGAAAAATACGCCCACGTCACCT
The DNA here is from genome assembly GCA_026981985.1 of Gammaproteobacteria bacterium. Taxonomy (GTDB): domain Bacteria; phylum Pseudomonadota; class Gammaproteobacteria; order UWMA-0217; family UWMA-0217; genus JALSHZ01. The sequence continues at coordinate 124,489 of JALSHZ010000121.1, read as the reverse complement.
ACTTCTTCAATGGCGGCCGCGAAGAGGCCTATGCCGGTGAAGACCGGCGCATGATCCACTCTCCCGATGTCCACACTTACGATGAAACCCCTGAAATGAGCGCACGAGAAGTGGCCAACGCGACCATCGAGGCCATCGATTCTGGCGTCTACAGTTTTATTCTGGTGAATTTTGCCAATGGCGACATGGTCGGCCACTCAGCCAAGCGCGAGCCGATCATCCGTGCAGTCGAGTTCATGGATAGCCAGGTGGGCCGCGTACTCGATGCCGCCATACTCAACGACTACTCGGTCGTGCTCACCGCCGACCACGGCAACTGCGATGAGTACATCGACCCTTACACCGGCGAGCCGCATACACAGCACACCGCCTACCCCGTACCTTTCCTGGTCGTTGACGCATCATTCTGGAAACTCGCCACCGGCGGCGGCCTGAGCAACGTAGCCCCCACCGTCCTCGAACTGATGGGGCTACAGATCCCCGAGGGAATGCAGGGCGACTCGCTGCTGCTGGAAGAACTCGGCCCCATCGCCTGAGAACCATTCCTGACGCACACCCGGCGCTGCCAAAATAAACGTGCAGCGCATCGGGTTTTGTGCAACCACTCACAGATGCCAGCCCCATTGCTTGGGCTACTCCCAGCCGTTTGCTAGATTCTCAGCATCCGTGCTTCGTGCCACCTCGGCCGTCCGGATGGGGGTAAGGCCGAAACAACACCCATACGGCCTCATTAAAAGCAAAAATCATCATCAGGAACGACATATGCGCTGGCAGGACAACGCCCATTCCAGCATTCGTCACCCGTCTGGTCAGTCAACCACAGACCAAATTGCAAATTCGTTCGCCAACGCAACGACCCAGTGCTGCATCTCGACTTACACCAACGCCATCAGAGTGGCGGTGCTTCTAGTGGCAGGCACAGTGACCCCCTCGTGGGTAGCAGCCGATGCCTTTCTCGACATCATCAAACAGGAAGTGCATGCCGTTGAGGTCGACCCCGTGACACGCCACAGCGTGAATGGCACACCACAGCCTCGCAACGAAAAGCCAGCCGCCAACCCCACTGCTGCCACAGCATCGAACAATCAAGCTGATGTGCCAGTGAAAATGACCCAGGCGGCTTTTGAAGAACATCTCGCGAAACACTACGTCGGCAGTTTCTCATTCTATCGCCGCCTAACCCCCGAGAAAAAAGCAGAAGTTTACGCAGCCTATACCGATCGGCCTGAGATCAAATTCATACGCGAAAAGATCAAACAGACCTATCTGAACCGCTAACCGCTCAAGGAATACGCGCCATGAAAATACCATTCAGGGAAATGATCAATCAGCTGCTTGCCGCGGTTCTCCTGTCACTACCCATCGCCGCACTGGCGCTGGATGTGCAACTCGACGAGAAACGGCCAACCCTGGAAACGATACACGAAGGTCACGTTGTCAAAATCGAGCGCGAGCAAAACCTCAATCACACCATCTCTGGCTTCTTCGCGCGCACCGCGCACAAATGCCCGCCACACTGCGCACAACCCATCGCCATCGCACCCGGCGTCAAGACCATCGGCGAGGTCGAACTATTCGACTTTCTACAAAACGATGTCGTCACCGGCAGCGGCGTACTGATCGACGCTCGACTGCCTGAATGGAACCAAAAGGGTACGATTCCTGGCTCGGTCAATATCCCGTTCACCATCTTGCAAGCCTCTGCCGACGACCCGCAACTCGCCGACACCCTGCACCAACTCGGGGTCCGAAAACGCGGCAAAATCGAAACCTCAACACAACTCCTGGAAAAAATCGGCCTGCTCTCCAGTGACCTGAAAAATGACGATTGGGACTTCGGCCAAGCCAAGAAACTCGTCCTGTTCTGCAATGGCCCATGGTGCGGCCAATCGCCACGCGGCATCCGCGCCCTACTCAAACTCGGCTACCCCGCCGACCGCATCCACTACTACCGCGGCGGAATGCAAATGTGGCAACTCTACGGACTCACCACAATCGTTCCCTGAATGCCGCTGACGGTGCAGCACGTTGCCAACACGCTGCACTGACTAAACACACAGCAACTATCCCTGCCCGGTAGTTATCGAGCTAGGCACGTCCATCGTGAAGGGGGTTCTCGCATGTCGGGCCACTTCTTGTTCGGCGCACAGTCAGCTTATTCCGACCCCCGCCCCGTCATCAATTCTTCAGTAACCTGATGACAATCGATGCGGTAATCGGCGACGGTGCCTTCGGGGAATTCCTGTGCGACGAGCCAGATTTGGGCGATGTCGGCGCTGATGTTGGGCAGTTGTTCAAGCGTGTTGCGGATGCGTTCTTGATCGAAGAAGGCGAAGGGTTCGTCGAAGAAGATGAATTGGCGGCCAGCTTCGATATTTTTGATCAGCTCCTGGGTCATTGCCAAGCGTAGAGAAAGCATGATTTGCCGCTGGGTACCGCTGGAGGTTTCGTCGAAGTCCATGAAGTCGCGCTTGTCGTTGGAGAAGACGCGGACATCGAGGTTTTCATCGATTTTCAGGTGTTTGTAGCGCCCTTGAGTAAATACCGGCAAGGCTTCGCCAGCGAGCAGCAGTACCTCGCGATTGAAACGGTGTGAGAGATGATGCGAGGCGGCGTCTAACAGACTGACCGCGGTGTCATTGACCTTGATGCGGCGCTGATGGTCCTTCAGCTTGCGGTTGAGGTTGGCTTGGATGGTTTTGAGGCCATCCGCATGCGCGAGGCGCTTGTTTTCGTGCTTGATCTCTTTGTCGAGCACATCGAGACGCTGTTCGATTTCCTGAGTCTGCTGGGCAATCTCCACGTCGATGCGGTCGGTGACATCGCGCAGCTGTTCAGGTTTTGCGCTGAGGCCGCGCACTGCCTGCTGGACAGCGCCGATTTCCTGCAACAAGGCATGGTAGTCGTGCTCGACGGGCTCAACACCCTTCTTGCGAAAGAAGCGTGCAATGATCTTGGGCGTCGCCGGAATCGTCGCCGCCAGCTCCAGGGCGGCTTTCTTCAAATCGTCAGCAACGAGCACAGCCTGGGCACGGAAACGCTCGGCCTTACGATTCATCAACCAGACACCCAGCAGAGACAGACCAAACACGGCAGTAGAGAGCCATGCCAGCGGCTGAAGCAGCGGTTGCAGCTGATCGCGCCAGGTTGGGAAAAAGGCTTGCAGCCAATCGGCCAGCGCCCGGCCTTGGGGGGAGTCGGGCATCAGGTTAAGGGTTGCCCAGACAACCCAAAACAGTGCTGCCGCGGTGAAGGCAACTATCGACAATGCGAACAGCAGCTTGCTCATGCGCTGCGATTTCCAGACGACGGGAGCCGTCTCCTCATAGAGTGACGCACCCACGTCGAGATCTGACAGCGCACTGGCTTTCTGCTTGCGCGCTTCGTCGAACTTTTTACGGCTTTTTACCAGCGCCGGTTTCCACTTTTCGTTGATTTCGAGGTCGTGATAGCGCTTGGCGACATCCTGGAAATCCTTGCCGGTGGACTCGACGATATTCTCTTCCTTCTCGCTTGCCTTGGTCAGGCTTTCGGCAACTTCAGTGAGGGGCGCAATACCTGCCATGACCTTGATGGTATGGCTATGCGGGTGCGGCGTGGTGAGTTCACGCTGCGCGAGATAGAAGGATTCGATGAACTCATCGTAGCCGAAGCCGTTGAGCTCCCGCAGCCGCTTGTCGACATCGTCCGGGCCCTTGGCGAGTACGATGCCTTCATCAGCCTGGAGCAGGCGTGCGCCGTAGCCGCCTTCGTCATCGAGGTAACGGGTGACTTCATACAACTTGCCATCACGGCCCTTGAATTCAACCGTAACGGAACAGCGCGCCGCGCCCCAGCGAATCAGCTTGCGAGGATCGATCAGGTCCAGCGTGAAAGTGCGCCCGAACAGGCCAAAACAGAGGGTTTCACCGATACTGGTCTTGCCCGATTCATTGGCACCACCGACGGTGATCAGTCCCTTTTCCGGGAGGTCGCGGATATCGAGCTTGCGGTATTTGAGGAAGTCTTCCGACTGGATGCGGGTGATGATCACTGCATGCCCTCCAGCTCCAGACCACCTAGCTTGCGCAATACCAGCCTGACAGCTTCGGTGTAGATCTCGGGATCGAAGTCGATGTCCGAGTTACTACGACGTTGCAGCTCTTCCTTGCAAAAGCGGGCGAAATTGGCAGCCGGGCCAGACAGCTCCAGCTCATCCAGCCAGGAAAGATCGATATCAGATGACATGGCAAGCCCCCAAGTGTGATGAGTTGATGCGAGGATGCCTGTTTACAGCGCTTTTTTCCAGCACTTAGCGAATGTCTGCGCACTCCTTGAAAACTCTGACCTTGCAGCTACGGCAACGTTCGATATCCAGCTGTTTGATAATTTCATGGATAGCTGCCTTCTTTTCATCGAAGAAATGGTCATTACCGATTTTGCGAATAAAATGCACCCGGCTGATGAAATCGTAGACCCGCGGTTTGATCTCGGCAAAATACAGCCCACCGCCCAGCTCTTCCAGACGCTGAGCCTCTTGCATCAGCATTTCCGCGCCACTCATGTCGATGAAATTGACGCCGGTACAGATGATGAGGATGTGGTGATAGCCATCCTTGTCACTGATCTCATGGAGCTTGTTCTGAATATGATTCGCGGAACCGAAATAGATCGACATGTCGACGCGGATGATCTTCAGCTGCGGGCACTGCGCCAGCGGTTTTTCATCGAGATTGGCCAGTTGGCGCTTGCCGCCCACAGGGTCGACATCGGGTCCAAGTTCAACGATGTCAGGCGTGGAGGTGCGGTTGAGGAACAGAACCAAGGATAGCAATACGCCCAAATAAATCGCGAACTCCAGCTCCAGAAACAGGGTGGCAAAGAACGTCGTCAGCAACACCGCGGTCTCGGACTTGCTGATCGTCAGTATCTGTTTGATGTGGTGAAGGTCGATAAGATTGTAGGCGACCAGCAGAATCACGCCGCCCATGGCCGCTATCGGCAGGTAAGCCGTCAGCGGCGCGATCAGCAACACGATCAGCGCCAGGAAGACCGCCGCGAATATCGCCGACATCGGTGTTTTGGCACCCGCTGAATAGTTGATGCCGGAACGGGTAAAGGAACCTGAGCCCGCATAACTGGAAAAGAAGCTGCCAACGATATTCGACATTCCCTGGCCGATGAACTCCTGATTGCCATCGATGCGTTGATGCGATTTTGCAGCAATGGCGCGACTGATCGATACCGCTTCGATCAAACCCAGCAGCGCGACGGCAAAGGCCTCCGGTGCCAACAGCTTCAAGGATGTGAAGGAGAAGTCAGGGCTGGACAAGGGCGGAAGGTGACGCGGGATCTCTCCTACCAACGCAACACCATGTGACTCGCCATCGAGCAGCAACGCCACCACGCTGCCCATGATCAGGCCAGCGAGCAGGTTGGGGATTACCGGTACGAAGCGTTTGACCAGCAGCGCCGTCAGCAAGGTCACTGCCGCGACTAACAGGACATAGTAGTTGATATCCGGCAGATGGCTGTACAGCGTCATCCAGGTATGGATAAACGATTCGCCCCGTGGCACCTCAACGCCGAATACATGCTTCATCTGGCTGGTCGCAATCAGTATTGCCGCACCTGCGGTAAAACCCACCACGACGGTGTGGGAAACGAAATTAACCAACGCACCCAGACGGGCAAGACCAAACGCGAGTTGATAGAGGCCCGCCAAAAACGTAATGGTCAGCGCCATTGTCACGAACTCCGGCGTACCCGGTACGGCATGATGGCTGACGGCGGAGAAAATAACGATAGAAATCGCGGTCGTCGGGCCTGAAATGAGGTGCAATGACGAACCGAACAACGCGGCCACAATTGGCGTCACCATCGCGGTGTAGAGGCCATATTCCGGCGGCAAGCCGGCAATCGTGGCAAAGGCGACACCTTGCGGAAGCACGATGACAGCACCAGTAAAACCGGCAATCAAATCGGCGCGTATCGTTGTCCGATTGACCATCGGCAGCCAGCGCAGGAAGGGAAAAAACAGCTGGAGGAACGACTTATCCACGTCAGGCCATACCCGTCATTTTCGAAATGGAACAGGCGCGATTAGAAAATCAAGTTCATCATCGGAATCAGTACGATGAGGAACAGCAGGGTCATGATGCCACCCGCGCGCATGAAGTCGGGCACCTTGTAACCAGCCGGCCCCATGATCAGCGCATTGACCTGGTGGGTGGGAATCAGGAACGAGTTCGACGTCGCCAACGCAACGGTCAATGCGAATACCGCCGGGTTCGCCCCAATGCCAACGGCGATATTGACCGCCAGCGGCACCAGCAGCACCGTCGCGCCCACATTCGACATGACCAGCGTGAAGAAGGTTGCCAACGCGGCGATAACCGCCTGAATAACCCAAATGGGCGCACCCCCGACAACGCTCAGCACCGCATCGGCGATCCACTTGGCCGTGCCGGAAGTCTCCACCGCCAGACCCAAGGGAATCAGGCTTGCGAGCAGGAAGACCGTTTTCCATGACACCGCCTCATAAGCTTCGTCGATGCGCAACACGCCACTCAACACCATGCCAATGGCGCCTGTGAGCAAGGCGATCGACAAGCGAATATCGGTAAACAGCACCATGAACAACGCGATGCTGAAAAACAGCGCCGCCCAGCCCACTTTCTGTGGCCGCAGCTCTTCATGCGGGAACTCGGTGGTAACGACGACGAAATCGCGATCCTTCTCTAATCTCGCCAACGAATCCCAGGTGGTATGCACCACCAGCGTATCGCCAGCCTGAAACGGGATGCTGCGGATATCGTCACCCTCGCGCAGGGTTTCGCCATCGCGGTGCAGTGCGATCATCGCAATGCCATAGCGCTTGCGCAGCCAGACATCCCGGGCACTCTTCCCAACAAGGCTGGACCCGGGAGGAATAACCACTTCAGCAATACCCGCACGTGCAGACGACAACTGTTCGGCAAAGGCTTCCAGATCGTTGCGGCGCACCAGCTCGAATTTCTCGACAAACTGCTCAAGATGCTCGGAGGAAGTTACGATGCCGAGCACTGACCCCGCCTGAATGCCGGTATCGCGATCGATTGCGCCGCGGCCAATGGCGACGCGGCCACCCTCCTGCACCGCGATAACGCGAATTTTGTAGACCGTTTCCACGTCATCCAGGTGATGACCGACCAACGGGCTTTCAGGCGGCACATAAACCTCGAAAACATCGTAGCTGACACCGTAGACGTCATGGAAATAGCTCATCGACGAGGCGCCCACTGTCAGATCTTCAGCCTTGGTTGCAGGCAGGACGAACTTGCCAGCCAGCACGAAATAGATAATGCCGGTGAGCACCAGCACCGCGCCGATCGGTGTCACCGAAAACAACCCCCAGGTTTCCATCTGCTTGTCGGCCGGCAGCGCCTGGTTGGAGGTGAGAATGAGATCGTTCAGCAGGATCAGCGGCGATGACCCAACCATGGTGACGGTGCCACCGAGAATCGCGCAAAAGCCCATCGGCATCAGCAGGCGTGACATCGGCAGGCCGGAACGGGCGGATATCCGCGACACCACTGGCAGAAACAGCGCAGCAGCGCCCACGTTCTGCATGAATGACGAGATGAAGGCAACGGTGCTGGAGATAATGGGGATGATGCGCTTCTCGCTAGTGCCCCCTGCCTTGAGAATGAATGCTGCCACCTTGCTCATGATGCCGGTTTTGTCGAGCCCGGCGCCGATGATCATGACAGCAATGATCGACATGACCGCATTACTAGAGAAGCCGTTGAACAACTGGGTATTGTCGACCAACCCCTTTTCCAACCCCATGAACGGCGCCAGCAAGCTGGATAAACCAAGCACCACCATGATCGTAATGGCGGCAACGTCTACTTCAACGACTTCGAACGCGAACAAATAGATCGTCAACAGCAGGATACCGCTAACCCAGGCGATTTCGATCGATGGCACTTCGAACGACAAACCGAATGCCGCAATCAGGAAAATAGCCCCGACAGCCAGTTTTTTCTGGATTTCTTTCTTTGATGAAGTGCTAGTCGCCATATCAGTATATTCTCACAAGCTAATGCAGTTGAGAGTGAACCATTCTTGCCGGCTTTCAGTGTGAACCCCGTGCCGAAACATGCGCTGGTTCGGAAGGCCGCCGATTCTACCCCAGTTTCAGTCGGATTTCTGCCCCAACTGTCAAGCAAAGTGGTGAAAAGAACACATTTTCTTGCAACCACCCCCCCGTTCTGCACTCCAACGTTGCAGTTCAACCACAAAATGACGCGAATACATCAGGACAATTCCAATGTGACCAGCAGCCTCAACCAGCGGCCTGTACGACGGCTATAATCCAGCGAAAAAACATCCGTCCCACCGTTTGCCGCGTAAGCGCCAGTGGACGAAGCCCCGAGGAGCAACCATGGAAAGACTGAGTCACACTGCGTTATCACTACTTTTAGCCATCATCGTGGCGGCACCTTCGTTGCTGCTGGCCGCCTCACCACCGAACATCACCAAGGACATCAATTGGGTCGACAGCGGCGGCGAATACGCTTCAGAGACTGACACCTATGACGCCCGCTTTGGCGGCGTCAGCGATATTGAACTGGCATTCAATCGCGCCCGCCGGGAAGAAGAGAAACAGCTAGGGTTAACCCCTGGAGCACTGGGAATTCTCGACCTCCCCTCGCAACAAAACTGGGACAAGATGTCGGATGATGCCAAGGCGCTCTATCTGGTCAATGCCGAGCGTACCGCACGCGCCAACATGATGCCTGGCGTCATCGGCCTGCCACTGGCCGGGGTGGAAGCCAATATCGACGCCATCGCTCACGCCTATGGCGACATCCTTCACGATTACGACCTGCGAGGCCACTACCACGATGGCACACCATCGTTTCGGCTTGAGCGGGATCCGGTCATCGGTAGCCGTCACAAAAACGATATCAACTATCCCAACGATCCATCCCAAACCGATCGGAAGCTTGAGGCTCCAACCCCTTGGGAACCTGTCCACAGCGATGGTAGCCCCCACTATTTAGGTGACGACTTCGGCGACAAACGCGGATGCCACGAATTTATCACCCGTTCGGAAAATCTCGCCTACTATGCCAGCACCGCGCCAATCCCAATGCCAGTCGAGCGCTCCATCTACAGCTTCATCTACGACGACGCCAGCGCGAACTGGGGCCATCGCGAGTCGGTGCTGTTACAAGACCGCAGCCTCCCTAGCAAAGACCACCCCGATGGCTTTCCCGGATTCGACAATAATCACGGCAGCAGCGCCAGTGAAGGCTTCATGGGGCTCTACGTTCGCAGCTCCAGCCGCGATGACGCCAACGTCTATGAACCTTTTGGCGGCCAGTTCAACTATGGCACCGTACTGGTGATGGAGTTCTTCGACCCGGTAGCGGATGGTGTCGGTGATTGCAGCTACGACGTCACCTTGCGTACGGACGAGCTAGATGAACGGGTTACGCTACAGGCAGTTGATGACACACTCTCAACCACAGCCAATACCGCCATCGACATCACACCACTGGCCAACGACATTGGCGTCAGCACGGAAGACAGCATTACGATCGTAACGCCTCCAGCCAACGGCAGCACAACACTGCTCGACAACAACCAGATTCGCTATCTGCCCGCCGCGAACTTCACCGGCACCGACACCCTGGACTATCGCGTCACATCCAGCGATGGCAAAAGCACCAGCAGCGCAACCATCAGCGTCAGCGTCATCGACAACAGCAATCCGGCAACCGATAGCAGTGGTGGCAGCACCGGTGCTGCGTTACTCATCACGCTGCTCGGGCTGCGCCAGCTTCGCCACAAACGTCACCAACCATAGCTTGTAGCTGTTCCCGTCTGCCCCGATTGGTTTCGCATCGACGACGCCACGATTGTAACCCCCCGCCGGCTGAATTATGTTTAGCGGATGCAAGCCAACACAACGGACAAACTCAGGGCATTTCTGGCGGCACTGCAGGAACGCCAGATCCGCATCAGGGGGGATGAGAACGAGGACCCCTCGCTCGTCTATGCCAACGCGATCCTGCGTTACTTCGATGTCATCAATCAACATCCTGAACTGATTCCCCAGATCGTCGTCATCGGCCCAACGCAGGCCGGCAAAAGCACGATCGTCAATATCCTGCTTGGCACCGAGGCCGCAAAATCCAATGCGCTGGCGGGCTTTACCCGTCATGCCCAGGGATTTTGCACCAACACAGTATCCGCAACACTAACCAATATTGTTGACGAGCTGCTACCTGGGCTTTCCCGTGTTCCGCTCGACCAGCTCAGTGCAGAAAATCTTCACGAGTACACCATCACTGAAATCGAAACCCGCGATGCCATCGTTTCGCCAGCGATGTTCTGGGATACGCCCGACTTCGACTCCGTGAGTTCACGCAGCTATCGTTTTGGCGTACCAAAGCTCTGCGCCATGGCCGACCTGATCGTGTTGGTCGTCAGCAAGGAGAAGTACGCCGACCAGTCTGTCTGGGAAACGCTACGGCTCATCAACCAGGCACCGCACCCGCTGGCGATCTGCATCAACAAGGCAAACCCCGACAGCTCAGTACAGATTGCCGATGCGATGTCGGCCAAACTGCATCAAGAAAATATCGAACACGGCGGCATCATCGCCCTCCCCTACGAGAGCGACCCGGATCTGCAACGCATGCGTGAAAGTGAGTCTGGCCGGGCGCTGCTTCGCCTTTCCCAGCGCTTGCTGCCGGAGCAACGCAAACTGCCCGATAGCCGCAAGGTCAGGACTTTTCTGCAGACCCATTGGCTCGACTGGACCGCTCCGGTACGCCGCGAAATCGCCGCCGGCAAAGTTTGGAACAACATGCTCGGCCAGGAATTCGGGCGTGCCGAGAAGCGATATCAGCAGAATTACCTGCGAGATCCACACTATTCCGACACGCTGCAACGCGCCATAGTCCGGTTAATGGAACTGCTGGAACTGCCCGGACTGGCGGGGCAAATCGGCCGGGTGCGCAACGCCATCTCATGGCCTGCGCGCACATTGATCAACAAGCTGTGGCAGCGTGAAACACCCCAGGAAGACGGCAGCCGCAAACCCGACTTCGAGGCCGACACGCTCAACGAGACGCTCAATGACCTGCTGATTACGCTGCAACGGGGCATCGGTGACCGTTCCGCCAATGACGATGTCGAGCTACGTAGCTGGTGGCAGCAACTGTGGATGCAGCTACAGCAGGAATCCGACGATCTTCATGCATTCATCGAGCAGTGCATCAGCACCCACCAGCAGGCTTTCGAGCCACACATCGAAGCGGCCGCCGAAGACCTCTACCACTACCTGCAACAACACCCCGCCACGCTCAATAGCCTGCGCGCCGCCCGCGTCACCACCGATGTCGGCGCGCTGGTGCTGGCACTGAAGACCGGCGGCATCGGCCTCAACGACCTGGTGCTGGCACCGGCCATGCTCGCCTTCACCTCGATGCTGACCGAAGGCGCCGTCGGGCGTTACATGACCAAGGTCGAAGAAGAGCTCAAAGCCGCACAACTCGAATCGGCTCGACAGCACATCTTCACGCCACTACAGCATCGGCTACGGCAACTCCCCGCCAGCCTCGATCCCGCCACGGTCTATGGCTTTGACGAAGCAACGCTCAACGCCGCCGAACAGGAACTGAACAAGCTATGAGCCCCGATTTCCAGTCGCTGTATCAATCCCTCAAACACCAGACCAACGAGGCCGTCGCATCCGGCTGGTTGCAAAAGGACGCGCCCGAACGGCTCGACAACATCGAACAACTGCATGTCAGCGAATTGTTTCGGCAGCACCCGCACCGGCCGTTGATCGTCGGCTTGTTTGGCGGCACCGGCGTTGGCAAGAGCAGCCTGTTGAATCGACTCGCTGGCGAGGAAATCGCCCGCGCCGGCGTCGAGCGCCCAACCTCTCACGAGGTGACACTCTATCTGCACAAAGACTTCCGCCTGGAGCTGCTGCCGGAAGACCTGCCGATGACGGACACCCGCATCGCCTACCATTCGAAACCGGAACGACGCCTGATCGCCTGGCTCGACATGCCGGACATCGACAGCACCGCCACCCACAACCGCGAGATCGTCAAATCCTGGCTACCCTATGTGGATTGGATCATCTACGTCGTCAGCCCAGAGCGCTATTACGACGACATCGGCTGGCGCTTTCTGCAGGAGCGCGCCAGCCGCCATGCCTGGCTGTTCGTAATGAATCACTGGGATCAGGGTCGCGAAGAGCAAATCGATGATCTGCGCCGCCGCCTTGAGGCCGAAGGCTTCAAAAATCCGACCATCCTGCGCACCGTCGGCATTCCCACCGACGAGCCCGATGACTTCGACAAACTCGAACAAATCATCAACGACGCCATCAACCGCTACGGTCTCGACATTCTGCAACAACTCGGCATTCAGGCGCGCAACCGCGACCTGGAAAACCTCGCCGAGCGCTTCATCAACGAACTGGGTGACGACAGCAGCTGGCGTGACGCGGAACAGGAATGGAACCAGACCACCAGGGAACAACTCAACAGCATCGACAAACATCTGCAAACCCAGGCCGAAGCACTCACCCAAAGCTTCATGATCAAGGCTTCGAACAAACCGGGCAGCCTGCTCGCCCGCCTCAAGGGCGGAAACGACAACCCGGCACCCGCCCCCATCGACACCGATCAACTGATCCACTCCCTGTGGAACCAGCGCAACCAGGCAAGGCTCGACGCCCTCAACGAACAGCTCGTCAATCAACTCCAGAACCGTCGCCTGCCATGGCAAGCGTTTGAACACCCACTGCGAAGACTGCGCGACAACGCCTCGGTCGCCATGGAACAAGCACTGAATGATGCAGTCAATGCCACGATGCTGAATCCCGGCAGCGCATGGCAGCGCGCCGTCTATCGCTACACCGGCACGCTTATCTGGGTACTACCTTTACTCGCCGCACTATGGGCTGTCTTTCACGTCATCACCAGCTTCTACGCCGGCACACAAGGCGAAGACGAATTCCTCGGCTTCAACTTCCTCATCCATGCCAGCATGCTCATCCTGCTCGGTGCCTTGATCCCATGGCTGCTACACAACAAGGTCAAACCCTCGATGGCAGCCGCCATTCGGCAAGGGCTTAAAAACGGCATCCATAGCGGCATCACCCGCATCGAACAACTGTATAAGAACACTTGGCAAGAACGCATCAACAGCCGCCGGCAACTGCGGGAAAACCTCCAGCAGCTCGAAACCGAGATCAAACAACTACAAGCCGAACCCCTGCAAGAACTCGGCGGACTCATGAGCAGCACAAGCGACTGACTCCTGCTACAATCCCACCCCACGGAGAGGTGCCGGAGCGGCCGAACGGGACGGTCTCGAAAACCGTTGTGGGCTCGCGCCCACCGAGGGTTCGAATCCCTCCCTCTCCGCCACTAATTCGAAACCCGAAAAGGGGAACTTGCTCGGGCTTTTTTTTCGCGGCGAGGTTTGGCAGGAGGGATTTTGAGCGCGCAGCGCCCCGCAGGGGTGAGCGGCAGGACGCCGCGAATCCATCCCTCCCTCTCCGCCACTAATTCGAAGCCCGAGCAGCAAATCCCGCTCGGGTTTTTTATGCGCGGTACAGCTTGCCGGAAGGGATTTGAACCCGATCAGAGGGTTCGACAAAATCGTCGGGAACGATTTTGGACGCGCAGCGCCCCGTAGGGGTGAGCGGCAGGACGCCGCGAATCCATCCCTCCCTCTCCGCCATCTGTTTAACGCCCGAGCAAGGAATCTTGCTCGGGTGCTCGGGGTTTTTTTATTGTGTGCCAAGGCTTGGCTAGCCCGGTCCCGGAAAACCGAATCGGGTTGCCGCCAATTTCAGGATCACGACAATGCAGATTCAGATCACGCCCTCCTCCAGATCATTCCCTGACCAGCGCCCTTCGGAGATTGTCGAGCGCAAGGGCAGCGGCCATCCCGATACGATCAGTGATGCGCTGGCCGAGGAGTTCAGCCTGGCGCTGTCGCGTTACTATCTGGATGAATTTGGCGCAATTCTGCACCACAACGTCGACAAGGTATTGCTCTGGGGTGGCGCCGCTTCTCCCACTTTTGGGGGGGGCAAGCTGGATGCGCCAATCAATATCTACCTGGCTGGCCGCGCGGTGACGCAGTGGCAGGGGATCGAGACGCCGGTGGAAGAACTGGCCCGGGAGAGCTGCGGAATTTGGCTGGAAGATCACCTACGTTTTCTCGACGCCAAACGCCATGTGCAGTTTCACTGCCTGGTGCGACAAGGTTCGATGGATCTCGAAGAGCTTTTCCGGCGTGAAGAACAAGGCAAGGTGCCACTGGCCAACGACACCTCTTGCGGCGTTGGCTTCGCGCCTTTCAGCGAGCTGGAAAACATCGTCTACGACGTGGAACACTACCTCAACTATCCAGAGTTCAAGGAGATCCACCCGGAAGCCGGCGAGGACATCAAGGTGATGGGTGTGCGCAACGGCGATGATATTCAGCTGACCATCGCCTGCGCTTTCGTCGACCGCCACATCCAGGACATGGACGACTATCTGCAAAAAAAGGCGGCACTGGCCAATGCTGCAAAAAATCACGCCGAAATGCTGACGGCGCGCAACGTCAGTGTCGACGTCAATACTGCTGACAGCCCCGAACAGGGCAGCATCTACCTGACTGTCACCGGCACCTCGGCGGAGGCTGGGGATGACGGTGAAGCCGGTCGCGGCAACCGCGCCAATGGCCTGATCACACCGGGACGGCCGATGACCATGGAGTCGGTCGCCGGCAAAAACCCGGTGACGCACGTCGGCAAGCTCTACAACGTGGCTGCCGGCATGATGGCGCGCGCCATTGCCCAGGAACTGCCACAAGTCGGCAGCGTCGAATGTGCGCTCGTCAGCGAGATCGGCAAACCGATCGACGAACCGCAAATCTGCGAAATCCAGTTGCTCGGCATGCATGAAGCACCGGCAGCGGAGCTTTCCAGCCGCATCGAAGAAATCGCCCGCGAACACATTAAATCCATTCCGAAAATGTGGCGCGCGTTCGCCGGAAGGAAGCTTGTACTCGATACCTGGCCGCATCTGGCAGACTGACGCAGAGGGAATTGCCCAGCCTGCTTGTCTGAACGCCGATCCTTGAGCAGTTACTTTCCGGGAACAGCAGTTTTACTCGCTTGGAATGCCACAACATGATGCAACCGCCGGGTTCTACACATAACAACGAACGACCGCGCAGAGAAGTCGTTGCCCTGGTCCCCGCCGCGGGGCTTGCATCCCGCCTTGGGAAAATGCCATGCAGCAAGGAAATCATGCCCCTGGCCATTTCCGGTGGGCAAGGCGGTGAGCCGGTTCGCGTCATGGCAGATTGTTTGCTTCACGCTTTTGCCAGTGCCGGCATTGCCGAGACCTATTTTATTGTTCGTGATGGAAAATGGGATATTCCGCGGTTTTTTGGCGACGGCAAACGCTACGGACTCAACATCGCCTATCTGCTGATGAACCTGCCCTGGGGCACGCCATTTACACTTGATCAGGCCTGGCCCTTTATTCGCGGGAAGAATGTGGCCATGGGGTTTCCTGACATGCAGTTCCAGCCGCGCGATATTTTTACGCCGATGCTGGAACGACTGGACAACAGCGATGCCGATGTCGTGCTCGGCCTGATGCCGCAATCACGCGCCGACAAGTGGGATATGGTCGCGTTCAACGAGCAACTGACCATTTCTCGTATCGAAATCAAGCAGGCCGACTGCAAGCTGAAACATTGCTGGTTCGCAGCGGTCTGGTCACCACGCTTCAGCGATTTCATGCATCACTACCTCGCCACTCTCGCAGCAGAACAGGATCTGGCAAAACGCGACGAGATCTATGTTGGCACGGTGCTCCAGGTGGCGATGCGCGAGGGCTTCCAGATTGCCGGTGAATTGTTCGAAGCGGGTGAGGTGATCGACCTCGGCACTACCGACGAGCTACAGTGCTGGACGGGAGACAGACTGAACAACATCTGAGAGAAGGGGCATTTTCCCACCACGCCCGCCTTGCAAAAGGTCTATCCTGTAAAGAAAGGTGAAATGCGGTCGCGCGATTCACGCTCCTAGGGACGAGAGGATAAACCTGCCATGCCCAACTCAGCATTCACATTACGCATCCCCGGCGAAGTACAGACCGCCAGCATTGGCGAACGCCTGGCTCCCACGGGCTTCGATCTGCTACAAGCGGAAGTGGTCGACGCTTATGAGCTGACGGCATCCCGCGCCGCCGAGTCGCAATTCAGCGAACGCATCCTCGGTGAAGATGAAATCGTGCAGCTGGAACTCGAAGGCGACGTCACACTCTACCTGACACGGGAGTCCTGGCTGGAGATCATCGCGGGTCCCGAGCCCCGCGATGGTGGCGACGACAGCGTCACCGTGCCACTCCACCTACCATTGGGCAGCAATCAACGGGGCGGCTTCAAGAATTTTTTCGTCAAGGCACTCAAGTTCCTCAAGATCCTGCCCAGCAGCGACGATGTCGCCGCACTGGCAACCCGAGAGTTGACCGAGAAGCTCGAAGGACAGCTGATCGAAGGTGGCGGCCTGCTGCAATGCAGTCTCGATGAGTTCGCGCTGCATCCACCGACAGCCGACATTCCCGCCGACCGCCCGATACTGCTGTTCATCCATGGCACCGCCTCCAGCACCGAGGGCAGTTTCGGCGATTTGTGGAGCGGCGAGCAGCAGCATGTCTGGCGGCAACATGTCGAAGAAGCCTATGGCGAGCATGTTTACGCCTTCGAGCATCACAGCCTGTCCCAAGGGCCGATCGACAACGCACTGGAGCTGGTCGACAAGCTGCCGCATGGCGCTCGGCTGCATCTGGTGAGTCACTCCCGTGGCGGACTGGTGGCGGAGCTGTTGTGTCGTGGGGATGTCGACGACGGCACAGCGCCCTTCAGCGATGCCGAGCTGGCGCTGTTTGAATCACAACGCCCGGATCAGGCCGAGCAGTTGCGCCAGCTTGCGGCGCTCCTCAGCCACAAGGATATTCGTGTCGAGCGTTTCGTGCGGGTCGCCTGCCCGGCACGCGGCACGACGCTGGCCAGCAAGCGGCTCGATATCTATTTTTCGGTGTTGCTCAACGCACTGAAACTGATCCCTGCCCTGCGCGCCAGCCCGACCTACAACTTTGTCGAGTCCGTACTGCTGGCGATCCTCAAGCAGCGCACCGACCCCGAGGAGCTGCCCGGCCTAGAAGCCATGATGCCGGAATCACCGTTCATCCGCCTGACCAACTCTCGCTTGACCACCAGCAATGCCGACCTCTCCGTCATCGCAGGCGACATCGAAGCCCAGGGCTTGTTCCAGAGCCTGGCCGTGCTGGTCACCAATCTTTTCTACCTGCAAAAGCACGACCTGGTGGTCAACACCTCGGCAATGAGCGGCGGCATGCCGCGCAAGGACGGCGTGCGTCAGTCGTTTCACCAGGGCGGCGAGGTCAGTCATTTCCGCTATTTCGCCAACGCCGACAGCGTGCAGAAATTGATCAGCGGCCTGAGTCGCACGGAAGGGAGTGACGCAGGGTTCACGCCGTTACTGGAAGCAACCCGCGAGATTCCGGCACGCAGCATCGCCCGGCGGGGCGGCGAAGGCGGCCCGATCTGCTTCGTGCTGCCCGGCGTGTTTGGCAGCCATCTCGAAGTCGGTCGGCATCTGATCTGGATCGACCTGTTCAACCTCGCGCTCGGACGCATGAACAAACTGCGGATTCATCGTGACGCCAACCCGGTGAGCCTGCACGCCTCGACTTATGGCGATATCGTCGAAACACTCAGCCGAACGCATACGGTTATTCCCTTTGCCTACGACTGGCGGCAGTCACTACAGGACAGCGCCGACCGCCTCGCCGAGGCCATCCGCGAGCAGATGGCGCAGCACCCGCAGACCACGATCCGGCTGCTGGCCCACTCCATGGGCGGGCTGCTGGCACGCACCATGATCGCCCGCCACCCTGAACTGTGGGCAACAATGGGCGAACGCGACGGCAGCCACCTGCTGATGCTGGGGACGCCAAACCACGGCTCCTGGGCGATTCCGTCGCTGTTTCTCGGCCACGAAAAGCTGTCGCGAATGCTCGCCGCCATCGACCTGAAAAACAGCCATGAAGAGCTGTTGACCCTGCTGACCGGCTTTCCCGGACTGCTGGAAATGCTGCCCGAAGACGGCGACCTCGATCTGTTCAAAGCCAGCAGCTGGCGCCAGCTACCCCTGCCCGGCGGCTGGCCACGCCCCACAGCGGATGACCTGAACCGCGCCCGCTGCAGCCGCGAACTGCTGCGCGATCAGGCGATCGACCCGGAGCGGATGTTTCTGATACTCGGCCAGCAGGACAGCACCCCTGCCGGACTCGACATCAGCGACGCCGACATTCTGCTGCGCCAGACCACCGGCGGCGATGGTCGTGTGACCTGGGCGTCTGCACGCCTGCCCGACATCGAGACCTGGTATTGCCGAATCAATCATGGCGACCTGCCACGCGACGATGGCGCTGATCAGCAAGCCGCGATCGTCGAGATCCTCACCACCGGATTCACCAGCCGACTCGAACGCCAGCCACCCACCGCCACGGTCAGCCGCGCACCCAGCCGCGGTATCGAGACACTGGATCTCTACCCCGACGACAACGACCTGGCCCGCGCCGCCTTCCTGGGTGTTGCACCACCACAGCCCCGCGACACATTGCCGCTGCTGCAGGCGAGCGTCACCCACGGCGACCTGCGCTACGCCCGCCACCCGATCATGGCCGGGCACTACGAAAATGACGTCATCGTCAGCGCCGAGCGCGTCCTCGACCGCAGCCTCGACAACCGCCTGAGCCAAAGCCGCGAGCTAGGCCTCTATCCCGGCGCAGCCAATACCGCCAGCGTGTTTCTGCGCGACCAGCCCGATAGCGACGCACGCTTGTTCGGCGCCATCATCATCGGCCTCGGTCAGCTCGGCAGTCTGTCGCCGGCACAGTTGCAAAGCTCGATGCGCCACGGCGTGCTGACCTATATCCGCCATCTGCACGACAATGGCTTTGCCAGCAACCAGCCACTGGGCATCAGTTGCCTGCTGGTCGGCAGTGGCAGTGGCGGCATCAGCATGGAAGACGCCCTGACCGCGCTGCTGCGTGGCGCACAGGATGCCAACAAGGCATTGGTGGCACAAAAGGGCTTCACGCCGCTGCGTTTGCAATCGATCGAATTCGTCGAGCTGTTTCTCGACCGCGCGGTTCAGGCCGCCAGGGTATTGCAGGGCCTGTGCCACAATATCGAGTTCCGCAATGGCATCAGCCTGACGCCGGGCATCCGCGAGACCCGCGGTGGCCGTGAGCGTATCGTCTGGAGCGAAGGCGATGACTGGTGGGAACGCTTGCGCATCAGTCAGGGTGAGCGCGGCGCACTGAATTTCGTCTATCTCACACAGCGCGCCCGCGCCGAAGCCCGGCTGGTACAGACACAACGCCAGTTGATCGATCGGTTTATCGAACGCGCCACCACAACCACACGCAACGATGCCGATGTTGCCACCACGCTATTCGAACTACTGGTGCCCACCGAGTTCAAGCATCAGGCACCGCAACGCGACGACACCCTGCTGATTCTCGATCGCAGCGCCGCACGTTACCCTTGGGAACTGCTGCAACAACGCAGCAACAACGGCGCGGCTCGCCCCATCGCGGTACAGGCCGGCCTGATCCGCCAACTCGTGGTGAGCCGTTTTCGCCGCAACCCGGCGCCACCCGATCTGCACGAAGCGCTGGTCATCGGTGATCCAAAATCCGACTTTACCGAACTGCCCGGCGCGCAGCAGGAAGCCGATCAGGTAAGGACGCTGCTGTCCCGCCACGACTATGACACCAGCCGCTCGCTGCTGCGCAGCAATGCTGAACACATCATTGCTGCACTCTATGCACGGCCCTACCGCATCCTGCACCTCGCCGGACATGGCGTCTATGACTACCAGGACTCGGCCAACGCAGCCGGCGAGCTGGTCAGCGGCATGGTGCTGGGCAATGGCATGTTCCTCACCGCCGCCGAAATCAGCCAGATGCCGGCAATGCCCGATCTGGTGTTCATCAACTGCTGCCACCTGGGGCGGGACCGGGCGCCGGAAGACGGCTTCGAAACCGGCTTGCGCCCCAACCTGCTGGCCGCCAGCCTCGCCACGCAACTGATCGAGGAGGGCGCCCGCTGCGTCATCGCCGCTGGCTGGGCGGTCGACGATGGTGCCGCACTGCGCTTCGCCGAGGTGTTCTATCAACGCATGGTCGCCGACAACGCCTGCTTTGGCAGTGCCGTGCTCGATGCACGCCGGGCGGTATACCGCGACCAACCTGACAGCAATACCTGGGGCGCCTATCAATGCTACGGTGATCCCAATTTTCGCCTCCACGGCACCGCAGCCGGCAGCAGCCGCAGTCACATGGGGCCGGAATTCACCATTCCACGCGAAATGACGTTGTATCTGAAGGATCTGCGCCAGCGCGCCAGCAGCGCCGGCAGCGAGGACATGGACTTACTGCGTAACGAACTGCGCCGCCTGTTGCGTCAGGCGCCGCCGGAATGGCATGGCGACAGCGCCCTGTTGAGTACGACCGCGCTGGCCTGGGGCGAACTGGGCGAGTATGAGGAATCGATTCACTATCACCGCCGCGCGCTGACCACCGATCAGCAAGACCTCAGCCTCAATGCACTGGAGCACTATGCCAACATGCTGGTACGGCTGGCCGGGCAGCGCTACGAGAGACAAGGCCGCCTCGAACCCGAGGACGAGCAATTGCTGCACGAAGCCATCGAACGCCTGGAGCAGCTGGCCCGGCTCGCGCCAACCAGTGAACGCTACGCCCTGCTCGGCAGCGCCTGGAAACGCCGCGCACTGACCGCCGCCAACAGCGACGAACGCAGCGCCGCCATTGATCAGGTCTCGCGCTGGTATCACGAAGCCCATCAGCTCTATTTCGACCGCCATGGCGAAGCCGACCCCTACCCATTGCTCAACTGGCTGCTGGCCACCATCGTCCGCAGCTGGCGCGGTCGTCGCGATGAACTGCCGGAATTCAGCACCTGGCTCGATCAGGTGGATGCCGTCTTGCAACAGCGGTGCCAGGATCACCCCGACTTCTGGTGCGCCATCGGCCAGATCGAAAGCCGCCTCACCCGCTACCTCGCAGCCGACGCAGTCGCCAGTGACGGCGGTCACGAGCTGGCAGCGCACGTCGATGAACTCAGCGAAGCCTTTGCCACCACCTGCCGCCGCTATGGTTCGCTCCGCGAACACCGCTCCAGCATCGAGACCCTGCGCTTTCTGCTGGCTATGACGCAGCGCCGCCGCAGCCGCGCCGCTGTCGAAGCACGGCGCAACCTTCAGCTGCTGGTGGATCGCTGGCAGGGTGTGCCGGATGCGGTTGATAGCGGGCAAGCCTGACGAGTGGCAAGCAGATCAGGCCTGAAGCGCAGCTATGCTGGTGCCACAACTGTTGTAATAGAATGCTGGTTTAGATCAACCGTCGATAACACGATCAGATATGCCACCTTCTTCTTTGCACCCTGAATAAGGCTATGTCAGCAAATCCATCGCCCCCCAAATACTTGGTTACCGAGCTCAGCACCAGGCTGGCACACGCCCCCGGTGAACAAACCGTCACTGAGGTTGCCACAACCATCCAGCGGCTCACCAAAACGCTGGGTGAGGAAAGCATCGCCGAGCTGCTGGCCAAAACGGTCGATACGCTGACCCAGCAGAAACACGAGATTGCCCAACTAGTTGAAAACGAGCAGTGGGACGAAGCATCGAAATTAGCCCACCGCATGAAAGGCGCCACGGCGATCTACGGCGGCGAACACATCGCCACGCTGCTTCGCCGCATCGAGAAACGGGAAGATGGCGACACCGCGATAAAAAAAATCGCCGCCGAACTCGATGCGGAACTGGACAAAGCCATTGCCGCCATCAAGGCTTCGCTCAATCAAGGCCAACACGTCGGCGAATAATCCGCATAGCTCACCGGGTGACATGGCTGTTTGATCACAGCTTTTGTAGAAGCTTCCTCGCATCTTCGAGAATCAGGTAGCTGACGGGGATCAGCAGCAGGGTCAGGAACGTCGCGAATATGATGCCGAAGCCAAGCGATATCGCCATGGGAATAAGAAACTGCGCCTGGGTCGATTTTTCTAGTATCAGCGGCATCAGGCCGAAAAAAGTGGTGAGCGAGGTAAGCAATATGGGCCGAAAGCGCGCAGCAGCGGCATTTCTTATGGCCTCATCCAGCGTCGAACCCGCCCGCCGCAGTTTGTTGACATAATCCACCAGCACCAGGCTGTCATTCACCACGACACCCGCCAGTGCCAACATCCCCATGACACTCATCATGCTCAGGTTCATGCCCATGATCATGTGCCCAAGAATGGCGCCCGCGACGCTGAACGGAATGATCGACATGACGATCAGGGGCTGGATATAGGAGCGGAAAGGAATTGCCAGCAGCGAGTAGATAATAAATAGCACAAACAGCATGCCCCACTTGAGACTTTGCATGGACTCTTTCTGCTCTTTCTGCTCACCCTGAAAGCTGAAGCGCAGCCCAGGGTAGCGCTGTAATAATTTCGGCAGATAATCAGCAAGATCAGCAGTGATCAGATTGATATTGGTGTTTTTCTTGTTGATGTCTGCTTTGACCGTTACCGTGCGTGCCCGATTGACGCGAACAATGGTGGCGTATCCACGTCCGACTTCGAGTTCAGCCAGCTCTTTAAGTGGCACTTGGGCACCGCTTTTTGTTTTGATATAGAGCTGCTCAAGATCGGCTATCGAACTACGCTCCGATTTTGGCAGCCTGACCATGATACGAATATCATCATTATTGCGCTGAATCCGCTGTGCCTCATCGCCAAAAAATGCGGCTCTCACCTGGCTACCAATTTCGACCAGGGAAATACCCAACACTTCCGCCGTGGGTTTGAGGCGAATTTTGATTTCTTCTTTACCGGTTTCAAAGGTGTCGCGAATATCGAAAACACCCTCCATCTCGGCGAGATAGGCTTTCAATTCATCGGCGGCCTTTTGCAGCGCATCGAGATCGTGCCCTTCCAGCTGCACCGCGATCGGCGCGCCCGCATGGCCAATCTCGGCCTTGAACTCGGCTTCCTTGGCACCGGGTATCTGGCCGATCTTCTGGCGCCACTCTTTCAGTAATTGCGTACTGGTAATCGTCAGACTGCGTTTTTCCGGCGGCGTGACTTCGAAGCTGACACGGCCCAGATGGGATTCACCACGTGCGCCCTGACCACTACTGGAGCGCACCTGCCCAACATTCGACATGATGTGCTCGATAATACTGTCGCCGGTAACGGGGTCGCGATATTTTTCCTGCATTTCTATCGCGATCTGGGTAATGCGTCGAATATGTCTTTCGGTGACCTCGACGGGAACACCGCGTTCCATGACCAACTTGACCCGCGCCACTTCGCTTTGGATACGCGGAAAGAAGGTAAAGCCAAGGCGTCCGCTGAATACGATCGCGAAAATAATCAGTGCTATCACAACAAATATCGCAACACTGGCATAGCGATAGGTAAGCGCTTTTTCCAGTATCGGGCGATAGTAGTTTTCAACGAACTGTTCCAGCCCATTGGCAACCGTACGCTGCATTCGTTGCAGGCGGTTGAGGCGGTGTGCCTTGTCACGTTCGAGATGCACATGCTTGAGGTGGGCCGGCAAGATCAGCTTGGACTCAATCAGTGAGAAAAGTAATACCGGAATTACGATCATCGGGATCTGTGCAAAAATAGGCCCGCGCGCACCTGCGACCATCAGCAAGGGCAGAAAGGCGGCTACGGTGGTCAACACGCCGAACGTTACCGGTACCGCAATTTCCTGGGTGCCGCGAATGGCTGCCTCGGTCGGATCTTCGGCTCGGCGCAGATGGGTAAATATATTCTCGCCGGTGACAATGGCATCATCGACGACGATGCCGAGCACCAGAATAAAGGCGAACAGGCTGATCAGGTTCAAGGTCACACCGAAGTGCGGCATCAGCGCCAATGCGCCAAGAAAGCTGATCGGGATGCCAACACACACCCAGATCGCAACAGACAAACGTAAAAACAGGGTCAACAGCAAGAAAATAAGTATGCCGCCCTGGAGGGCGCTTTTCAGCAAGGTCGTCAGTCGTGCATTGACATAGGCGGCGCGATCGCGCCAGTACGAAAGCGTGACACCGGGTGGGAGCTCGGCGGTCTTGCGTAGCAGGTATTCCTTGACCGCGTTGGAAACACCGATCGCGCTTTGCTTGCCGACCCGGAAGACGTCGATCTCCATGGCGGGGCGGCCATCGAACAATGCGTAGATCGGGTTTTCCTCAAAATCGTCTTTGATCGTGGCGATCTGTCCCAGCGTGACGCGCGCACCTTTTTCACTGGTCAATACGGGAATGTCAGCGAACTCTTCGGCACGATAGGCCTGCCCCAAACTGCGCAGCAGTACCTCGCCGCCGCGGGTGCCGATCGAGCCACCGGGGATATCACGAGAATAGGCGGCAACTGCATTGGCAATATCGCCCAGGGTCAGGCCATAGGCTTGCAGGGTTTCGCGCGGTACCTCCACGGCAATTTCAAAACGGCGTACACCCGACAGACTTACCTGGGTGACATCCGGCAGCCGCGTAATATCATCACGCACCTCTTGCGCCAACGTACGCAAGGAACGTTCATCGAGATCACCGCTGACCACGACGCTGATAACTTCGCGGCTACGGCTGAGAATGCTGGCGGTCAGCGTTTCGACCTCTACCGGTAGTTGTGCCCGCAGCACGTCAAGCCGATTTTTGACTTCCGCCAGCAGGCGCTCGGGATCATAACCGCCGAGCAATTCGAGCCTGATCCGCGCAACACCCTCCAACGCATTGGAATAGAGATTGTCGATACCGATGATATCCGCAACCGACTCTTCGATGCGCAGGTTCACCGCCTGCTCGACCTCTGCCGGCGATGCACCGCGATAGGTGGCCTCGACGGTAATAATATTGCGCGAGGTGTCAGGAAAAATTTCCAGCGGGATCAGGTTGACCGAGGAATAGAGTCCGAGCGCGATGATGACGACCATCAGCAGGTTGGCGGCGACGTCATTGCGGGCGAACCAGGCAATCATGCCATGCATGTCAGCAGTCACTCCGGAGCAGCGGGGGTTTCTCAATCATCGGCTTCAGCAAAATGGTGTTTCGACAGCACAAGAAAAAGCGCGGCAGATAACCCGGCAGATGCAAAAATCATAGACATCACCATGATTTGATAACGCGCCGCGACAAAGGGATCGACACCCGCAAGGATTTGCCCGGTCATCATGCCTGGCAACGAGACAATACCCACTGCAAACAGCGCATTGGTCACTGGAATCAACGCGGCATTCATCGCCATATTGCGCGCTTCGAGCCAGCTCGCGCCACGTGCGACTTCAGACGCCATGCGTTCCGCCGCGAGGCTGACAGCATTCATTGCATTGGCGAAGATCATGCCAGCAAGCGGAATGACGTGACGCGGCGAATACCACGGCTGCGTATCGAGCACTCCTTGAGTCACCAACAATAGCATCACGCCACCGCCAGTGAAGGTCGCAATAAACGATGCCGGCAGTAACGCCAGGCGCCCCGTCTCCAGCGAGGACAACGCAATCCAACTCGAAGCGGTGACCATGACCATCAACATGCCGAGGACGATCCACGCGGTCGCATTGTCAAATATCCACGCAAGAAAATACCCAACCAGCAACAACTGCCCCAGCATACGCCCCAGAGCATAGACAGCCTTGCGCCAGTCCAGCGACCAACGCACCAATAGCAACGCTACCAGCAATGCAGGGCCAATCACGTAGAGCAGACTGGATAGTGCAATTGGCGTGACTTGGTTTTCCATCAGCGCTCCCCTGCGATCACGAAATGGCGTGACCAGTTTCCCGTTGAGCCCGAAACCGCCGATTCCCAGCTATGGATGGTGTTTTTCCTTGAAGCCGATCCTGTACCAGCCAGTGGCCAGTGCTTACAGTGTCGGCCGTGCTCACCGCAGTGTTGACCGGCGAGCAAGATAACCAACAACAAAGATGGATCTGACTCATGACCCGAGCGAACGGAAGCAAGCATATCGGTATCACCATGCGAGAAGTGTATGCGCAGCAACCAGACGAGCCCTGCGATACCCTTTCTCACAACTGGCATGCTTATATGAAGTTCGCATTGCCGGAAGTCAATTGGACACCCATTCCCAACGTCGGTCGGGAAAGCGCCATCGACTACGTTACTCGTCACGGTATCGACGGCCTGATTCTCAGCGGCGGCAATGATATTGGCGACAATAGCCGGCGCGACGCCACCGAACAGGCGTTGCTGGAATATTTTCTGCAAAAGGAGTTGCCGATATTCGGCATTTCCCGCGGCATGGAGCAGATTCAGCTGCATGTCGGTGGCAAACTCACGAAGATCGACTGTCGTGTGCATGTCAACACAACGCACCCGATTCGCGCCCAGAACGGCCCCGACGGCATCGGCTGGTCTGGTATTCGCACAGTCAACTCCGATCACGAGTACGGCATTCCGTTCGACGAGCTGCACCCATCGCTGTATTCACTGGCCACCACCAACGACAACTGGGTCGAGGCCGCGCTGATGCGTGATCGCCAGGTCGGCGGCCTGATGTGGCATCCGGAGCGCGAAAGCAGCTTCAATCTGCGCGACCAGTCGCTCATCCGCTGGATTTTTGGTTACGAGTAGCACCACCCATTCACCGAAAATCAGCGCGCCTACGTTCAAAGTAGTGCCATAAGCCACGGTCGTGAAGAGGGCGCAGCTTGTCATTGTTCGCTCTCTTCCGAGCCAGCGACCTGCACCTTGGTACCATCAACCAGATAACCCACCGGCGTGGTCACCAGCCGCATACCGGGCGACAGACCCTCCTCAACAACAACCTCATTGCGACTTTCCCAGACCGGCGTGATATCCAGCCGGCCCAGCTTGTCTTGTTCATCCAGCACGATAATCTGGTTGCCGGCGCGCACTGCTGAGCGAGGCAGAACATAGACATCGGTAAGCGTTCGCCCGGCGATCTCCGCAGTCACGAACTGGCCAAGCTGCAAGGGCTGGTGCGCGGCAGCATAGGGCGCATCGACCCGTGCCACGACATATTGCTGGCGGGTACGCGTATCCACTGCACCGGTCACACGCACGATTCGCCCTTGCCATTCGCCACTGCGGTTGCGCAGCACCACGACCGGCCCGGCAGCCTTTGAACGATCCTCGGCTGTCGCCAGCGGCAGGTTCAGCTCCAGGATCTCCTGCTCGCTCAATGGCAGCTCGATCTCCACATAGTCGGTGGCATAAATGGTGCCAAGCGGCGTCCCAGGCGTTACGAACTGGCCGATATCCGCCTTTTTTTCCAGCACGCGACCGCTGTAGGGGGCAACCAGGCGGGTACGATCAAGGTCGGTTTGTGCCTGCCGCAGCCTGGCTCCAGCCGCTGCAACAGCGGCGCGGGCACTGGCCAGCTGAGGTTTGCGCAGCACCAGATCAGAGGGGCGATCGCCATTGCCCAGCCGCTCCCAGTCGATCCGCGCCTGCTCGGCCCGCGCCTGCTCCTGGTTCAATGCCACCTGTGCTTTGGCCAGCTCGGCTTCGGCTATCGTCACTGCGTTGCGATAGTCACGGTCGTCGATGGTCACCAGCAAGTCGCCCTTGTCGAAAAAACCACCGGATCGGAAGCTGTCGGCTATCGCTGTCAGCTTGCCGCGCACCTCGGCTACCAACGTGGTCTGGGTATGCGGAATTACGGTGCCCTGGCTGGCGATCTTGATACGGTAATCACCGGGCTGTAATGCAACAACCTCGACCACCGGTGGACGATGTGTCTTTGCATGTCGCTTGACTTCAGGGCGGTTGCTCATCAGATACCAGATGATCGCCGCCCCCAACAGCAGGATCAGTATTGGTAGCAATTTCCTAATGTTCATGCCCTCTCATGTTGAAATCTCCGCCAATGGCAAGATGCAGATCCACCCGGTTCAGCAGCCGTTCGAGTCTGGTCGACAGTAGCGCACTGCGGGCAGCAAAGGCTCGCCGCTGGGCGGTCAGCAATGCATTAATATCGATCAGCCCGGCGCGATAATTTGCCAATGACAGCTCGGCGGCTCTTGTCGCCATCGTCGCCGCCTCCTCCTGCAATGCCACACGCGCATTCAGTAACGACTCGGCAGCCAATGTGGTTTGCACCTCACGCAATGCCCGCAACACGGTACTGGCATAGTTTGCCAGCGTTTCGCGCGCCTTCGCTTGCGCCAGCAACTGCTCGGCACGCAGCCGGCCGCCGTTGAATAGGGGCTGCACAATGCCGGCGGCGAGACTCCAGACGAGATTGTCCCAGTCGAGCAGATCGGCAAAGCGTGCCGATTCGGTGCCACCACGCGCAGTCAGACTGAATGTCGGAAACCGGTTGGTGGCCGCTTCATCACGACGCGCCTGCGCTGCAATAAAGCGCTGCTGCCAGGCGCTGATATCCGGCCGACGCAGCAGCACGCGCGAATCGATATCGTCAGGCACTGCTCCCGGCAATGCACGCAGCTCTGCCTGCTGCTCAAGCTGTCCGGCCGGGAACCGCCCCAACAGCGTCTCCAGCACCCGCACCGCAACATCGCGCTTTTGCCGCGCCGCCAGCTCAGCAGCTCTGGCGGTGGCAAGATTCTCTTTAGCAAGGTAGACATCCAGCGCTTCTTCGAGACCGGCGCGGTAACGCTCCTCGATCACTTCAAGGGTAGCAGCCTGGTTGTCGCTCTGCTGACGCGCAAGCGCCAGTTGCAGCACCGCTTCATGCAAGCGCAACCAGCTCTTCACCACATCGGCGGCAAGCAGCAGGCGCACGGCCTGTACATCAGCCGCCGCTGCCTCGGCATCGGCGAGCCCAGCCTTGTAACGTGCCTTGGCACGACCCCAGAGATCGGGTATCCAGCCCACTTCAGCGGCCAACCCAAAACCGTCGCCAATTCGGTGACCGTCAAACAGGCGCGTTCGCGCCCGGTTCGCGTTGAGGCCAAGCTGCATCTCAGGCAGACGCGCCGCGCCACTGATCACCGCCTGGGCCCGCGCTCGCTCTGCGGCCGCGAGCGCAGCCTGAATGTCAGGATTGGCGCGCCAGGCCTCCCTGACCAGTGCTGCCAGACCGCTACCACCAAGATCCGAAACCCAGCGGAAGTCCGGCTGCTGCGTCACCACGCCAGATGGCGTCCCACCACCGTCGCTCGCAGGCAACAGGGCACAGCCACCCAACAAGGCCAACAGGATGATAACAAGCAGGGCTTTCAAGCAAATCTATCCACGATGATCCAGCCGTGAAGTAAGGCTGGATCGGGCGAAGCTGTCAAGTAGTCATAGCGAGTCAGGGCCTGATAGCAACCCATCTCTGGGACCACCGGCATGGTGCCGGCTCAGCACCTGGCAGAAAGCACCGACCCACAACCATTTACGTGATTTCAAGACCTGACCCTATCTGGGAGGGTGTGACGCTACGCTAGGTCTTTTTCGAGGCGACCAGCATGGCTTCGGGGACGGCGACTTTGATGGCGGCGGGGATTTCCAGACACATGCCGATTCTGGGTCGAATGGTGACCCATAGGGTATTGATCTTGAGATTCATGTCGGCATACATGACCACATCGTCGTAGCGCTGCAGCACTGCCGCCATCGCTTCCAGTACACCGCGTATTTCGTCAGGATGGCGCTTTTTCAAACCCGGAATCACCATCATGAAGTCACTCAGCCGTTGGCCGTGTTCATCATGGCTCGGTACGCGCTGCCACAAGGGCTTTGATGGTTCGAAGGCCATACCGCGCCGGAGCTTGCGCGCCCCCGTTTTGTCCAGAATACGGGTCATTCACTCTCCCCTGTTGGTGGACTTCGCTCTGGCGCGCTAGCCCGCAGCTCCCCCACCACATGCCGATCAACCGCTACTCCAGCGGCGGCGTGGTGATCATGGAGACTTCAAATTCCGCGATTTCGGCCAGCTCGACTTCACGCAGAATGGTCAGACACTTGTGGTCGCAAAGAATGTAACCGCGCTTGACCAGATCACGCAGCACGCGATTGACGTGGATTTTCGACAGACCAACCGCATCGGCGATATCCTCCTGTGTCAGGGGAAAGGCGATGGAATTGTCATTGCGACATTCGGCCTGCGGCACCTGGAGCCTGGCGCGGTGATAGAGTTCCAGCAGCAGAAAGGCGATCTTCTCCTCGGCCGATTTACGCCCCGCCCCCATGAGGTGGTGTTGGCAGAGGTTGGCATCCCTGATCTGCATTGCCAGCAGGCGCTTGCCGATAACAGCTTCGGCTGCCAGCATACGACCAATCTCGGGGTATTTGAACGCACAGAACACGGCGTCGGTCAGCGCTTCGACCGCATAGGCGACAACTCCGCTACCGCTAACTTGCAGGCCAATAAAGTCGCCGGGCAGGCCAAAACGGAGGATCTGCCGCTTGCCTGAATGCAGGGTCTGGAACAATGCCACCCAACCGGAATAGAGCGTATAGGCAAACTGCGGGCGCTCGCCTTCATAGATCAGGGTCTGGCCGGCGGAGACTTCAAGCTGAGTCTCACGATATGCCTGCATCACTGGCAGGTGATCGGCCGCCACGCAGGCAAACAGCGACGACGGGCGTATCTCACAGGAAGCGCAGGAAGCATGCGGCTGCGGTCGGATTCGAACCGGTCGGAATAGTTGATTTCTGGACATCGTTTATTGTGTTTTCTTGCCGCCACGGGCGGCTACCGGTCAATCGATTGACTAGGCAATGCACCATTGCGCAGCGAGAACTGAAGCCGACTTTGACCGAAACCACCCTGCGGTGCGAACTCGCAGACAGCCCGGGAGTCAAAATGATGGTATTAATCACCACGACAGCTCAAGCACGGATGGACCCATGTTAAACGAGCCATCTACGCATAGCGACCAGACAAGCAGCGAATCAGGACAATTTCTTGAACCATGACATACCTTCGCACACTGATCATTCTCATGCTTTTACTGGCGGGCAGCGCCCTTGCCGAACCCTGGTACCCGTGGCAGCACGACAACAACAGCCTGGACACCATCGCTACCCGTTTCAGCCCGCCAGCAGGCTTCCAGCGTAGCCAGGAACCAATTGGTTCCTTTGCCGACTGGTTACGCCATTTACCGCTGAAACCCGAAGACAGCAGCGTCCATCTTTACAATGGCAATCTGAAGCCGAACCAGCATGTCCACTGTGCCGTTGTCGACATCGATACGGGCAACAACGACCTGCAGCAATGCGCCGACGCGGTGATGCGGCTACGGGCTGAATACCTCTATTCACGCAACGCCTATCAGCGCATCCACTTCAATTTCACCAGCGGTGATCGCGCCAGCTACGAGCGATGGCGCCAAGGGTATCGGCCCGTTGTGCGGGGCAATCGGGTCAGCTGGAAAAACAGTGCCAGCGACGATGACTCCTACAACAACTTCCGCAGCTATCTCGACAGTGTTTTCATGTATGCGGGAACGTGGTCTCTGAGTCAGGAACTGGTGCCGCGGCGGCGACTCAGCGACCTCAGTATCGGCGACGTTTTCATCAAGGGCGGCTTTCCCGGCCACGCAGTGATCGTTGTCGATATGGCCATCGAGCCAGAAACGGGGGATAAGGTTTTTATGCTGGCACAAAGCTACATGCCAGCTCAGGACATTCACGTCCTGAAAAATCCCAAATCAGTCGATGGGTCACCGTGGTATCAACTACCTCGCAACGGCGTGCTGGAAACCCCCGAGTGGACCTTCAAGACCAGCGAGCTGAAAAGTTTCGGGGATGTTCCCACCCGGCTGACGGGGCTGGAATGAGGTTCTGGCATCCATCCTCTATGGCTTGAAGCGTTTGAGTCGCAACTCATTCACGACCTTGAAATGCTTTATATTGCTGGAGACGAGCGTCATGTTATTTTCGACCGCAGTAGCAGCCACAATGGCATCACCCGCTCTCATGTTTGACGAAAGCGCATACTCCTCCACATATATCAGCGCTCGATGACCTATGTTTTCGGTGAATGGCAAAACCGAGAAACCGAAGTCACTGATAAAGTCCTTCACATATTTGTGGTGGGTTTTGTTTTTAGCGCCTTGTAGCAGCTCCATGTAACTTTGAATGGACAGATACCTTTCTTCATCCCTGTCGATGAGCTGGGCCGCCTTTTCATTGCCCCTTTGAACCCAAATGAGGATATCGGTATCAAAGATCATGCCGAGGCTTTCTCATGTTCTCCAGCTCGTCCAGTACGGTAGCCTCCGCCTCTGAATGCATGCCAAAAAACGGGTGGTCCTTGACTTTCAGTGCCGACTTTTCCTTCGCGGGCTTGATGATGCCTTTTACCTTACCGTGATATAAAACTGTCACCGTTTCATTCCGATCGAGCGCTTTCAGGATATCACTGGTTTTATATCTCAAGTCCACAACAGACGCCTTCATATCCACCTCAACTGCTAGCGTAAAATGTCTATACATTCTAGACATTTTACGGGTTTAATCAACAGCCAATGGAGAGGGATACATGAACGCTGAAGCGTGCATGGTCAGTCTTCATAAACCGGGCAGCTGGGCTCCCACTCTTGTCCCGCGATTCCCCAGCGATGCTCCAGTGGCGCATTGGGATCGGAGACGAGCTTGCCGGTCCAGATTGCGAGCCAGACATCACGCAGGTCGAGCAACGGATAGTCGGGCACTTCCGATGCCACAGTGCAGAGGCGCCGCAGGCGTTGCGCCATTTGCGGGGTTGGTTCTTCAGGCTGGAAGATGGCGCGTAGTATCCGCATGCCTTCCGGGTCAGCACCTTGCATGGCGAGGTGATTCATCTCGCGACGGTTCTGGCTGAAAAACGCGCCGAGACGCATGTCACGACTAACCGTGGAATAATGGTAGTACTCCTCCTTGTTCATGCAGCGGCGGCCTTTGGTGCGAATTTTCTGCAGGTAGCCAAAGCCTTCATCGACATAATCCTTGCGCTCACGCACCAGATTGCACATCTCATTGACCATACGCCGAATGGCTTCTTTCGATGATTCAGGGCGTTTGCCCAGCAGAATTTTCAAGGTATTCGAGAATTTCTGAAAGCGGTAGCCCGCCGCCTTTGCCACTTTGTACTGCTCACTGCTGTAGTCAGGCAGCTTGCTGAATGGTTTGTCGAGATCCTGCGGCCGACGAAAGCGGCGATAGCCATCAGTCTGACCTTTGGCGTCACTGGGAACGAACATTGGGAAGCCACGAAAATAGAGCAGATAGCGGACCTTGCGCGGCGTTGTCGAACTGAGCACCGTCGGCACACCCGTGTCACTGATGCCGACGATCTGGTAGACGTGGTTACCGGGTGACAGGTAGATATCCCCCGGTCGCAGTGATTTCAGCGCGACCGGATAGGTATCGGCGGCCAACGAACGCGTACTGACCCTGCCGGCGATAAAATCCATGAAGGCCCGCAGGCGCTTGACAGGATCTTTGATGTGATCGAACTTGCGCGTCGCCTGGGTCAGGCGCTTGCCCTTGCGCAGGGGATCGTGAATCGCGAACGGCAGTTTGTGTTCGCTCGCAAAGGCGATACGCGAAAAATAGGGGGCATCACCACAGTCGTGCTTCATTTTGTAGAACGCCGGGCGGTCCGGGTTCATGAAGAAGTCCGTCTTCCAGTTTTCCGCCATCCACTGCGAGTATTTCAGGTCCCAGCTGTCATCCCATTTGTGCTCGACTTTCCATACCGCAGCCCCGGCCAAACCAGGAAACAGCCACGCCAATGCGACAACAATTATCAGCAACTGCCTGGGCGAAGCGGAGATCATGCGCAACAACAAGGGCAATTCAATAATCACAATCGTTCCAGTGGTCGTCAAAGAATGTTACGAACTATGCCTGACACAGCCAGAAACGAGAAGTATCGCAGTATCAGGCGGGGCATTATCCCTGCTTGCCAGGTTGCTGCTGAAATCGGAAACAACCGCCTTTCGATTCGGGTGATCTGTCCCAGCCTCTCTTATTTATGGCATTCTTCGCGCCGTTGACAACAGCAACCCGGAACGGATACATGACACTGAAAGCACTGATTTTCGATGTGGACGGCACCCTGGCTGAAACCGAGGAGGTTCATCGCAAGGCCTTCAACAAGGCCTTCGCCGAGGAAGGCCTTGATTGGGCATGGTCGCGGGAGCGTTACCGTGAGTTGCTGGCCGTATCGGGCGGCAAGGAGCGGATTCTTCAGTTCATCAAGGACGAGGCATCCGAGCATCTGGGTCGGGAAGATCTGCAAGCGTGGATTGCCGATCTGCACAAGGCAAAGACGCGGTTCTATACAGAAATGATGGCCTCAGGGGAAATCAGCCTGCGCCCCGGTGTAGAGCGGCTGATTCGTGAATCGCGCGATGCCGGCTTGCGCATGGCCATTGCCACTACCACCAGCAGCGCCAATATCGTCGCACTGTTCAAAGCCACGCTCGGCCATGACGCCATGGACTGGTTCGACACGATTGGCGCAGCTGAACAGGCACCAGTAAAAAAGCCTGACCCGTCGGTGTATCTGTGGGTACTCAAGGAGCTGGGCCTGTCAGGCGAGGAGTGCATTGCGATCGAGGACACGCGCAACGGCGTTCTCGCGGCAACCAGTGCAGACGTTCCGGTGGTTGTCACCCAAAGCTTCTACAGCGCTGGCGAAGACTTCAGTGGGGCCGTGACCGTACTGTCCGACCTCGGCGAACCGGACCAGCCCTATACCCCGCTGGACGGGACGGCGACGGAGCCAGGCTGGGTCACGCCAAAGTCGCTGGCCATGTGGCATGAAGGTGCAACATCAGCACCCGCAACAAGCTGACTCGTCATTGCAACCCATATCATCAGGCCTGCCTCAGCTGCGGCCTGACGAGCGCTTTGACGCCGCGATAGGCGCTGCGCAGTGGGCGCGTCAGCTGTGATTCCTTGAGAAAACCACGCGCCGCGGTGACGGACTTTCTTACCGTTCCCTGTAACGACGGGCGCAGCACGCTGCCTTCTACCAAAGCGACTTCGCCATTGGCGAAGCTGGGCTTGTAGGCATCATCACCCTTGCCCAGGTCGATGGAGGCAATACCTTCCTCCGCCACAGCCTCGGCCAGCTTCAGCAGCAGGATGCCGCCCGGCGAATACTTGCCGTATTGCGCGTTGTAGGTGGGAAACCACCAGTGGCAAACGCTGTTCGAACGCATGCCGAAATGCGCAGCGACAATATCATCATCAACCCGCACAACGGTCAGCATGCCGGCAAAAGCGTCGCTATCATGCTGCCAGATTTCACGAAGCATGCCTTCCGTCCAGCCCCAGTTGAGAAACTCGGGAACGCCGGTGCGTCGGCATTGCGCATTCTTCCACTCGATCACCTGGCGGAAGGCGGCTTCGTCACGCGAATAGAGATCGATTTCCAGCTTGCCGACTTCACGCTCGAACTTGCGCGTCTTGCGGCGAAACTGGTCGAGGCGCTTCGCTCCCGCCTTCTTGCGCTGTGTAAGATAGGCCTCGAAACCATCACGCAAATCCATGGTTGGCGACACATCATCGATGCGGCGGTGGATGACGTCAGGCGCCTGGCTGGCCAGAAGATGATCAAAATCCCAGATTTTCACACCACAGGCATCGAGAACCTCATCATAGCGCCACTGCTCACCGGGCTTGCCGATCACCCCCTGATAGTCGGACAAGCGACCACCCACAGGCTCGGCCACCTTGCCGTCTGTGGACTGATAGGGAAAGAAGCCGATGACGCGGTTGCCATTCTCAACCACCGCGACATGCACGTCGTCCCGTACCGCCGCCACTGCCTGAAAATACTCCACGCAGAAATAGGGGTTGGCCAACTCAGGGTTTTTCTGTTGCAGCTCACGCCACCGACCAACAAGGGTCGTGTCCAGCTCTCCAGCTGCCAGTTTCGTTATTTTATTCATCCCTTTTCCATCAGTGTTGTGTGCGCCCCGACGTGCACAAAGAATATGGAGACAGTCGCTAATAAGTCCTACTCAATCGTAAACCCTGTGCATCACCTTTTCCGCCAGATCCGGAAAGGCACCACTCATCCACAGTTTCAGGTCCAGCATCGAACTGCTGATTTCGTAGCGTGGCATCATGAGCGGATTGGTCTTTGCCGTTACCAGTGCAGTGGGCTGGGTAATGACTGCCGACTTGAAACCCATTTCCCTCAGCTGCTCGGCTATATTTTCTGTATGGCGGCCATAAGGATAGGAATAGTGTTCGGCCTCTCGGCCCAACTCGCGGGAAAACGTTTCCCGCGATCTTGTCACCTCGGCTTCCAACTGCGCCGGCGTCAGCCGGGTCATGTCGAGATGGTCTGCGGTATGTAATCCCAGTTCTATCTGCGGATACTGCGATGCCAGGGAACGTACATCGTCCCAGCTCATGGTCAGCTGCGGGAATTCACAATCCGGCTGTAACTCGGCCTTGATGTCGTCGAGAATCTGATCACGCTCACTCATCGTGGCAGTAATCAAAGCACCAGCGATCGTGCCGAATGCGCTGGAAAGCGTCTTCGCATCATTCAGATCATAGTCCGTTCCTCGCCACTGGAGGCGCTGAACACTGCGGAACTGGAACATCGAATAGAGCACGTCATCCCATTGTGACTGCTGCCGGTCGACGTATCCGGTGCAGAGATAGATCATGGCCGGCAGATCATACTTTTTCAGCAGTGGCGCTGCATGCGTCAGATTGTTCAGGTAGCCGTCGTCGAAGGTCAGCACCACCGCATTCTCCGGCAAGCGGCCACCTCCGTAGACGCACTCAACCATCTCCGACAGGCTGATGACGTTGGCATGAGATTTCAGGTACTGCAGCTGCGTTTCGAACTGCTCGACGGTCACGCTGTAGCTCTGGTCGATATAGGCTGCATTTTTTTCATCGACCACGCTGTGGTACATGATAATCAGTGCGCCCCGTGGCTCAGCCACCTTACGATACGCCCAAGCCAGTCCTGACAGATAGAGACCACGCTGCAGTTGATGCACGATTGTTCTTTTCAATGAAGGAGTTTCCGGTTTCAGTACCGGATAAGCCATCGACATTTTTCCCACCCTGATCGTTATAGTTACGTATCAGTGCGTGGTGATCCCGCCGCTTCCATTCGGCCTGGCAAACTGCGCACATAGCCCCTGCGCATGGCTTGCTGAAATAATCCCTGTTACTGGCCCCGCACACACAAGCGCCATGCCGGCATTGGTCGGTCACGGCTGTGATTCCTTTCCATCTGATTGTTCCCAGCCCTGTTTCCATCTCTTGGGCTGACGTATGATCCGGCCTGCCTGGCCGTCAAAAAACTGGCAAACAACGCCCGCTCAGATGGTAGCGGATCAGCGAAAGTCACAGCAGAGTAGTTTCTTGATCGGCATCACAAATAGCGAGCCCGCCTGCCGACGCGGCCACCG
Organism: Gammaproteobacteria bacterium; assembly: GCA_026981985.1. Lineage (GTDB taxonomy): Bacteria > Pseudomonadota > Gammaproteobacteria > UWMA-0217 > UWMA-0217 > JALSHZ01. Next base: position 86,991 of record JALSHZ010000121.1, on the reverse strand, counting down.
AATTCCGAAGCCAGCATAGCCGGGATGGGCGCGCCATAAAGATCGTCACCGTCACAGCAGAGGGAAGACGATGTCACCGCCACACTGGAAATCATGACGACGCACCCCAATCTGTCAGACAAAGAAATCCATCCTCCGCAAGCCTTACGGGTTAAAATCCAGCCATGAGATACAGACTCCTCCCATTCCTGCTCCAGGCGCTGCTACTGACGCTGATGTCGATCCAGCCCGTTTTCAGCAACGAAGCATCGGCAATGAAGGTATTCGTCAGCATTGAGCCACTGCGCTATCTGGCCGAACGGGTTGGCGGCGAACACATTGATGTAGAGACCATGATTGCGCCCGGTGAAAGCCCGGCTACTTTTTCACCCACCCCACGCAAGATGACCCGGCTGAAAAACGCGCGGCTATTCTTTTATGTCGGTGTGCCATCTGAAAAGGCATGGTTGCCTCGGGTACGGGAGAGCTACCCCACTACCCGACTGGTCGATGTGCGCAAAGGCATCGTGCTGCGGCGTGCAGCCCATGACGAGGCACACGATCATGTGCATGCAGACGATCTCGACCCGCATGTCTGGAACAGCCCGCTCACGAGCATCCGCATCGCCGCCAACATGCGCGATGCCTTGAGCGAAGTGGACCCTGCGAACAAAGAAGCCTATGCGGACAATTTCCGGCAACTTGCCGACGAGCTACATGCCCTGGACCGAAAAATCACCGCCATGCTCGACGAACTGCCTTCGCGGCGCTTCATGGTATTTCATCCATCGTGGGGATATTTTGCCGACCGCTACGGATTACAGCAGATCGCCATTGAGAAAAGCGGCAAAACGCCAGGCATTCGTCAGCTTGGCCAGTTGATCGAGCAAGCCCGGAAAGCCGGCATCAAGACGATCATCGTCCAACCCCAGTTCAGCCGCCGCGATGCGGAAACGATTGCGCAGGAAATCGGCGGCAAGGTGGTGGCCGTCGACCCGCTCGCCTATGACATTCCCACTACGCTGCTGCTGATGGCGGAAACACTGGCAAAGCACGGCAAGAAGCCATGAGTACTGCTCCCGCCATCTCGCTGCGAGGCATCAACTTCAGTTACGGTGGCATTGCGGCGCTGGAGAACATCGATCTCACCGTCCAGCGCGGTGAATTCATCGGCGTGGTCGGCCCCAACGCGGGCGGCAAGAGCACCTTGCTGAAAATCATTCTTGGACTGCTGAAACCGTCGTCCGGCACGGTAGAGGTGCTCGGCTTGCCACCCGAACAGGGACGCCGGCATATCGGCTATGTACCCCAATATCCACGTTTCGCCCGGGACTTTCCGATTACGGTGGAACAAGCAGTACTCACCGCCCGGCTGGGCCAAACCCGCTGGTGGGGCGGCTATACGCACCACGACAAGGTACTGGCCCATGAAGCCCTGCGCCGCACCGAAACCGACAGCCTGCGCAAGCGCCGGCTGGACACGCTCTCCGGTGGCCAGTTGCAGCGGGTGTTGCTGTCGCGCGCGCTGGCCTGTGAGCCGGATATCCTGATTCTCGATGAACCCACCGCCAATATCGATCAACGCGTGGAAACAGAGATCTTCGACCTGCTGAAAAAGCTCAACGAAGAGATGACGATCATCGTCGTCTCCCACGACATCGCCTTCATTACCTATTACGTCACCCGGGTTGCTTGCCTCAACCGCACGCTGATGTGTCACGAGACTGCGCATATCGACGGCAAACTGCTCGATCAACTCTATGGAACCCATGTGCATGCAGTGGAGCATCGCCATGACTGAGCTGCTCGATGCACTCTCGCAATACGGCTTTCTGCGTCACGCATTGATTGGCGGCCTGCTGGCCAGCCTGGGTTGTGGCGTCATCGGCAGCTACGTTGTGGTCAAGCGTATCGGCTTTCTCGCTGGCGGCATTGCCCACTCGGTGCTCGGGGGGATGGGTGCGGCACTCTATTTCGGCTTCGATCCGACCATTGCAGCATTTGCTACCGCCATTGTCGCCGCCCTGATCATCGGCATGGTCACGCTACACAGCCGCGAACGGGAAGATACCCTGATCGCCGCGCTGTGGGCTGCTGGCATGGCGACCGGCATCATCTTCATCTCCCTGACACCCGGCTATAACACCGAACTGATGAGCTATCTGTTCGGCAATATCCTGATGGTGTCGCAGCGTGAGCTGTGGCTGATGGCGGCAATGGATCTGCTGATCCTGCTGCTGATCGGCGTGTTCTACAAACAGTTTCTGGCCGTCTCCTTCGACGAAGAATTCGCCACCCTGAGAGGCGTCCCGGTCACGCTGTTCTACCTGTTACTGCTGGTACTGGTGGCGGTCACGGTAGTGCTGCTGATTCAGGTGGTTGGCCTGATTCTGGTCATCGCACTGCTGACGTTGCCTGCGGCCATCGCCGGTCACTATATGCGCACCCTTGCCGGCATGATGGTCGTCGGCGCGCTGCTGGGCATGGCATTCAGCACCGGTGGACTGTTACTGGCATGGCAGCCCGATCTGCCGCCAGGGCCAATCATCATCTTACTGGCAGCGGCGACCTATCTGGTCTCACTGCTGCTCTACAAACTGCGCAGCTGACCACCATCAGTCCCTTTCCTGCTACCTGTCAGCCGCCACTTACCAGCCAGTGAGACCTGTTCCCTGAAGTGCCACGCCTCCCCTGGATACACTGCTGGCTACACCTAATAACCGTGCATCATGGATGATGAACAGACAATCGATACTCAAGGGTCTCAGGGCAGCTCGATCGTCCCAACTGCAATGGTTCGCTTTTACACGCTCGCTCGGCGACAACCCGGCCTCTTCGGACAAGTACAGCAAATCGGCGCTTGAGGCGCAAAAACGATTCGATGAGTGGTTCTACGGGGCAGCAAAGCCTTTGGCAAAACTCGGTGCCTTCGAACTGATCGCCGTCAACCACCAGGCACTGACGGAACTGCAGGATCAGATTCTCGACACACTGAGCCAGCCCGCGCCGGCAGAAGCGGATCGGTTCCTCAGCTGGTTTCGTGATCCCCGCCGTCACAACCCGCAGCTGCAAGCGTTGATCGGCAAGGCACAGCGTCGCTCACAGCGATTGCTCGACGGACTGGAGATGCTGGAAAAAGAGGTTCAGGCACTGCCAGAGGAGACACTGAAAAAGCTGGCGTCCCGCAACTTTGTGGACAACAACGTCCGCTTCCTGATCAACTGACGGCTATCCACCGCAAATGATACGATAGCGGCCACCTTGCCAGCCGCAACAGATGCCATGTCAGATTCTCAGCAAGCATTCCTTGAACTCGCGCTCGAACGCGAGGTGCTTCGTTTCGGCGAATTCACACTCAAATCGGGCCGCAGCAGCCCCTATTTCTTCAACGCCGGGCTGTTCAATACCGGCTCGGCGTTAGCGCAGCTAGGCCGTTTCTATGCCGCCACCTTACGCGCCGCCGACATCGAATTCGATCTGCTGTTCGGTCCCGCCTACAAGGGCATACCACTGGCAGCCGTCACCGCCGCTTCGCTCTATGACGAGCACGGGCTCGATATTCCCTACGCTTTCAATCGCAAGGAAACCAAACGTCATGGCGAGGGCGGCAGCATCGTCGGTGCCAAACTGAAGGGACGCGTGATGATCATCGACGATGTGATTACAGCTGGCACAGCCATTCGCGAATCCGTCGAAATCATCCACGATGCGGGCGCCGAGCTGGCGGGTGTCATCGTCGCTCTGGACCGGCAGGAGCGCGGCGCTGGTGAGCTATCAGCCATTCAGGAGGTGGAGCAGGAATTTGGCATCCCAGTTGTCAGCATTGCCAGCGTCAGCGACCTGATGCAGTTACTACAGACACGGGGCGACGACGAGACGCTGGCAGCGATGCGAGCCTACCAGTCGCGCTATGGAATCAACCCAACAACAACTTGATGCCCACCAACATCGTTACCGCCTCGAACCCCCGTTTGATCAGACGATTGCCGGAACTGATCGCCAGCTGCGCGCCGAGATAGCCACCCAGCAGCGAGCCGGCCAGCAATACCGGAATCCATGCCCAATGGATTGCCGAGACGACGCCCAGCGTTACCGCACCGGTACCGTTCCAGAATATGCCAACCATGACCAGGGTGTGCGCAACCGCCGACAGGTAGTCCATGCCGAACCAGCGAATCAGCCACAGCGTGACGAACAAGCCAGTACCGGACGTAAGCGAACCATTCAGAAAGCCAATCAGCAGCAACCCCACCCCACCGATCAGCAGGCCTTTACCTTCACGGTTGCCAGCCACATAATGCTGTCCAAGTGATTGCTTGAGCATGGAATAGAGCCCTAATGCAATCGTCAGCAGGCCCAGCAGGATTTCCGCCAAACGGTCGGGAACATGGACGATGGTCAGTGCCCCCAGCACGACTCCCGGCAAACCCCATGCGAGCATCAATAGCACCATCGGCCGCTCAAGCCGACCATCGCGCCAGTGCCGCAGGCTTGCGCCCAGGCCCAGCGCGACACTGGCAACCTTGTGGGTTGCCAGTGCCAGCGCGAACGGCAGACCCAGGAAGATCAAAGCGGGGAGCTGGATCAGTCCGGCGCCACCGCCCGAGAACGACGAGAACGCATTGGCGATGAGCGAAATGGCAAACAGCAGTAACTGCTCAATCATTGCAGCGGCGCAGGTGAGTATTTGATGTGGTAGCGCAAACTGGCCTCCATCCGGCCATCCGCAGTCGGGACTGTGATAAGGATCGTTGCGCATCATATCGGGGCTATGCCCTAATGCGAAGAACCATGGACTTACAATTTCATCGACGAATCACGCTGGCGCTGACGCTGCTGCTTACCACTCACCTGGTGATGTCGGCGGAGCTGTTCCGGTGGGTCGATGAAAACGGCAATGTCCATTACAGTGACCGTATTCCGCCTTCCCAGGCCCAGCAACCGCGCGTGGAGCTGAACCCATACGGGCAAGCCACAAAAGAAGTCAACACATTCAAGACGAAAGAACAGCGGCGCCGGGAGCGTGAGGCGGTGCTGGAGGCGCTCCGACAAAAGCGCCTGCGTGAAAAACAGCTGGCGGAAGACCGCGCGCTACTGACGACCTTCTCCTCTATCGACGATATCGATGCGCTCTATTCCAGCCGCCTGAGCAATCTTGACAACTACACTAACGCCAACCGCCGCAAGCTGGAAAAGACCAAGGCGCTACTGGAGAAAACCGTCGAGAAAAAGCGCTGGTACCAGGCCCGGGAACGCTCGGTTCCCCGGCAAATCACCGCAAACATCAAGGAATACGAACAGCAAATCTCCACCTACGAGTTGCTGATCGAGCGCAATCTGGCCAAACGCAAGAAACTGGAAACCAAGTTTGCCCACGACAAGCAGCGGTTCCTGCTACTCACCAGCGACGATTCCAACAAATAACTGCTGCATACGCTCACAGCCCCATCGACGAATAGCGCCCAAAAATCCGGTGGAATGGCGCGCCTGTTTTGAGTTAAAGTGCCGCAACTACGAAACGGCGCCCCGATAACCAAGGGTTATCCTCGAATTTTGCGGGGTATCCCGGGCGCAACGGAATCCAATCTGTGACAACGAGGTGTGCAGCATGTCCAAAGATAACCTGATAGCCCCTTCCATCCTTTCCGCCGATTTCGCCAAGCTCGGTGATGAAGTGGATATGGTCATCAAGTCCGGGGCGGACGTCGTTCACTTCGACGTGATGGACAACCACTATGTGCCCAACCTGACCATCGGTCCGCTGGTCTGCGAAGCACTGCGCAAGCACGGCGTTACCGCCGATATCGACGTACACCTGATGGTCAAGCCGGTCGATCGCATCATTCCCGACTTCGCCAAGGCCGGCGCCAGCTACATCACCTTCCACCCGGAAGCTTCCGAGCATATCGACCGCTCGCTGCAACTGATCCGTAACGAAGGTTGCAAGTCCGGCCTGGTGTTCAACCCGGCCACACCGCTGGACTACCTCGACTACGTAATGGACAAGGTCGATGTCATCCTGCTGATGTCGGTCAACCCCGGTTTTGGTGGCCAGAGTTTCATTCCAGCCACGCTGAACAAGCTGCGCGAGGCGCGCAAGCGCATCGACGAGAGTGGTTATGACATTCGCCTGGAGATCGACGGCGGCGTCAAGGTCGACAATATCCGCGAGATCAAGGAAGCGGGCGCCGACATGTTCGTGGCCGGCTCCGCCATCTTTGGCGCAGCGAAGGACAGCGATCCGAACCGCTACGATTCCGTTGTCGCCGCCATGCGCGAAGAGCTCGCCAAAGCTGGATAAGAACATGCCCAAACTGGCCAAACCAGGCATGGTGCTGATCGATGTCGACGGCACCCTGGTCGACAGCGTGCCCGATCTGGCGTACTGCGTCGACGAGATGATGAAGGCGCTCGACATGCCCTTGCGCGGTGAAGCGGCAGTGCGCAACTGGGTCGGCAACGGCGTGCCCCGGCTGGTCGAGCGCGCGCTGTGCAATGACCTCGACGGCACCCCGGACAAGGCGCTGTTCGACAAGGCCTATCCGCTGTTTCTCGACCTCTATGCCGACAACACCTCGAAACGCTCGCTGCTCTACCCGGGGGTGAAAGAAGGCCTCGAATATTTACAGAGCACCGATGCCCGTCTCGGCTGCGTCACCAACAAGGCCAGCCAGTTCACCCTGCCACTGCTGAAGGATCTCGGCATCTACGATGTGTTCGAGATCGTCATCGCCAGCGATACACTGCCACAGAAAAAACCTCACCCCGCACCGCTGCTGCACGCGGCGGAGCAGCTGGGCGTCACACCGGAGCAGAGCCTGATGATCGGCGATTCCAAGAGCGATGTGGAAGCTTCCCGCGCCGCCGGTTTCAAGATCGTCTGCATGAGTTATGGCTATAATCATGGCGTGGACATTCGCGAGTATTCGCCAGACGCAGTGATCGACTCCATGGCCGAGTTGCCGGCATTGTTTGAATAGCGCTCATGACCGACCGTTTTCAGAAATTCTGGACCAGAACACGATGGCGCGGCTAGCCGCATCATCCTTTCATCTCCAGATCCGGCGCCCAATACTGATAGGCACCGGAGCAACACCCTGAATACGGAACCTGCCCCATGAACCAACCCGCCGACGCCCCAGCCGGGGCCACTGAAAAACGCATCCCGCTGGTACGCGAGGTACTGGCCGACCTCGACACCCCGCTCAGCACCTACCTCAAGCTGGTTGACGGCCCCTACAGCTATCTGTTCGAATCGGTACAAGGCGGCGAAAAATGGGGTCGCTATTCGATCATCGGCCTGCCCTGCCGGCGCGTCATCCGCATCACCGGCAACCGTGTCGAACAGCTGGAGGACGGTAGCGTCATCGCCAGCGAACAGGTCGATGATCCATTGGCCTGGATCGAAGCTTATCAACAGCGTTTCGATGTTCAGATCCGCGACGGCCTGCCCCGCTTCACCGGCGGGCTGGTCGGTTATTTCGGCTACGACACCATCGGCTATATCGAACCGAGACTCAGACGCGGCAAACCGAAACCCGACCCGATCGGCACAGCCGACATTCTGCTGATGGTCTCCGAGGAAGTCGTGGTGTTCGACAACCTCGCCGGCAAGCTGTTTTTGATCGTCCACGTCTCACCCGGCGAAGAGACCACCGGAAAGCAGCGGCTCGATGAGCTGGAAGCGCGGCTGCACAGCGCCACACCGGGCTATCGCGCCACACCGCATCAGCACCCGATCAGTGAATCCGATTTCGTCTCAGGGTTTACCGAAGCTGGCTTCAAGCAGGCCGTGGAAAAGGCGCGTCAGTACATCATCGATGGCGATGTGATGCAGGTGGTGCTATCGCAGCGCATGAGCATTCCCTATGAGGCGCCGCCGCTGGATCTCTACCGCGCGCTACGGACGCTGAACCCGTCGCCGTACATGTACTTTCTCGATCTCGATGACTTCCACATCGTCGGCTCCAGTCCCGAGATTCTGGTGCATCTCGAAGACGGTCAAGTCACGGTGCGCCCCATTGCCGGCACCCGCCGCCGCGGCCGGGACGAAGCCGATGACCTGGCAATGGAAGCCGATCTGCTCGGCGACCCGAAGGAGCTGGCCGAACATCTGATGCTGATCGACCTTGGCCGCAACGACACTGGCCGGGTGAGCAAGACCGGCACGGTGAAACTGACAGGCAAGATGCTGGTCGAGCGCTACTCCCATGTCATGCACATCGTCTCCAACGTGGTCGGCGAATTGCAGGAAGGCCTCAGCGCCATCGATGTTCTGCGCGCCACCTTCCCCGCCGGCACCGTCAGCGGTGCGCCCAAGATTCGCGCCATGGAGATCATCGACGAGCTAGAGCCGGTCAAGCGCGGCATCTATGCTGGCGCAATCGGTTATCTTTCCTGGAATGGCAATATGGACACCGCCATTGCCATCCGCACCGCGGTCATCAAGGATGGCACCCTCTATATTCAGGCGGGTGCCGGGGTCGTCTACGATTCCCAGCCCCAGCTGGAGTGGAAAGAGACGATGAACAAGGGACGCGCCATCTTCAAGGCGGTGGAGATGGCCGCCGCCGGCCTCGATAGCACGCACAGGTGATCACATGCTGCTAATGATCGACAACTACGACTCGTTTACCTACAACCTGGTGCAGTACCTGGGCGAACTGGGTGCCGATGTCACCGTGGCGCGCAATGACGAGATTTCGCTGGACGAAGTCGAGGCGATGCAGCCGGATCACATCATGATCTCACCCGGACCCTGTACGCCGAACGAAGCCGGCATCTCAATGCAGCTGATCGAGCAGTGGAAAGGGCGGGTGCCGATCCTGGGCGTCTGCCTCGGCCACCAGAGTATCGGCCAGGTCTTCGGTGGCAAGATCGTTCACGCGCGCGAGATCATGCACGGCAAGACATCAATGATCCACCATCGCGGCGAAGGCGTGTTCCGCGGGCTGTCGAACCCCTACGAGGCGACCCGCTACCACTCCCTGGTGATCGACCGGGCGAGCCTGCCGGATTGCCTGGAGATCACCGCCTGGACGGAAACCGACGACGGCGAATTCGACGAGATCATGGGTGTGCGCCACCACGAATACATGATCGAAGGGGTGCAATATCATCCCGAGTCCATTCTTACCCAACACGGACACGACCTGCTCCGTAACTTCCTCGACCAGCAAGAAGGCATGAGAAAATGAACATCCAACAGGCGATCCAGGCGGTGCTCGACCACCGCAATCTCAACGGCAACGAGATGGTTGAAGTCATGCGCCAGATCATGACCGGTGAGGCGACCCCGGCGCAGATCGGCGGCTTTCTGATCGGTCTGCGCATGAAAGGCGAGACCGTCGATGAAATCGCCGCTGCGGCGTCGGTGATGCGCGAACTGGCGGCGCCGGTCGAAGTCGATCGCAACCATCTGGTCGATATCGTCGGCACCGGGGGCGACAGCGCCCATACCTTCAATATCTCCACCGCCAGCACCTTCGTCGTGGCTGCGGCGGGCGGGCGGGTCGCCAAACACGGCAACCGCTCAGTTTCCAGCAGCTCTGGCAGCGCCGACCTGCTCGAAACCGCCGGCGTAAACCTGCAACTGACACCCAAACAGGTCGCCGAATGCATCGACGCGGTGGGCGTTGGCTTTATGTTCGCCCCGCTGCATCACAGCGCCATGAAACACGCCATCGGGCCGCGCAAGGAAATGGCGGTGAGAACAATCTTCAATATCCTCGGGCCGCTGACCAACCCAGCCGCGGCGCCCAATATGCTGCTCGGCGTGTTCAGCCGTGAACTGGTACGGCCAATGGCCGACGTGCTGCAACAGCTTGGCGCCGAGCATGTGCTGGTCGTGCATGCCGAAAAAGGGCTGGATGAGATCAGCATCGAGGGCGCGACCCATGTCGCCGAGTTGAACAATAGCGCGATCTCCGAATACAGCATCGCCCCCGGCGACTTCGGCATCGATGAATCGCCACTCGAACAGATCAAGGTCGCCAGCCCGGATGAGAGCTTGGCGATGATCCGCTCGGTGCTCGACAATCAGCCCGGCCCGGCGCGTGACGCAGTGCAACTCAACGCCGGCGCAGCCATCTATGCAGCGGGACTTGCCGACAGCCTGCAACAGGGCATCGACAAAGCCGGAGAAGTGATTGCCAATGGCGCAGCCAAGGGGCGTCTCGACGCACTCGTCGCCAAGAGCCGGAGCTTTGCCGCATGACCCGAGCAGCCACCGACGACATCCTGCAAAAGATACTCAGACGGAAACTCAAAGAAGTCGCCGAGCGCCAGCAACACACCCCGCTCGATGCACTGCGGGAACGGCTGGGCTCTGCCTCGCCTCCCCGGGGCTTCATTGGGCGACTGCGGGAACGCATCACCGCCGGTGAGCCGGCGGTCATCGCCGAGATCAAGAAAGCGTCTCCCAGCAAGGGGCTGATCCGCCCGGATTTCGATCCTGGCTGGATCGCCGAACGCTATGCAGCCAGCGGTGCGACCTGCCTTTCGGTACTGACCGATGTCGATTTCTTCCAGGGCAGCGATGACTATCTGATCGAGGCGCGCAATGCCTGCGAGTTGCCGGTGCTGCGCAAGGATTTTGTCGTCGATGCCTGGCAAATCTACGAAGCACGCACACTGGGCGCAGACTGCATCCTGCTGATTGCCGCCAGTCTCGGCGACCGCGACCTGCGCGCTTTCGCTGACCTGGCCACCGAACTCGGCCTCGACGTGCTGATGGAAGTCCACGACGAGATCGAACTCGAACGCGCATTGGCGACGGAAGTGCCGATGATCGGCATCAACAACCGCAATCTGCGAACGTTCGAGACGTCACTCGATACCACCCTGCGCATGCTGGACAAGATCCCCGACGATCGGCTGTTGATCACCGAAAGTGGCATCCATACCCGGGATAATGTGGAAAAAATGCGCGCCGCTAACGTCAACGGCTTCCTCGTTGGGGAGGCCTTCATGCGGGCTGATGACCCGGGTGAGGCGTTGGCGGAGCTGTTTTTTTGAACGGGAGCGCCAGCATCCTGCTGGCATTGCCGGCGGGACGCCGGCGGTCCCAGGGCACAAAAAAGGCAGCCTAGAGGCCGCCTTTTTTTGTTTGCTTGAGGTAAGCAGGTTGTAACTACTCAGCACAGTCTCGTAACTGCTCAGATTGCCCCCGTTTTGCGTCAAATCAAGGCGGAAGCGCGCAGTTTACAAGTGTAAATGAGCACTTCCAACGCAGAGTTGGCGCAAATAAGGGGGGTAAGCTGAGTAGTTACAGCAGGTTTTAAGTGCCAGGACGTGCGCCGAATACCACGATGGTTTTGCCGTGTGCGCTGACCAATCCCTGCTCTTCCAGGTCTTTCAACACCCGACCTGCCATTTCGCGGGAACAACCAACGATTTTGGCGATTTCCTGACGAGTGATGCGGATCTGCATACCGTCGGGGTGCGTCATTGCGTCTGGCTGGCTGCATAGCTCCATCAAGGTGTGGGCAATCCGTCCCGTCACATCAAGGAAAGCGAGGTCGATGACCTTACGGCTCGTGTCACGCAGGCGGGTTGCCATTTGTGTCGCCAATGAGAACAGAATCTCGGGGTCTTCAGCCGACAGCTTCTTGAACTGGCTGTAGTGGATTTCGGCCACTTCACATTCGCTGCGGGCGACAACCCATGCGCTACGGGCCTTGTCGTCGAACAGCCCCATTTCACCAAAGAACTCACCCTTGTTCAGATAAGCCAGCACCAGCTCGTGCCCGTCCTTGTCTTCGATCATGACGGTGACCGAGCCACGGGTGATGAAGTACAATGTTTCCGGTGGATCACCCGCATGGATGATGACCGAGCGGGGCGGATAGTGCTTGATATGACAGTTTTGAAGAAAACGGTCGATTACCGGGCTGAACTCCGGCACTGTACGTTGTAGCGCAACCATATTGATCAATTCCTTGTTTGAATTCCGGCGGATGTGAAGTCCTTTTCACACGAATGCAGCCATCCGGTTTTAGGTATAGGTTCACATTCCTGTGCTAACCTTTTAACAGCAAAGCGAAACCTATGCAAGTTATGGAATCCCGTTAACGACAAAGGGTAGGAAAATGAAGGCACGCGTGAGATGGCTACCCCCAATGGGGTTCGTAGGCGAGTCTGGAACAGGCCACGCCATTGTGATGGATGGCGCTCCCGAAAGCGGTGGTTCCGACCACGGCCCACGCCCAATGGAGATGCTGCTGCTCGGCATGGGTGGCTGCGCCAGCTTCGATGTCGTACACATTTTGAAGAAGGCACGCCAGCAGGTGACCAACTGCGAAGCAATGATCGAAGCAGAACGTGCTGAGACCGAACCAAAAGTGTTCACCAAGATTCACCTGCACTTTATCGTCACCGGCCGAAACCTGGCAGAAAAGCACGTCAAACGGGCCATCGAACTCTCTGCCGAGAAATACTGCTCCGCATCGATCATGCTCGGCAAGACAGCGACAGTCACCCATGGCTATGAGATCAGGGAAGCCTGTCCTTCCCAGTAGTCAAAACCGATAACTAAGCGTCGTCATCACTTTGGATGTCAGCTTCATCAACCCGCGGATCGGGGCGGGTAGTTCGACACCGCCGAGGTCGGCAGCTTTCTGGCCGTGATGGGCTTCGTCTAGCGCCATCTGCGTGACGATGGCGCGGCTTTTCAAATCCTGTTCCGGCAGGCGCTTCAGGTGCTCTTCGAGGTGGGCGCCGACCTGGTCTTCTGTCTCCTTGACGAAGCCGAGACTCCATTTGTCGCCAGCCAGCCCGGCGGTGGCGCCGATGGCGAATGAGCCCCAGTACCAGAACGGGCCAAGATAGCTGGTGTGACCGCCCAGTTCATCGACCCGCGCCTTGCACCAGGCGAGATGACCCGTCTCCTCGATAGCGGATTCCTGCATCCGCTGCCGTACCTCTTCATCCCGGGCCGTAAGCGCCTGTCCGTTGTACAGCGCTTGCGCCGCCACCTCACCCGCGTGATTGATGCGCATCATCCCGATGACCTGTTTGCGCTCATTTTCATCGAGGTTTGCTTCATCATGCTGCGCCGCCGGGTTCGGTCGCGCGGTGCCTTGATGCGCACTGTGTACGGCACGCAGGCTCTGGTCCAGAAGCATGACCACCTTGTCTATGGGGGTGAAATCTCGCATGGGGCTTTCCTGCTAAAATCAATCGTCTGCGTATCGTAAGACTTTCTTTGGGCAATAGGTAGCCATGCACTTCTACCAGCATCACGTATTCTTCTGCACCAACAAGCGCGACGATGGCCGCCCCTGCTGCGAGAACTATCACGCCAGCGAGCTGCGCGCCTATGCGAAGCAGCGCATCAAGGATCTGGGCTTGAGCGGCAAGAGCAAGATACGCATCAATACCGCCGGCTGCCTCGACCGCTGCGATGAAGGCCCGGTGATCGTCGTCTATCCGGATGAAACCTGGTACACCTATATCGACAAGGAGGACATCGACGAGATCATCGAAGAGCACCTCGTCAATGGTCGCCCGGTCGAACGCCTGAAAATCTGATCCTACAAGCGAACCACCAACCATGATCATTGTTATTTCCCCCGCCAAGACGCTGGATCTCGAATCCCCTCTGCCAATCGATCACTACACGATCCCCGATTTTCTCGACGATTCCGCCGAGCTGATCGACACCATGCGGCAATACTCGGCGCTGGATATCGCCGAAATCATGAAGGTCAGCATGAAGATCGCGGAACTCAACCACGAGCGTTTCGCCGAGTGGCACACGCCATTCACGCCGGACCATGCCCGCCCGGCGGTGTTCGCTTTCAAAGGGGATGTCTACGATGGCATCGATGCGTACCATCTCGATGAAGCAAGCCTCGAATTCCTCCAGGATCACTTGCGGATTCTCTCCGGCCTGTATGGCTTGCTGCGTCCGCTGGATTTGATGCAGCCCTACCGCCTCGAAATGGGGCGTAAGATTCCCAATCCGCGCGGCAACAACCTCTATGAATTCTGGGGCAGCAAGATCACCGATGCGCTCAACGCACTGCTGGCCACGGATGACGGCGTACTGGTCAACCTCGCGTCGAACGAATATTTCAAGGCAGTAAGAAAGAACGATCTCGATGGCCGAATCATCACGCCGCAGTTCAAGGACTGGAAAAACGGGCAGTACAAGATGATCAGCTTCTATGCGAAGAAAGCACGCGGCATGATGACCCGCTATATCGCCGAGCACCGCCTGACCGATCCGGAAGCCATCAAGGCGTTCGATAGCGCCGGTTACCACTTTTCGGAAGAGCAGTCACAAGGTGATGAATGGGTGTTTCTGCGCCGACAGTAATCGCGTTCAGGATGGGGAATCCTGCTCCGCCAGCGGCAGCTCGACTTCCGATGGCAACGCACGTGTCTGTAGACGGAAGCCCTTCGCGAACACGGAATGGCGGAATGCATCACCAAGGAATCCAGGCGAGTCGAAATCGGGTTTACGCTGAATCAGGCGCCTCAGGCGCCACAGGGAGAAACCCGTCAGCAGGGCAATATCGGCCAGCAGCAGCGTCGTCTTACCGTAGTTCTTCAGAAAAAAGCGGCGGCGTGATTCGAACCAGTAATCCGGCCGGCGCGGCTGTTTCATATTGAAATCGAGCACACCCGTTGCCGCACCACAGACGTGGAACACCCGACTCTGCGGCACTGTCCAAACCTCCCATCCGGCCCGGGCTGCCGCAAAACCATAGTCGACATCTTCATAATAGAGAAAGTAGCCTTCATCCATCAGCCCTACGCTGTCGATGCACCGCGACGTGATCATGAACGAGGCGCCGGTCACCCAGTCGGCACGATGCGGCACTGACGCGACCGGCATCGTTACCTGATAGTTGCTGAACAGCCGATCCAGAATGCCCAGCTGCATGTATTCGAGAAATTCATTCAGAGGCGCGTGGAAGCGAAACGCGGAGATCTGGGGCGTACCGTCAGCGTCGATCAGCCCACTGCCCGCCATACCTGCCTGTGGATGCGCATCGAGAAAGTCGATCAGCGCCTTGCCGGCACCCAGCTCGACCTCGGTATCGGGATTGAGGAACCAGATATAAGCCGGATCCAAGCCACGCTCGCGAATGGCGCGCAACGCAACATTGTTGCCATAGGCGTAGCCACCATTCACTGGCGCCACCAGCAGTTCGACGCAATCACCTGCGTCACGCGCGTCAATATGTTGGCCAATCACCTCCGGCGACCCGTCCCCGGAGTTGTTATCGACCACAAACATGCGAAAGGGCGGTAATGCTTGCGCATCGTTCAAGACCGCATCGATACATCTATTGGTCAGGTCCGGCGTTTTGTAGTTGACGGTTACAATCGCCAGTTGAATCGGCTTCTCACTCATCGGTCAATATCTGTGCAACTTCCTCCAAACACCAAGCTAACACAGTCTTGAGTGGCCAACTGTGAAACTCTGTTCATCTGATCATGAGATCAACTGGGCCAAACCAACCAAAAGAGTGCATCCGCCACGGAAACCGGATGGGTTCCGTGATCTTTTCAAGCATCTCTACTACCATCGCGGCCAGAGACAACAATGCCAATCCCAAATGGCCCAACCCCCATGCCCAAACTGCTCATTGTCACCGTCAACTACCGCACTGCCGCACTGACCATCAAGTGCCTGGCATCCATTGCCGCCGACCTGCGCAACCTTCCCGAGCAAACCCGAATGGTTGTGGTCGACAATCAGTCCGGCGATGGGTCTGTCGACACGATCAGAAACGCTATCAAAGAGAATGGCTGGCAGTCTTGGGCTGAGGTCGTCGCGGCCGAACGCAATGGCGGTTTTTCCTATGGCAACAATATCGCCATCCGCCCGGCACTCACAGCTGACCAGCCGCCCGACTACTTCTGGTTGCTCAACCCTGATGCGGAATCGCTAGAGGGTGCAGGCAAGGCCTTGCTGGATTTCATGGAAGCGCATCCCAAAGCCGGGCTGGCCACCAGCCGCTATATCGATCCCGAAGGCGAGCAAAAAGCCATGGCCTTCCGCCACTTCACTGCGCTGAGTGAATTCTTTTCGAACCTGCGGCTCGGGATCGTCGATCGCCTGCTGCCAAAAACGGTAATTCCAGTCACGCCGGAACCCCAACCACACCTGGCGGAGTGGCTATCCGGCACCTCACTGATGATTCGGCGCGAGGTTTTCGACACCATCGGCCTGATGGACGAAGATTACTTCCTCTACTTCGAGGAGAGCGACTTCTGTCTCCAGGCGCAGCGCAAAGGCTGGGAGCTTTGGTATGTGCCGGAGAGCAGAATCCTGCACGTGATTGGCGCCTCGACAGGTTTTCGGCACACCAGCGCCCGGCAACCACGAAGGCCCGGCTACTGGTTCGAATCCCGCCGCCGCTACTTCATCAAGAATCACGGCGCTGCCTATGCGGCGCTGGCTGACGCCCTGCACATGGCTGGCTATTCACTCTGGCTGATACGTCAGTTCATCCAACGCAAGCAAAACCTCGATCCGCCAGCCTATCTGACGGATTTTTTCCGGCACAGTGTTTTCGTCAAGGGGTTCTCGCTCGACAAGCGTAAGACCTGACGCGGAGATGGCGGGATGTTAAAACAGTGATGACGTGCCCAACAAACCCTGCCTACGAGACTTCCCGCATTTTGGCATTGTCCCTCTCACCCCAGTAGCGGGCCCAGCGCAGTTTGTACCATTCGATACGCTGCGCGATTTTTCCTTCCGGGCGCCGTAGCACCACTTGGGGCACCAGACCTGCTCGGCGGAGCTTGCGGATGGTCGTGGCGTGGTCATATTCCAGCTCGTGAAAGGCAATCGAATTCGACTCGCGATCAACAATCGCATAACGCGCTACGGCGCGAGTATCACGGGATTGACCAACCGCCCCCGGATTGACGATACAGGGTTCTGCATTCGGGAGCGGACGCTGATCCGGAACAGCAACGAGATCGAATCCTGATGCCTCGGTATAGATCGCGGCGTGGTGGGTATGACCACAGACCAGTATTTTGGCATCAGGCCATTGCTCGCCCAACTGTGCCAGCACCGCACTGCCCCGTTTCGCGTCGCTGATGTAGATGTCGGCGCTCTCCAGGTCGCCGTGACAGACGACAATACCTGGAGCGACCTCGCGGCTCGCCGGCAGCGCGGCAAGAAATGACTTCGCCTCTGCGCTGACTCGCCGCCTCGCCCAGAGAGCCGACTTGACACCAGCATAGACACAGCGCGAAAAATCGCGCTTGCCCAGCAGCATCTCTTCATGATTTCCCATGACGCATGGCACATCGCGTTCACGCAGGCGGGTGATACAGGCTTCCGGGTCTGGTCCATAACCAACGATATCGCCAGCGCAGATGATCATCGCCCCGGGCGCCGTGCGTTCAATATCCTCAAGAACAGCGTCGAGCGCTTCAAGATTGGCATGGATATCGGCGATCAGCGCAATCTGCATCGGCACCTCAGCCACACTCAGCAACGTTTTGGCGTCTCAACACCCGTTTGTGGAAATTGCGCTTGATGCGGCAGGCAATGCCCAATATGCCAGGTTTCGGATCTCGCCAACAGAACCCCTCATTGACATCGGCCGTGGCCAATTCACGCAGCCAGGTCAGCAGCGGAAGATCCCCATCGGCATGGTATTCACGATAGGCCATGAAATCGAGACCAAGCTCGATCCAGCGAACACCAGGGCGAACCGTGCGCGAGATCTCGGCAGAGCCCTCTTCGATACAGTCCTGATAGACAGCTTGCGGGATGTTCACGCCAGCCACCGCAGCCGGATGATGCCACAGGTTGAAGCGAGGATTGATCTCCAGCATGAAAAGTTCTCCGCTGCGGCTGTCGATCTTGAAATCGATCTTCAGTACGCCGGAAAAATCGAGTTTCTCAACCACTGAGCGACCAAGGTTTCTCACTCGCTCATCGTCGGTGATTTCCACACAAGACGAGATTCCGTAGAGTCGTGGTCCGGTGCGCACCTTCTGGCCAGTGAATTCGGCAACGATTTCTCCGCCAGGCCGGATATAGGCGTGATAGCTGACAATATTTTCCTCACCGCCTTCGATCGAAGCCTGGAGAACAAAAGCGGCATTGCTCACATCAATCTTTGGAATCAGATCAACCAGCTCCGATCTAGACTCGATACGCAGCGCCTTTTGCAGGCAACCAATCGTTTCGTACCAATTGGTGCGCATTGCCGGCTTGAACACACAGGGAAAGTCGTCCCAATCGGCCAGCAATTTGGTGACATTGCAATGCTGTTTCAGCGTCAGCGTGCGTGGCACCGGCAGGTCTCGCTGCTCCACCAGATCGGCAAAACGCAACTTGTCGCTGAAATCGGCAACAAGTTCCTGCGGCGGGAAGATAAACCTGAAGTGCGGCTCCAACCTCTCCCGCGCCTTGGAGAGCGCAACCAGATCGTGGTCGCCCTGATAGAACAGAATCGGCGCTTCCACCTGCCGCTTGCCCCATTCGATGAGCGCATCGACAGCGGCATCAGGGTTATCGACCCAGCTAGGCGTCTGCACGATCGCTTTGCTGTAGCGGGAGTGGACCGCCCGAGTCTCGAGCGTGTCCGTCACCAGCGCGACCGGAATGCCGGCCCGCCCAAGCGCACGCACCATGCTCAAGTCACCGATGACACAGGCATAGGGTTGCTGTGCGGAACTGCTCTGACGGGTCGTTGCCACGCGCTACTCCTGAGTACGGATCATGGAAGGTTCCCTGATGCTACCAAAGGCTGGGGGGGTATGGGTGTCGAGCAGTAGACAAAATGGAAGGGGGAGGCATTTTTCACCCCTGATGTTCATCATCTTGGCAATGCCAAAACGCGGAAAGCCCCGCACGAGGCGGGGCTTTCCTTGACGCTTTTCCTGGTTGGAAAAGGGCTTACATCATGCCGCCCATTCCACCCATGCCGCCCATGCCACCCATATCACCGGCTGGTGCCGCAGCTTCTTCCTTCGGAATTTCTGCGATCATGGCTTCGGTGGTAATCAGCAGCCCCGCTACGGAAGCAGCATTCTGCAGGGCAGAGCGCGTGACCTTGGTGGGATCGAGGATACCCATTTCGATCATGTCGCCATACTCATCGGTCGCCGCGTTGTAACCGAAGTTACCACTGTTGTCACGAACCGTGTTCAGAACAACAGAACCTTCTTTACCCGCATTGGAGACGATCTGGCGCAGCGGCTCTTCCATCGAGCGAACGGCAATGGAGATACCCACGTTCTGATCTTCATTGTCACCCTTGAGGTCCTTGATGGCCTCGCAGGCGCGGATCAGCGCGGTACCACCACCAGGCACGACACCCTCTTCAACAGCAGCGCGAGTTGCGTGCAACGCATCTTCAACGCGTGCCTTCTTCTCTTTCATCTCGACTTCAGTGGCTGCACCAACCTTGATGACAGCAACACCACCGGCCAGCTTGGCCAGACGCTCTTGCAGCTTTTCACGATCGTAGTCGGAAGTGGTTTCTTCCATCTGCGCGCGAATCTGCTCGACCCGTGCCTTGATGTCAGTTTCGCTACCCGCACCATCGATGATGGTGGTGGTTTCCTTGTTGATAACGACCTTCTTCGCTTGGCCAAGCTCTTCGATAGAGGCCTTTTCCAGCGACAGTCCCACTTCTTCGGAGATGACCTGGCCGCCAGTCAGGATAGCGATATCCTGCAGCATGGCCTTGCGGCGATCACCGAAACCAGGCGCCTTGACGGCAGCGACTTTGACGATGCCGCGAATGCTATTGACCACGAGCGTTGCCAGCGCTTCGCCTTCAACATCTTCAGCGATGATCAGCAGCGGCTTGCCGGCTTTGGCGACACCTTCGAGTACCGGCAGCAAGTCGCGAATGTTCGAGACCTTCTTGTCGTGCAGGAGGATATACGCATCATCCATCTCAACCTGCTGCGCATCCTGGTTGTTGATGAAATAGGGCGACAGGTAACCACGGTCGAACTGCATGCCTTCGACGACATCCAGCTCATTTTCGAGGCCGGAACCTTCCTCGACAGTAATAACGCCTTCCTTGCCAACCTTCTCCATCGCCTCAGCAATGGTGTTGCCAATGGACGCATCGGAGTTCGCCGAAATCGTACCGACCTGGGCGATTGCATTGGTATCGGCACAAGGCTTGGAGAGGTTGCGAAGCTCCTCGACCGCTGCGGTTACCGCCTTGTCGATCCCACGCTTGAGGTCCATCGGGTTCATGCCAGCAGCAACGCTCTTCATGCCTTCGCGAACGATGGCCTGGGCAAGCACGGTTGCAGTGGTGGTGCCGTCACCGGCGTTGTCGGAAGTCTGCGAGGAAACCTCCTTGACCATCTGCGCACCCATGTTCTCGAAACGATCTTCGAGCTCGATCTCTTTCGCCACGGAGACGCCATCCTTGGTGACAGTCGGCGCACCAAAGGACTTCTCCAGCACGACATTGCGGCCCTTGGGACCCAGCGTTACCTTGACTGCATTGGCCAGAATATTGACGCCATGCACCATGCGATGGCGGGCGTCATCTCCAAATCTTACTTCTTTAGCACTCATCTTTTTCTCTCCCTCCTTAATCTTCGATAACAGCGATCACGTCGTCTTCACGCATGACCAACACTTCTTCGCCATCTACCTTGACGCCGGTTCCGGCATATTTGCCAAACAGCACTTTGTCGCCAACCTTGACGTCCAGTGCCCGGACTTCGCCATTGTCGAGAATCTTGCCATTGCCCACAGCGATGACTTCGCCGCGATCGGGTTTTTCTGCCGCGGAATCGGGAATCACGATACCCCCGGGAGTCGTACGTTCTTCTTCGACGCGCTTGATGACAACGCGATCATGTAAAGGACGAATAATCATTCGACAAATCTCCTTTGATTTGAGTCCAGTTGAATTGATTCGAGTTCCGGTCAGGTGATCAGCGCCACGTGGCAGCAGGCGACACGCCTCTGCTAGCACTCACCCCGGATGAGTGCCAATAATAGGGATGCGTTTTTGGATGTCAATGCCTGCGTGAAGAAAACGTGCCACAGATCGGCAATCCACCACCGTTGAATCACGCCCAGGCAGCTCGTCAGCTGAACAGATAGACCAGAGAAATCGTCGCCACCGCAATCACAATGGTCTGCAAACCACTACGCAGCCAGGAAATGCCCGAGATACGGCCAAGAAAGACGCCCAGCAGGAAAACGATTGCCAGCGCAATCAGAACAGCCAGCAGCAGCGGCGACACAGGTAGCGCCAGCCCCGCCTTGGCCAGCCACAACGGCAACATGATCAGCAAGGAAATCAGTAACGGCGACATGCCATTGACCAGCCCCACCAGCAGCGGCATCCACCGTGCTGCTTCGCCGTGGGCGCTATGCGTCAGGTCACGGATCATGGCCTGCTCCAGTTCATGCAGACGTTTGCGGCGCTCGGCTACCTCACTGATATAGGCGCTGCTGACGCCACTGACCGCAAGCGCGATCGCCGCCCCAAGGCAGGCGCTGATGACGACATCGGTGTTGGTCGGCTCCGCCAGTGCGAAACCCATGATGATCCCCAGCATCGTCAATGCGCCATCAAAGCCATTGACCACAAAATAGCGACGAATAATGCCGTGTGATTCGGAAATACGCAGCAGGAATACCAGCCGCCGGCTCAGGCCCATCACATCAGGAATTTCCGTAAACAGAAGCAGCTTGGATAGTGACGGGAGTGCATGGCATCACTCCTCCAGCTGCGGAGCCGCCATGTTGCAGACATCCACCTCGTCGATACTGTGGAGCGAACCACCCATGCCAGCGATTGCTTTCTCGATGGCAGCGAAATCGAGGTGATCACCCTCGATCCGCACACGTACCGTCTCGGTATGCTCATCGACCTCGACCACAACGAGCTGTACACGATAGTTGGCGCCGACCTCGGCAACAGTGCAGGAAAAATCGAGTGCATTGGGTTGATGTGGTTTGAGCACATCGAGAACGAGCTTCGTGACGTGAATCACCGGTGGTTCACTCCTGCGTGGCCAGATTAAGGAATGATCAAATAATAGACCATCCACCGCCCCGCGGCAGGCAGAAAGCTGTCCTGAAGCAACACCATCGCGTAGTGCCCGGGACTAACGACGCTAAAGTCGTCTTAGCCGCCTCGAACCAAAGAGATCGTCGGCTTTCTTGTTGTCATTCTCGGTTTCTTAACCGACTTTTCAGCCTGTAGTTTCTGATACACCTCTTCCCGATGTACCGCGACATCATTCGGTGCATTGATGCCCACCCGTATCTGATTGCCTTTTACACCCAGAATCGTGACTGAAACATCATCTCCGATCATTACCGTTTCGCCAATCCGGCGAGTCAATATCAACATCGTCCTTTCCCCGTTTGTCGTAATACCGAACTGCAGTCGCGTTTTTTTTGTGACCTGGATTATAGTAGATTGTAAAATTCTGTTTCCAGCATTTTCTTTGGCCAGAAACATGCTAGACCAAGTGATTACACTAGGATGTGAGCTTGAACACATCTGGATTGCTGCGCTGGCAACAATCTCCCGGAGACAACAATTGTTTGCATTCTGCACTGCAATTTCACCACCAAGGCCCGGAAAATAGCCACCTGATTCGACATCATGTAGTCGCAAGGAGGCCCATCATGAGCATCAACGACATTGTCGTCATCTGGATCATCGTCAGCTGTGCCGGCGCGCTGGCACTCTATGGTCATCGCCGCGGTTGGTAAGCCGCAAGCCCGCCCATCTCACCAGCTGGCGAGAGTTCGGTTCTCGTCAGCATCGCACCATCACCACGTCTTGAGCCGGTGGACGACCGGAAAGAACCCGGATTGCAAATAGAGATGATCTCGGGTTAATCCCGGTCTTTGCGGGTGAACTCCCCTTCGATCGTTCGACCACCCTGCGGTTGCTCCGGCGCGTCGAAATCATCACTTTGATGATTCCAGCGGCTTCGCTGCGACATCATTGAAACCCCACGGATGCGTACCCGTTTCAACAACCAGCGGATCACTGCCTGCCGGGTGATCGGGATCAGACAGAGAAATCCGACCGCATCGGTGACAAACCCCGGGGTGAGCAGCAATGCCCCGCCAAAGACCAGCGCCAGCCCTTCGATCATCTCCTGCGCCGGCAAGCGACCGCTGGACAGGCTTTGCTGATAGCGGTGCAGGGTTGCAAGCCCTTGCTGGCGCAGCAGCGCCGTGCCAATGACCGCTGTGGCAATGACGATCAAAATCGTGGGAATAACACCAATGATGCTGCCAACCTTGATGAGGAAATAGAGTTCGACGATTGGGACAACGATAAAGAGCAGAAGAAGGGGCACGTGGGTCTCGCAGAAAAGAAGATTGTCTGTTCAGCATGGCGCCACGAGAGTGGTTTTTCAAGCCACGTCATACCTTGTTGCCAGGCCGGCAGTCAGGGAACACGCTGCAATGGCTGGGAAAAAGTCGCTTGATCGCCCGAACCCCTTGATCCAGTATTGTTGAGTGCCTCGACAACGCACTGGAGCATCGCCACATTCATGCACAGACACACCCCAAAGCTGTTTTTTCTGCTGATACTCGCCATCGCTCTCTCCATCCCCGGCCTTTCTGCTGCGGGCCGTGACCCTGCCACCCACTTCTTTCAGGAGTCCTTTGGCGACCTTTCCGAAGAGTTGGAGACAGCGCGAGAAGAAGGCAAACAGGGCATCGTGATCTTCTTCGAGATGGACGACTGTCCGTTCTGCCACCGCATGAAACGGGAGGTGCTCAACCAACCCGACGTTCAGGACTACTACCGCAAACACTTCCGCATCATCAGTATCGATATCGAAGGCGATGTGGAACTGGTCAATTTCGCGGGCAAACAGACGACCCAGAAGGACTTCGCCAGCAGAGAGCACCGCGTCAGAGCAACGCCTGTCATCGCCTTTTTCGACCTCGAAGGCAAACGGACTGCACGTTTCATCGGTGCAAGTCGCGACGCAAAGGAGTTCATGTTGCTCGGCCGCTATGTCGCAGAGGGCCACTACAAGAATGGCAGCTTTACCCGCTTCAAGCTCAGCCAACGACAACGCTAGGAACCCCCCTCGCATGAGCAAGCGGTTACTGCCTCAGCTGATTCTCCTCAGCCTGCTATGGTGCCAAAACACTAGCGCTGGCGACGAGATGGAAACCCCAGCCGCAACATTGCCCGAACCACTCAGTCTGGCGGCAGCACTGGCCTCGATCGATGACAACCACCCCCGCCTCGTTGGAGCACAAGCCGACACGGCAAGCCGCGAAGCGGATGCCGCACAGGTTGCAGCAAGCGACGATACCCGCATCGACTTGACCGCAGAATTACATCGTATCAAGCCAATAGCCGGCCCACCCTACGACAGTCGCGACGACTCACGAGCGAGCATCACCTTATACAAGCGCCTGTATGATTTTGGGCGCACCCGCCACCGCATTGATGCAGCTTCCAAAGAAACCGCCGCGAGCCGGGCGACGCTGGCCCTGACACGACTACAGCTACGCCAGCAAGTGATGCAAGACTACTTCAACGTCCTGCTCGCCGACCTCGCCGCCGCTAGCGCTAACGAAGCCATGGCCGTTGCCTATGTTCGTCTCGACCGAGCGAGGGATGAACTGGAACTTGGGAGAATCCCGGAGCTTGAGCTGCTCAAGCTGGAGGATGCCTATCAGCAGCAGTTGCTACAGCGCCAGCGTGCGGAATCGGCACAACGCCAGACCCGCGCCCAGCTAGCACTGACACTGAACCGTCCAGATGAGCTCTCCGCCACTCTGGAGCCACCCCAACTGCCCGGGCTGACAAGCCCGCTGCCCGAATATGAAGATCTGCTCAACGACAGCCTGGCCAACAATCCGGCGCTCCAGGCCCTGAATGCGCAGCTACTGGCCTTGCAAGACGAGCAAAAAGCCGTTCGTGCGCAACGCTACCCAGAACTCTATCTACAACTGGAAGCCCATGAATATCGCCAGGAGTATGGCAGCCGCACGCCATTGCGCGGCATTCTCGGCATCAATGTGCCCTTGTATCAGGGTGGACGTGTCGATGCCGACATCAGTGCCCGCCTTGCCAAACGGCGCAGCCTCACTGCACAAAAGACACAGACCGAATACGAAATCAGGCAAAAGCTACTGACGACATTGCAGCAGATCGCGACACTTCAGCTACAACTGAAACAGGCGACTATCCGTGAAGACTACCGTGAACTTTACCTGGATCGCAGCCGCGCCGAATATGAACTGGAAATCAAGACCGATCTGGGCGATGCCATGGTTGAACAGAGCGATGCCCGCCAGTTTGCGGAAAAAACCCGCTTTGAGCTGGCGTTGGCACGCGAAACACTGGTTGTTCTGACCGGCAACCCCAGCTGGAGCGCCCTCACACCACCTGATGCAGCCGCCGCAAACGAGGCCACGCAATGACACAATCACACAGCCGAATCACCAAGGCATCACGTCAATTCAGCCGTTGTTTTTCAATACTCCTGGTGATGCTTGCGCCGATCAGCCAGGACGCCACGGCCGAAGAACTGCCGGCAACCCTGCGCTGGGCCGAGACCGCCACGCTGTCGACACCGTTGAGCGGCCGTATCGCCAGCGTGAAGGTCTCGGTTGGTGATCGGGTGAAGAAACGGGCCTTGCTTGCCACACTGGACCCACGCCCGCTGCAAGCAGAGAAGAAACGCGCCGCAGCGGAGGTTCAGCGCCTCAGCAGCCAGCTCCGCATTGCCGAGCGGGAGTTACGCCACGCCGAGGAACTGTTCGATCGCACGGTACTGTCGACCACCGCACTGGAAGACGTCCAGGCCCGTTACGACAGCGCTCAGGCCGACCTTGCACGCGCCAACGCGGAACTGGCGCTGGCGCAAATCCAGCTCGAATACAGCCAGATCCGCGCCCCGTTCAGTGGCGTGATCACCGAGCAGAATGTCCACCCCGGTGAAACGGTCAGCAATCGTTGCGATATCACCCCCATACTACGCATTGCCCGCGGTGGCCACTTGCTGGCAATCGCGCGAATCACGCCGCAACAGGGCGATCAACTCACCGTGGGGCAAACGATCGGCGTCACTGTTGGTGATGAACGCTTCAAGGGAATGATCCAGCAGATAGCGCCGGCCGCAAGCAACCCCGCACTACTTGAACTCAGCGTCAGCTTCACCACCGACAAGGACATTACGCCCGGCCAGCGAGCCGTTCTGGAGATTGCGGAATAGCCAGCTTGCTGCGCCCCAAACCGAATCCTGCCACGAAAATGCTGTTGGCAACGAAGTCGCGCAAGTAGAACGGCGGGTCGAGATCCGGCTTGTTCTGGAGCATGCGGCGCAGACGCCACAGCATATATCCGCTCAGATGGCCCAGATCCGCCAGCATGGCGACCAGCAAGCCGTAGTTTTTGCGGAAGAAACGACGCCGCGACTCAAACCAGTACCGCGCACGCCGCGGCTTGGCCACCTCTTCGAGCGTGAAACCCGTCGCAGCGCCTTCGACATGCATCACCCGGCTGGCTGGCACATACCACATCTCCCAGCCGGCACGCCCGGCCTGGATGCACAGATCGGTTTCCTCGAAGTAGAGAAAATAGTCTTCATCCATCAGGCCCGTATCATCGAACACCTCGCGACGGATCATCAGCGAGGCGCCGGAAAGCCAGACCGCCTGGCTGGGCTCATCACCCAACGGCAGCACGACATTCGAGAACGGCATCAGGCGTTCAAGCACACCAATTTGTGACATGCCAACAAACTCGGTCAGCGGACTGAAGTGGCGATAGGCCACGGTCTGAATCTCATCATCCAAACCATAGGAAAGCCCTGTCGTCATGCCCACCCGCGGACGCTCCTGCATGAACCGGATCAGCTCAAGGGCCGCACCGGGTTCGACTTCAGAATCAGGGTTGAGCAACCAGATGAAGTCAGGCTGCTGATCACGTGGCCGGGCGAGCGCAGGGCGGATCGCCACATTGTTGCCGAAGGAGAATCCGCCATTGCAACCCGCGGGAAGCACCTCAACCCAATCGGACCAGCCGTTTTCCCGTACCGCCGCGGCAATTTTCTCGACCGAGCCATCTTGCGAGTCATTGTCGACAACACACATCTCCAGCCCCGGGGCATTCAGCTCACGCTCCCGGGCAACGGATTCAATGCACTTGATGGTGAGTTCGGCTGTCTTGTAATTGACGGTGACGGTAAGGATCTTATTCATTGATACGCCCTTTTTACCTGCTAGGAGAGGACGTAATCGTAAGTGCAAAGCATCAGCCGAACGGCTGATACGCTCTACATAATTTGTGTCGCCGAGGTGGCGGTTTCGTCAAATAGGATTACCACGGCACTGTTTCAGCTCATCCACCAGCCATGCACCCGTGGTCTCATCGTCACCCCAGCCAGTGTACAGATAACCACAGTAGAAGAATGCCGGAATCGCTACATTGGACTCACCGATCGCATCGGCCATGTTGTACATCGACACCAGATTCTTGCGGTTTTCACTGATCTCGCGCAAATGCACTTTCACCCAGGGGTAGTTGCGCGCAATCTTCTTGATGAACGGCATCGCCTCATGGCAATGCGGACACTGCAAGCCCCAATACATATAGAGGTGTACGACAACCTGGCCGGTACTGTTCTTTGAGGTCCAGACGATGTCCATCGGTGTGGTGCTGCTGGTATCGACAACCCTGATCTTGCTAATGGCCGACTGCGGCATCATCACGATAAATGCTGCGATCATCAGGCTTCCAAGAAATTTCATGACGCTACTCCCCAGTGAGAAGGCGCCGCCAACCAACCAGCTACAGCACCTTTAAAAGCAATATTTTCAACCAATTAAAGTGAGTATATAACATAGAACATTAATTTCTAGCCAGCCCGGCACAGATTACGAACGAGTAATGTTCTGCCAAAACCGCAGCTATCGACTACCGCGCACTCACAACTCAAGCCAGTAATTGCGTGAAATCTGCCAGCTCAACAACCGGTTCGGCACACTGTATGCCTTCACACAGATAGGCAACCGGGCCTTCGTCACGTCCCGATTTAATCGCCAGCGCCGGCGGCAAATCACTGGCATCATTCGGTATCGCAAAGCCGAGTGTGCGTGGATCTGAATGCGCAGCAAGCGCCATTGCCCACTCCTCCAGCGCCTGCCCCTCACCTCGAACCACCATGATCCTGGGCGGCTCGATCTGTTCTTGCAGCGCTGCCAGCATGCCGCAGTGTGCTACCGGCGCCTGAGCGACCAGCCCGGAACCGGCCGCCATGCAACGCTGAGATGCATCGATATAGCGGTTGTCACCCAGCAGATAGCCCAGTCGGCCCAGCGCCTTGGCCGCCACCGCATTGCCGGCTGGCAATGCCTCGTCAGCGAAGGGCTTGAGCCGTTCCAGCAGGCGCTCGTGATCATCAGCGGTGAAAAAGAAGCCACCGTTGTCGTGATCTTCGAAGTGTTTGAGCATGACATCGGCGAGCTTGCCAGCGAAACGCAGTTGCGCCGCATTCCAGCGTGCTTGCAGCAGCTCCAGGATCGCGTCCAGCAGGAAGGCGTAGTCGTCGAGATAGGCAGCCAGATGGGCATGTCCGTCCTTGCTGGTGGCCAGCAAACGCCCGTCAACCCATAGCTCACGCTGAATGAATGCCAACGCCTGCTCCGCCGAGTCGATGAAATCCTCGCGCCCCAGCAATCTCCCCGCAATCGCCATGCCGGAGATCATCAACCCATTCCATGAAGTCAGGACTTTCTCGTCCTTGCCCGGCCTGACCCGCCCGGATCGTGCTGCCAGCAGTTTGTTGCGGGCCATGTCGATAATCTGACGAATCTCGCTTTCCGGCCGCGAGAACTGTTTCTCCAGCACCTCATACTCCATATAGACATGAGGCAACCATTTGCCCTCAAAATTGGACGGCCGGTTCAAGCCATAGCGGTGTGCAAAATAGAGGTACTCCTCCTCACTGAGCAGTGCTGCTACCTCGTCGGTCGTCCAGACATAGAACTTGCCCTCCTCTCCCTCGCTATCGGCATCCAGCGCGGAGAAATACCCCCCTTCTGGGGACTGCATTTCGCGCATCACCCACTGCCCTGTTTCCGCTGCAACACGCCGGAACAAAGCGCTGCCGGTGGTGATCGCTGTGGTGGCATAGAGCGGCAGCAACTGGGCATTGTCGTACAGCATCTTTTCAAAGTGAGGAATCATCCAGTAGTCATCCACCGAATAACGACAGAAACCACCACCGATCTGATCGTTGACACCACCCAACGCCATTTTCTTCAGCGTATAGGCCAGCATTTCCAGCGCTTTCAGGTCGACCTCATCTCCGCCACGCGACAATAGCCAGCGACGCAGCAAAAATGCCAGCGTGGTGGGATGGGGAAACTTCGGCGCCTGGCCGAAACCACCATTGTCGGCATCATAGCGCTCGGCGAGTGCCTCAACCGCCCTGGCCAGCAGCTGCGGCCCCAGCTCGACACTGGGGTGACGCTGATTGACCGCCTGAGACAAGGCCCGCTGTAACGCCGCGCCCTGCTGGCGCACCTCATCGTGCCGCTCGCGGTAGAGATCGGCGACACCGACCAGCAGATCCCGAAATCCGGGCAGGCCGTGTCGTGCTACAGGCGGAAAATAGGTGCCGGCGTAGAATGGCAGCAGATCATCCGGCGTCAGAAACACGGTGAGCGGCCAACCACCGCTGCGCTGAGTCAACAGATAGTGCGCCGTCTGATAGATCCGGTCGAGATCGGGACGCTCCTCGCGATCGACCTTGATGTTGACGAAATAGCGGTTCATCAGTTCGGCCGTTGCTGCATCCTCGAACGACTCGTGGGCCATGACATGACACCAGTGGCAGGCGGAATAGCCAATCGACAGCAGGATCGGCTTGTCCTCATTGCGGGCAAGTGCCAGCGCTTCCGGGTTCCACGGATACCAGTCGACCGGGTTATCGGCATGCTGGAGAAGGTAGGGGCTAGTTTCTTTGCTGAGCTGATTCATGGAATATAATTGGTCAACAGGGCGGCGGGGACTGGTGCATTCTTGATAAATCTCGTAGTAACGCCGCGATCCGGCGTTACAATCGGCGGTTAACTATAAGTCAGATCACACTCCACACGGCGTAATCCTGATAGTCTTTCCGGATTACGGCTACCGGGAACAGACAGGGACCAACCATGAACAAGGGGATATTTGGATTTGGTGTGATTCTCGCCACCACACTGCTCGCAGGCTGCTCCACATCGATCGATACCGATATCCAGGGAAGATGGCAGGGGACGGATGCGGCTGGACATCAGATCACGCTGCAATTCAGCAATGAAGATCTCGCACTGAGTCAGGACGAGCGGACACTGGTAGGAACCTGGACGCTGGACAGCAGCCGTGACCCGGCTCACCTCACCCTTAAAATGCACACGCCCTCCGGCAATATCCAGGAAGTGCCGATGATTGCCCAAATGGTCTCGCTGCACAAACTGCGGCTACGTGCCGGCTCCGACCTGAAATCACGCCCGACGCGCTTTGCGAGCGACGATGCGCCGAATCAGATTCTGCTGAAGCGGGTTGATTGAAGCGGCACGCAACTACTCAGCTCACCACTGGAATGCGCCATCTCTGCGTTGGGAAATGGTCATTTACACGTGTAAACTCACATTTCCCGCCTTGATCTGACGCATTCCAGCGGCAATCTGAGCAGTGCCAGTTCTACTTGAGCGAACGCTGAGTAGTTACAGCGGAGGTTTGCGGCCGGCCAGCCACAAAAACCATCCGGCTAGACTCCGCAACTTGAACAGACTTCAAGCGATGTATCAGCGCTGCCGATACATCGCTTCGATCTCCTGCTCGAAACGCTTGACGATCTGCGGCCGCTTCATCTTCAGGGTTGGGGTCAACAGGCCATCATCGACGGTCCATGGCTCCAGGGTCAAATGCACTTTGCGCACCTGAGCATACCCAGGGAAACTACCCAACCGCTTGCTGATGCGTGCCAATACCGCCCTCTCCGTTTTCTTCTGTTGCAGACTTTCCGGGTCATTCGGGTCGAGCCGCAGGGTCTTCGCCAGAGCCTGCCACTCCTGCGGTTCCAGCACCGCCAGCGCTGTCAGGTACGAGCGCGCCTCGCCAATGACCATGACCTGATCGATCAGCGGGTCCATGGCGATTGCCATCTCCATATCGGCGGGCGGTACCTTTTCGCCATTACCCAGCACGATGATTTCCTTGATTCGGCCAGTGATGAAATAGTGGCCAGTCTCATTGACCCGAACCTGATCACCGGTGTGCAGCCAGCCATCTGAGTCGATCGTGTCATCGGTAGCCTGCTGGTTGTTCCAATAACCCAGCATGACTGAGCGGCTGCGGGTCTGTAGCTCGTCGTTTTCACCGATGCGCACCTCGACACCGGGCAAGACCTGGCCAATGCTTTCTGGAATGTTGTCGTCAGGGCGGTTGACGCAGATCACCGGGCTGGTTTCGGTCATGCCATAGCCTTGCACCATCGGCAATCCAAGCCCGATGAACATCCGCGCAATATCCGGCGGCAGCGCTGCGCCACCACAGATCGCGTAGCGCAACCGCCCGCCCAGGCGCTGCAAGATCTTGTCGGCCACCAGCCGTTTGTAAACCGGCCAAAGCAGAATGGATTTGTCCCATTTACCGCGACCCTGCTGGTATTCGAAACGCTTCCAACCTGTCTCCACCGCCTTGTGGAAAATTTTCTGCTTGAACGCCGAATCCTTGCGCAGCTTGCCCATGATGCGCGCATAGACCCGCTCGTAAATGCGTGGCACGGAAACCAGCGTGGTTGGCTTTTGCGTCACCAGATCGTCGCCCAGCTGGTTGATGCCGCGTGAGTAGACCACCTCGGCACCAATCATCATCGGAAAGTAGAGGCCCGCCATGCGTTCGAGCATGTGCGACAACGGCAGGAAAGAAAGAAAGCGATCGTCGGGCGAGAAACTGCCACACTGCGCTGCGCCCCAGGCGTTGAAAAGGATATTGTCGTGGCTGAGCATGACCCCTTTCGGTTTGCCGGTGGTGCCGGAGGTGTAGACGATGGTCGCCAGGCCCATCGGATCACCCTCCTCGGCCAACACCGAGCCTTCCACGCCAAACAGCCACTCGGACATGCTCTGCAAGTGCACGTCCTGCGGCCTGTCGTCTTTCTCGATAGTGTTGACACTGACGATGCGCTGCAAATTTTTCAGGCGGGACGACACCTGCTGCAACCGCTTCCACTGCTTCTTGCCTTCCACCAGCAGCAGTTTTACACCCGCATCTTCCATAATGTAGGCAGCGTTCTCGGGACGGTCATCGGTATACAGCGGCACCACCACCAGCCCCAGGCCAAGCGCGGCAAGGTCGAACACCACCCACTCCCGACAATTCTTCAGCATCACAGCGACACGGTCACCGGCAACCAGACCTTCCTTTTTCAACGCTGCCTGCCAGTGCCCGACTTCGGTAGCAATCTCCTCCCAGGTCGTTGCCAACCAGCGCTTGCCCGCCACATCGAAATGGCGATAGGCAATCTTGTCTGGCGTTGCGGCCACGCGGGCACGAAATAATCCAGGCAGGGTTTCTACCTGCTCAGGATTCAGCGTGCTGGGCAGCACCGGGTATTCAACGGCTTTGTGTTTTTTTTGCATTTTGAATATCTCTCATTCCAGCAGGCTGGCTAACCACAGCCTGAATCTCAACCCCCAACTGGTGGTATACCCCATTTCGCGGAAACGAATCTTCCCCGAGCTGTCGATGACAAAAGAAGCCGGCACGGCGGAAACACCGAACCGTTTCGATATGGCACCGGTCTGATCGACAATCGTCTGCCAATCAAGACCGTTGTCACGCAGATAATCTTCAACAGCCAACCGATCCCCGGACTGCATCGCAACGGTCACCACCGGCCACTTGGCAGCGACCGATGAGATCGCCCCCTGCTCGGCAGCGCAGATCGCGCACCATTCGGCCCAGAAATGCAATAACCAGACCCGACCGGCATAGTCATGCGGTGAAAAGCGCTCACCACTGACCAGATGCGTCGTCAGATCCGGGACTTGCCCTGACACCATGTCACGCTGCATCCACAGCTTCAAACCCAGATACAGCATCAACAAAACCAGCGCCTGAATCAGAAACACGAGCCAGCGACGGCGTGTCGAACCAGGACGTC
Source organism: Gammaproteobacteria bacterium (assembly GCA_026981985.1). Classification (GTDB taxonomy): domain Bacteria; phylum Pseudomonadota; class Gammaproteobacteria; order UWMA-0217; family UWMA-0217; genus JALSHZ01. The sequence goes on along the minus strand of JALSHZ010000121.1, from coordinate 53,886 downwards.
GAAGTAGCATGGGTATCCCCTTGAAAAATATGCTGAGTCTAGCCCGAATCTCTGCCGAGGTCTTGTCTGGAGGACAACCTGATAGGGTTTGCCATAGTAGCGGTGAGAGCGAAGGGCGCATGGAACAGCCGCCCGACTTCCTGCTTGAATTTGACCGCCAGCGCCGTCATAGTGCTGATTGATACCAAAGCATTTCAGCTTCCATGTCCGCAGAACTCAAGATCGCTCCTTTTACCATTCCGCTGCAAGAAGTTCCCACCACGGCATCGATTGCCGCCAGCACACCGGAACACAGCGCCGCCGAAAAACGCGCCATCATCGCCGAGATCAAGGCGGAACTCGAACGCCAGGACGCGGTGCTGGTAGCCCACTACTACACCAGCGCCGATATTCAGCAAGTCGCCGAGGAAACCGGAGGCTATATTTCCGATTCGCTGGACATGGCCCGCTTCGGCAATGAGCATCCAGCCACGACGCTGGTGGTCGCCGGCGTCCGCTTCATGGGGGAAACCGCAAAAATCCTCAATCCGGAAAAGCGGGTGTTGATGCCGGAACTCAAAGCCGAATGCTCTCTCGATCTGGGCTGTCCTGCCGATGAATTTTCGGCATTCTGCGATGAACACCCGGATCGCACGATCGTCGTCTATGCCAACACCAGCGCGGAAGTCAAAGCACGCGCTGACTATGTGGTGACATCGAGCATCGCGGTCAAACTGATCGACCATCTCGCCGGTGAAGGCCACAAGATCCTGTGGGCACCAGACAAGCACCTGGGCAGCTATATCCAGAAGGTAACCGACGCCGACATGCTGCTGTGGAATGGCTCCTGCGTCGTTCACGATGAATTCAAGTCACGCGCCGTCGGCAATCTGCTGCAGCAATACCCTGACGCCGCCGTACTGGTTCATCCCGAGTCGCCTGAGGCGATGTTGCAGCTCGCAACTGTGATCGGCTCCACAACTCAGCTGATTAAAGCGGCACAAACCCTACCGAACAAGCATCTGATCGTTGCCACCGACAATGGCATCTTCTATAAGATGCAGAAAGCGGCTCCTGACAAGATTCTGATCGAGGCACCAACCGGCGGTGTGGGCGCGACCTGTCGCAGCTGTGCACACTGCCCCTGGATGGCCATGAACAGCCTCGATAACCTGCTTTCGACACTGAAAAAGGGCAATAACGAAATTCATGTCGATGAGGAAATCCGGCTCAAGGCACTGCGCTCGACACAACGCATGCTGGATTTCGCGAACACACTGGAAGCTGAATAACAAAAACACATGCGGGACGGCTTGAAGCGGTCTGACAGCATATTCACTCTACGGACAAGAGTGGGGGAGGCGACAGGCACAACAACGATTACCTGTCGGAACGATCCTGATGGACGCCAGAGCGACATCAGGAACAAAGACAATGGATTGAAACAATGGGCTCCAGAACACGGCAGATTCCGCTCGCGGAATTTCGCAGACTGATCACCACCATTCCCTCCCGGGAACTCGCCAGAGTGCCCCCTGAAAGCCTGCCCGACCACATTCCGCTGGATCTGATCGAGAATGCGCCACCCGATGTCGCTGCCACCATTGAAACGCTGATTTTCCAGCGCCAGTCGAGCGTCATGCACGACCTCAACACACTGCGCGACCGCCTTGGCGAGGAAGCTGTTGGCGCCTACGACATGGCTGCATTACCACGCACGACGGCAGCCATTCGCGCACTCCTGGAAAAGCTCCGCGATATCCAGCAGCGGCTACGGCACGATAGTGGCAGCAAGACAACAACACTGTCGCCACAGGAAGCGCTGGATGAGCTGGAAGGCTTGGCCAGCCTCGCCAACGACGTCAGTGATTATTACCGCAAACTGTTGGCAGCACGAAAAGCCCTGCGCAAAAGCGTACGCCAGCATGACGCTGGCCTGCTCTCATTTCTGAAAAAGATCGATCGCAAACTGCGGCGGCGCTGTGCACTGCATCGCAACATCCTGGATCAGTATCACTCCCAGAAGCTGGTAGTCACCGTGCAGGTGATGCGCGATTTCCACGAGCGCATCCTTATCCATGACAAGGCACTGAAACAACAGACAACGCGGCGACAGCTGCTGGCGCAACGCCTGCAAGATGTCCAGCGCAAGGCTCGCCAGTTTCCCGCCAATACCGGCTTCCGCCACCTGCTCGAACGCTTGCGCGATGAACTCGACGCACTTCAACGTCAACAGCGTGTGCTACCGATCCCTCTCGGCGAAGAAGATCTGGAGTTATGGCTCGACGTGATCGTCGATCATCGACTGTTGCGCAGCGAACGCGATACGATGGAACGCCTGCAACAACGCGCCGAATCGCTCTATCTGTTCCTGCTACGGCACTACTACAAACTCCAGACCAAACAGCAGCCGGCACAACGAAAACCTCAAGGCAGGCCGGCAGACAAGGATGCTGACAGCAGCTATTCCAGTCATGCCAGACACTTTCTGACCCATTATTTCCGCAGTCGGGAACAGTCCGGCATCACGCCTTACTGGGTACCGGAAATCTATCGCCTGGAAAACCTGCGGCAGCTTGAAAAAAACCTGGTCGCCGACGATTCATCCAACGGCTGAGCGCAGCCTCGTAACCGTTTTGGGCTTCCACCTGGCCCGGCCAATCTGGAAAACATCTTTCACTTTTCACATCATCACTTGGGCAGCTGCATCAACTAAGCTGTAGGTGAGCAAGCGTTATTGGTGCAGACCGCTGCAACAGTGCCCGACGCCGGACCGAAAACACCGGCAATGCTGCACCTCGCACTCATTGACCACCAACAACACCAAATCAGGAGAGAATTCAGACCATGTTCAAAGAGTTCAAGGAATTCGCCATGGGCGGCAACGTCGTCGATATGGCGGTCGGTATTGTCATCGGTGCTGCATTTGGCACCATCGTCAGTAGCCTTGTGGCCGACATCATCATGCCGCCGATTGGCCTGCTGATGGGCGGCATCGATTTCGGCAATGTCTTTACCGTATTGCGTGAAGGCAGCACGGCGGGTCCATATGCGACCCTGGAAGCCGCTCAGAAAGCAGGGGCGATCACGATCAACTGGGGTAACTTCATCAACACCATCATCAGCTTTGTCATTATCGCCTTTGCGATTTTTCTGGTGGTGCGCGGCATCAACCGCATGCGCAAGGCGCAGGAAGAAGCACCGGCCGAACCACCCGCGCAGGAAGTGCTGCTGTCCGAGTTGCGCGACCTGATGAAGCAGCAAACTCAGCTGCAGGCACTGGCCATCAAGGAAGCACGGGAGCAAGGTCGCTGATAGCGCTCAACGCTCGAAAGTGTAGATGAGATCCGCGCTGCTGGCCGCACCGGAGGCGGCTTGCAGCGCTAGCTTGTCAGTCAGGCGATAGCGCATGTTGAAGGTGTTGATGGCATTGAAAAGACCGATGCCATAGCCCACATAGAGATCAGGCGTCAGGTATTTTCCCAAGGTGTAACTGCCGCCTTTGGTTCCTGGCGGCTGCCCCAGCAACATATAGGAAAGAATGCTCGAATCCGGCATCGACGGCTCGGAGTAAAGTTGCAGAATCGGTGCCTGCGCCGTGCCGCGAATTCTCGCGCCAGCGAGTACATCATAAGCTTCGACACGCCGGGCGACATCCATATCGAGCCGGGGATTGTCAACCGGGCCACCGCCAAACAGAATGCGCCCGCGCTGGATCTTCAACTGCTGGCCGTAAACGATATAGTCGCCGTTCACCACCTCGATGGCGCCGGTAGCTCTTGGCACCAGCCCTGGTTTTTGCGTCACCAGCAGATTGCCTTTCAGCTTGCCGCTGAAATCGGCTGCTTCGACACGAATATCATCCCCCAGCACGACGCGCAGGTTGAGATGAAAATTCCCGGCTGGCGCTTTTTTCGCCGCCTCGCCATTCTCATCCACGATCACCACATCACTGGATACTTTCACCAGCTTGCCCTCGCCTCCACTGCCGCCACCGGCCTTGATATAGGCACTGGGAATCAGCAGCTCACCTTCAACCCGCATGCCCTTGCTGTCCATGGCGATCTGCATGTCGGGGCTGATCACGGCGCGAATATTCCGCGTTGCCGCCACCTGGAAACGATCGCCATTGATCTTCAGCTGCAATGCCCTGGTGGCCGGATCAAGCGTGCCCGACAGCTTCAGCGTACCCTCTCCCGAGCGGGCACCACCGGCGATTCGCAGCGGACCTTTACCATCACTGGCCAGTTCAAAGCGCCCCGCCGTGATGTTCAGCGATACCTCGGGCACCTCGGCGGAAAAATCATCGACCAGCAGCTTACCGCTCACCACTGGCAGACTGACGGGGCCACTGAGCGTCAAATCGGCATCCAGCCGGCCCTCGACCGCCTGTAACTGCGGCACGAAAGCACTGATGATCGCGAGGTCACGAATCCGTCCCTCGACCTTCCCTGTCAACTGCGGCTGGCTGGCACCGATACCGCGTACAGCGACGCGGGCTTCGATTCGCCCGAGCGCATCGAGGTCAACCGACAACTCGGTATTGGCGCGATCACCGTCAAGGGTCGCCTTGATCTGGCTTTCGCCCAGCCGGACTTCGAGCGGCTCGACATCGCCCGGCGCGGAGAGTTTACCCGGACGCAAACGCAGATCAGCCTTCACCCGCGGCTTGCCATCAGCAGCCAGGGCGAAATCGACACCGCCATCCACGGCCGTTTGCAGCGTGATGTCGGGCGGCAGGAAGCGGCGGAATCGCTGCGCATCAAGTTCCGTGAGTTGCAGCTTGCCAGTTACACCCTTCTGCTTGTTCCAGTCGGCATCGACGCAGACCCTGGTCGGCGCACTGGCCAGACAAAGCCCGCTGAGCTGCGCGGCTTCGGCGCTGGCGGTCAGCGGCGCTGCCCGCACCATCTTCCAGTCACCAAGCTCGGTTTTTGTCGCTTCCAGCTGCGTCAGCTTCCCTTGCCACCGCGCTTTTTTGAGCCCACCCTCCAGCGCAAGTCGCAGTCTTGCCAGATCACCTTCCAGCTTCACCGCGAGCTTATGCTGCGCGGGTTTGCCGCCGCCGGAAATTTTCAGGCTCGACCACGCCTCCCCGGCGAGCTTCAGCTTCGTTCCGGAAAAGTCGATCTGCGAGCGCCGCTGGCCGCCAATATCCACCAACGCCTTGCCATTCAAGCGCCCGATCCGCGTATCGCCGGCCACCAGGTCACGCACGTCGAGATCGATCACAGCCACCGGATTGCTGGCATCGCCGCTGAGCTTGCCGCTGCCACTGATCCGCCCACGCAGTGATGGCACAAGGCTGGCTAGATCCGGCGCGAGCAACCGCCAGTCGAGATCCCATTGCTTGCCGAGATGGCCATTGGCAGTGAGCGCTGTTTTTCCACTGCTGATATCGAGACGGCGAATATCCAGCTCGCCATCAGCCACTACGATCTCGCCCTGCCCACGCACAGGCTGGTCACGAAAACGCCCGGTCAGATGCGCCAGATGTGCTGTCAGATCGGGGCCAGCCGACGTTAGCTTGCCTTGCGAAGTCAGGGCCAGATCCAGTTTTCCCGGCAATTCCGGCCACTGCACTGCGGGGTTGATCCCTTTTGCATCAATGCTCACATGCCATGACAGCTGTGGCTTCCAGCTGGCCTGCCCGCTCGCCGTCATCTCACCATCAAGCAAACTGCCCACGAGCTTGAAGTCGGACAAGGCCGAATCGGAGCCATGGCCGGTCAAGGTCCAGCGGCCCGACGGAATATCCCGCCCGGCCGCCTCGGCGGCGAGTGACAAGCGATAGTCTTCGAGCGACCCGATCACAGAGACATTCCCGCTCGGGCTGGAGAATATGGGCTCACCCTGCAACGGCCAGCCGAGCTGCTGCCAGTCTCCCCGTAAATCGAACTGCAGCGGTGCGAGTTCGACCTTGCCTGCCAGCAGCAACTCACTGGCCTGGTTTTCGGGTTGCAGCCTGAGACGCTCCAGCTCAATGGCCTGGGTATTGCCACGCGCGGAGAAGTCCACCGCCACCGGCCCAGTTTGCGGCAGCGCTGTCTTGAGGTCACCCTCGGCGGAAAAGCTGTCCAGACTGCCGGCAGATCGAAACTCGGCTTGCAGCGGCGCCCCGTTCAGAGCCGGTGAAAATGCTGCCAGATCATCTGCCATCAGTTGCAAGCGCGCATCCCAGGCAGGCTTGCTGAGAACATCGCTCAGATCGGCGACCAGGTCGATGCCAACGGGCCCACTCACATGCTGCGTGAGATGCAGCATCGCCAGATCCCCCGTGGCTGCACCGCTGCCGGCAAACGCCCCAAACTGCGGATGATTGAAATGCCAATCGAGCTTGAGGTCGAGCGGATAATCCCCTTGCGGCTCGACCGTACCGCTGAGGCTGGCCGCCCCCTCTGGTGCATGCAGGTCGAGCTGGACCACTTGCAAACGGCTGCCGCCACCGACCGCTGCCAGCTTGATGCGGTCGATCACGATCGGCTGCGCCTTGCCCCAGGGATAAATGCGAATATCGTCGAGATCCAGTTCATCGATGCTGATATCCATCGGCAGATCGATATCCGGCAACTCGATTGGGCCTGCCGGTTGCTCCAGATCATCCGCTGCCGGCTTGGGCAGATGCAGCGTCAACCCGGAAAGCGCCAAGCGCTGCAAATGCAGTTTGCGTTGCAGCAATGCCTGTGGCTGCCAGCGCAGTGCCACCGAGCGTATATTGACCTGCAAACCATTTTCCTGCTGGTAGTCGAAACCCGCCAGATCCAGCGGCCCGGCGATTCGGCCTTCGGCCTGCTGCCAGCTCAGCGTTCCGGGTGCAACGCGCTGGCCCAGCGCCAGCAGGCGCTGCAGGCCGTCTTCCGTGGCGGTGAAATACGCCACTGCGCCCACCACCAATAGCAGCAGAAGCAGCAACAGGCTGGCAAGCCATTTGAGCATTCTGCCAATCACAGGTCTGGCCCTATCGTCAGATGCAATAGCAATTTATTGCCAACCGGCTGCTCCAGGCCGCGGGCAAAATCAAGGCGCACCGGCCCGATCGGCGAACGCCAGTGCAATCCGATGCCCACACCGGTTTTGTAATCAGGCTGATCATCGAAGGCATCGCCACTGTCGGCAAACAACGCGATACTCCATTTCTCCCGAATGGGAAATTCATATTCGATACTTGCCTCAATCAAATGCTTGCCGCCGACGACATCCTCCCCATCGAGTGGCCCGATGACCGAATATTTATAGCCACGCACGGTACGATCGCCGCCAGTAAAAAACCGCAGCGAGGTCGGCAAGGCAGAAAAATCACTGACCCAGGTCGTCCCCAGCGCGGCACGACCGATCAGACGATGGCGGTTGGCGAAACTGCGAATCCATTTCGCCGATACCATGGGTTGCAGAAAACTGGTATCGGAAAGCAGCGCTTCTGCACCACCTCGGACAAACAGCCGCAACCACGCACCATTGGTGGCAAAAATTCTATTTTCCAGCTCGGCTGGCAGTGTCCGCGTCCATTCTGCACTGGGAATCAGCAACTGGCTGATGGGCTTTTCATCCCCCAGCTCGAAGCGCTCGACGCGATAATCCAAAGCGTAGGTCTTGAGCCAGACATCATCCCGATATTTATAGTAGCCACCCATCGACCAGGCTTGATAATTTTTCGTTTCGGAATGCTCATCGAGATAGGACGCGCGCAAGCCCCAGGCATCACTGCGTGGGTCCTTGCCCGGAATGATATATTCACCCGCAACGCCGTAGAGAATTTCCGACACCAACAACTCGGCCGTGTAATGATGCCCACGACGATTGACCCTGCGGCCAGTGATCCCCGCCTTGGCACGTACTCCCGTATCGGTGCCGTAACCAATACCGTAAATATACTTGCGCGCCTTTTTTGGCTTGAGAAAAACCTCGACTGGCAGCTGGTGATCCTGCGCCGACTCCGGCGTCACGCTGATTTCCACCTGCTTGAAATATTCGGAACTGCTGAGATCACCCTGCAACTGTTGCAGGTCACCAGCATCGTAGAACTGCCCCGGCTTGATCGTACTGTAGCGGCGTAACAAATCATCGTCGATCCACTGTTGGTCCTGATGAAAAATCACCTCTCCCAGCCGGTAACGCTTGCCCGTATTGAAATGCAGCGAAATCTCGGCAGTGTATTTTTTCAGGTCGATACGGATTTCGTTCTTTTCCAGCTTGGCATCGAAGTATCCACGTTGCGAGGCAATCACCTGAAACCGGCTTTTCAGTGCTTCATAAGCCTCCTGGTCGAGCGCCACACCCTCACGCAACGTCGATTGATTCAGCGCCTGTTGAAAAACGGCATCCTCCTGGCCGTCACCGCTGAGACGGATATCCAGCTTCGTCACCTCGACGGGCTCGCCCAGATCAACCTGATAAACGGCAAGCCACCCCTCATCGGTTTTTTCCAGCGTCGATTCGACTTTGGCGCGATAATAGCCAAATGGCCGCAATGCTGTTGCGATCTGCTCTGCCGCACTGCGATGCAGGTACTTCAAGCGCGCGATGGAACGGATGCTCTTACCGTTGAAAGCCCAGATATCGAGAAATCCCTGGACATTCTCCAGTAAACGGCCCTCCAGCCCGCTGATTCTGACCACCACCTGAACCCCTGTATCGTCGGCGGCCAGCTCTTCAGCAAGGGCAACGCGGCCCATCAACAGCAGGGCGAGCAACAGCCAGGCAGATGTGCAAACCAAACCGGGGTTTTTCGTAGAACAGAGCAACTTCAATATCCTTGAAGATCGAGGAAATAGCGATTATATCCCGCACGGGCTAAACTCGGGCGCAAATCGAACAGCTGCAACAATACCCCATGTTCCGAAGCATTCCACTTTTCATCCTGCTGGCACTCTGCCTGCCACCAGCTTTTGCCAAAACGAGCTGGCAACTGACGATGGCCGAAACCTGGCCCAAGAACTACCCGATATTCGGCGAAGCCAATCGCCAACTGGCGGACACGGTGGCAAAAATGTCCGATGGCCGGCTGACGATACGGATCGATTCCGCCAACAAGCACAAGGCGCCGTTTGGCGTTTTCGATCTGGTGCGCTCCGGTCAATATGACATGGGCAGCTCGTCGTCCTATTTCTGGAAAGGCAAGGTGCCCAATACCCTCTATTTCACCACCATGCCATTCGGCATGATCGCTGTGGAACAGTATGGCTGGTTCTACCACGGCGGAGGCATGCAGCTGATGGCAAAGGTTTACGAGCCATACGGCCTGCTGTCGTTTCCCGGCGGCAATACCGGCAATCAGATGGGTGGCTGGTTCAAAAAGGAAATCCGTTCACTCGACGATATCGAGGGACTGAAAATGCGCATTCCCGGCTTTGCCGGAGAGGTGCTCGCCCGGCTTGGCGCAAAACCGGTCAATATCGCACCCGCCGAGCTGTATACCGCACTGGAGCGCAACACCATCGACGCACTGGAATGGGTCGGGCCGTCACTCGACCTGCGCATGGGCTTCCACAAGATCGCACCGTATTACTACACCGGCTGGCACGAACCCGCCGGCGAGATGCAGTTTCTGGTAAACCGGCGCAGCTGGAACAGACTACCGAACGATCTACGGGAAATCCTTAAAACAGCGATGCGCATGACAGCCTACGACACCTGGATCAGAACCACCCACGAAAGCGCCACCAACCTTGCAAAGATGCGGCAAGAATTCCCCGCTATCAAGATCAGAAGCTTCCCGCACGAGGTGATCGAAGCCCTGAAAAAAGCCAACGATGCCTTGCTGGCGGAAAAAGCCAGCGCCGACCCATTGGCAAAAGAGATCATCGACTCGCAGCATCGATATATGGAAAAGTCACGCGCCTGGACGTTGATCTCCGACAAGGCCTATCTCGACAGCAGTACCGAATAGCCAACCTGGGCGGCAGACTCAAGCCTGTCGATGCCAGCGCTCCGACTGGTCCGGCTCCGATATCGCAGCAGAAGAAGCCAGGGGTGGCCGCAGGATATTGCTTGAATAGCCGGGAGCATCGCGGTTTTCTTGGCGTACCTTGAACTGCGCCATCAACACAGTCAGGTGCTCGGCATGCTGCCCCAGCCCCTGCGCCGACGCAGAGGAGCGCTCGACCAGGGTGGAGTTCTCCTCGGTACACGACTGCAACGCTGAGACCGCCCGGTCGATCTTACTGATCCGTTCCGACTGCTGCTGCGACGCTTTGGCCATTTCGTCAACCACATCGACCAACCCCGCCATCGATGAGAAAATATCCTCGAGCACCTTGCCAGCCTTGTCGATCAGCACGGCGCCACTATTGACTTTCTGATTGTTGTCTTCGAGCAGGCTTTTGATTTCACCAGCCGCCGCCGCGCTACGCTGAGCAAGGTTACGCACCTCATTGGCGACCACGGCAAAGCCCCTGCCCGATTCACCTGCGCGCGCCGCCTCGACAGAGGCATTGAGGGCAAGCAGATTGGTCTGAAAGGCAATCTCCTCGATCACGCTGATGATCTCGGTCGCCTTACCGCTCGATTCGGTGATCTCGGTCATCGCCTCCATGACTTCAGCGACAACCGCATCACCATGCCGTGCCTTCTGGTTGACGCTGTCGGCAAGCTCATGGACCGCCCGAGCATTGGCTGCGCTGGCCTGAACAGTTTCAGCGAGCTTGTTGATACGTTTCGCCACGCCAATCAGTTCCGCTTCCTGCTGTTCGATGCGATCATGCAGGTGCGAACCTATCTCCCCCTGGCGCCGCGCCTCGGCAGCGACATCGTTGGCCGTCTGTTTGACCCTGCTGACCAGCTCACGCAGCGCGGTAACCATCTCCCCCAACGCGCCATAGACGCCAGCTGCATGCTGCCGCTCGATTTCAACTTCCAGATTGCCATCAGCGACCTGTGCCGCAATCTCGGCCAGTGCTTGCGGCTCGCTGCCGAGCGGCTTGCTGATGCCCCGGCTGACCAGCCATGCCAGAGCCGCACCGATCAGTATCACCAGCACCGTGACCATGAGCACGTCGTGCGCAATCGAGCGTTCGACGGCAGCCAACGCGGACAAATCACGAATCACCTGCAGCGCACCGATGACCTTGCCAGAGTAGTCCCGCAGCGGCGCGGTGTAGATACCCAGCGGCGCACCCTCCTGATCATTGACCTGAATGACGGATTCGCCATTCATGACGCGCTGCAATATGGTCTCATCGACAATCTGCTTCTCGATCGTCGACAATGAAGGAACAAAGCCACTGCCTTTCTTCAGATGAATGGCGAGATCGACACGGTAGCGAGACGACAGCCGCTGGAAGAAGGCTTCATTCAGGGCCAGACCGATCTCCACCGTACCGGCATGGCGGCCCTCATAATGAACTGGCGCTACACCACGCAAACCGAGCCCCGCAACCCCGGATTCGATACCTTCGACCACCTGCTGCTTCGCATTGGCCGAGACCACGGTATGGCGAAAGCTGGAAAGATCGTCGCCAAACTTTTCCGGCTTGTGGACACGGAAAAAAGAGTGTGCATCCGGTGTATGGAATTGAAACTGGCGCACGCCATAACGCTGCTTGAGCTCAGCAAAAGTCGCCGAGGTCAGCCGCTGCAGGGCAGCGCGGTCACCTGCTGCAAACGCCTGCTTCAATTCTGGCGAACTGGCGACCGTAATGGCGAGGGCAGCGGCAAAACGGGTGCGATTGTCGATTTCAGAATTGACCGAAGCGGCCACGGATTCAAGCATCTCGGTTTGCATGCCACTGGTGACACTCCCCAGCCGGTCGAGAAAAACAATCGCCAACACCGCTGCCATCACGCCTAGTGACAGTATGATCGAAGCGAAGATTCGTTGTTTGACCGACAATTGCAGCCGCATTTTTAGCCCCCGGAAAATAGTCTTCAGTCAAGTACATCCGGACGGTTTCGTGTCAATACTGCCGTTCGGAACATACTGGCAACATCGGCAGCACCGGAGGACCCTTGAGCGGCAATCGACCAGCCGCAGCACTCGGCTGATGGGAGGTGAATTTTCTGCGGTGGTAGACTCCCCCGGCAGCGCCCAATATGCAGATCAACCATGACCTCATCCGTTCCCAAATCGCAGCTCGGCAGCCGTGGCCTGATCCTGTCCGTGGCGCTGATCGCCATGATCGGGCCGTTCAGCATCGATACCTATCTGCCGGCTTTCCCTTCCATCGAAGCGGAATTGCTTGTCAGCCGGGCAGCGCTGTCACAAACACTGAGCGCCTATCTGGTCGGGTTCGCGGTGATGACGCTGTTCTGGGGACCGTTTTCGGATCGCTATGGCCGCCGCCGCATCATGCTCGGCGCCATTTTCCTCTACGCCATGGCATCGCTGCTGTGCGCCTTTGCCACCAGTTTCGAGTCGCTGATGCTGGCCCGCAGCCTGCAAGGCGTGGCGGCCAGCGGTGGCTTTGTCGCCAGCCGGGCGACGATTCGCGATGCTTTCGACAGCATCGGTGCGCAAAAGGCGATGGCCCGGGTGATGATGTTGTTTTCGCTCGCCCCGGCAATCGCGCCGATTATCGGCGGCTGGCTGCATGCGCTAGCGGGCTGGCGCAGCATTTTCTGGTTTCTCACCAGTTATGGCCTGCTCGCCTTGTGGCTGGTACTGCTGCGCGTTCCGGAAACACTACCGGTCACAGCACGTCGCTCATTCCATCCGCGGTATGTTCTGGGCATCTACCGCGACATCCTCAGCCGGCTGCGCTTCCTGTTGCTGGTAATGTCACTGGGGATCGGCTTCGGTGGTTTGTTCCTCTATATTGCCGGCGCACCGACCGTCATCTTCGACTTCCTTGGCCTGGGCAGCGATGATTTCTGGGTGCAGTTTGTGCCGGTGACCTTTGGCATTCTGGCGGGCTCGCTTCTCGCCAACCGCCTGATCCACCAGCTGAGCCCGATCCGCACCGTCACCACCGGCTTTATCATCATCGCCATCGCCTGCCTGAGCAATCTGGCCCAGGCGTTCTGGCTCGCACCAACAGTCCTTACCGTTATTGCGCCGATCGTGGTCTACGCCACCGGCCTGACCATCGCCATGCCTGGAATAACGATCGCCGCACTGGATTGCTTTCCGCAGAATCGTGGCGCCGCAGCGGCCATGCAGTCATTTTTTCAGATGCTGCTCAACGCGGCCGTGGCCGGAATGCTGGTACCGCTGCTCCATGACGAACTGGTCTGGTTCGTCGCTGGCCAGCTCGGCTGCTTTCTGGCAGCATGGCTGTGCTGGCATCTGGCGCATCAGTTTGGAAGTTCCACCCCATGAGCAAACCGATCCTCTATTCGATCATCGAATCATCCGCCCACCCGAAAATGTCCTCCGTGTATGAAGAACTGGGTTTCGATGAGCTGAAATTCATGTCTCAGCGCAAAGCCATCGGCAAGCTGAAGTCAACGCCACCCGCCATCGTCGTCGGGGAATTTTTTTATGGTTATGGCAATAACTATGCCGGCGTCAATGTCTCCAATCTCGACACCCTGCTCGCCAGCCTGCAACGCTACGCACCCGATGCAAAGGTGGTGGTGATGGTCAGCAAAAAAGAATGCGAATACGTCGATAAGCTGAAAAAGCTATTCCCCGTACATGCCGTGCTGGTGCATCCGGTATCGGTAGAGGATATGAAAACAGCGCTTACCTCATAACCTCCAAACCATCCCGCCTCCTGAGCTGCGCCGAAGGGATCAATCAGTGCCGAAAATGCCGCATCCCCGTAAACACCATTGCCATGCCATGCTCATTGGCCGCGGCTATCACCTCGTCGTCGCGCATTGAGCCACCCGGCTGGATCACTGCGGTAATACCGGCTTCATGTGCGGCGTCGATGCCATCGCGGAACGGGAAAAAGGCATCAGAGGCCATGACTGATCCAGGCACCTCGAGATTTTCATCCTGTGCCTTGATGCCCGCAATTTTCGCCGAGTAGACCCGACTCATCTGGCCGGCACCGACACCGATCGTCATCTGGTTTTTCACATAGACAATGGCATTCGACTTGACGTATTTCGCCACTTTCCAGGCAAACAACAGGTCCTGCATCTGCTGATCCGTGGGCGCCAATTCGGTGACCACCTTCAGGTCGGCTGCGGTGACCATGCCAAGATCACGCTCCTGCACCAGCAAACCGCCGACGACGCGTTTGTAATCGAGTGATGGTACGCTCGGGCCGAATTCGCCGCATTCGAGCAGGCGCACGTTTTTCTTTGCAGCAACGGCTTCCCGCGCAGCCGCCGATACCGCCGGCGCGATAATGACTTCGACGAACTGGCGCTCGACAATGGCTTTTGCAGTGGCTTCGTCCAGTTCCCGATTGAAGGCGATGATGCCGCCGAAGGCCGAGGTGGGATCGGTAGCAAAGGCGCGATCATAGGCCGCCAGAATGCTGTCATCCACCGCAACACCACAGGGGTTGGCGTGTTTGACGATGACACAAGCCGGCTGCTCGAATTGTTTGACGCATTCCAGCGCCGCATCGGTGTCACCGATATTGTTGTACGACAGCGCTTTGCCCTGCAGCTGCTTCGCCGTGGCGACAGAAGCTTCGGCAGGGTTTGGTTCGACATAGAACGCCGCTTTCTGATGTGGATTTTCGCCGTAGCGCATGTCCTGCGCTTTATTGAACTGCAAATTGATGGTGCGGGAAAATTCGCTGCGCGAGCCATCAGCAGCAATGCGGCCAAAATGATTGGCAATCATGCCATCGTAGCGCGCCGTGTGTTCGAATGCCTTGACCATCAGCTCGTAGCGAGTGGCCTCCGGGACCACGCCTCCATTGTCGCGCATTACTTGCTCGATTTCAGCGTAGTCCTGTGGATCGACGACGACAGTGACGCGAGCATGATTCTTCGCGGCCGCACGCAGCATCGCCGGACCGCCGATGTCGATATTTTCAATCGCGTCCTCCAGTGTGCAATCAGGGTTCGCCACCGTGGCCTCGAACGGATAGAGGTTCACAACAACCAGATCGATCGGTCCAATATCATGTTCCTGCATCACCCACTCATCGACCCCTTGGCGCCCCAGAATACCGCCATGGATCTTCGGATGCAGCGTCTTGATCCTGCCTGACATCATTTCCGGAAAACCGGTGTAATCCGACACCTCGGTCACGGCGATGCCTTCTTTTTCCAGCAGCGCCGCAGTGCCACCGGTGGAGAGAATTTCGACGCCCTGATCAACCAGAAAACGGGCAAAATCGGCAACGCCGGATTTGTCGGAAACGCTGATCAGCGCACGGCGTACGGGATAGGCTTGAGGCTCGGACATGATTGTGGCACCTGCTCGAAAAAAGAGGCGTATTATAGCCGATCACCTCGTTGCTGACCGTTTTTCCGTCAGCGACGGGCGAGACCATACAGAGCCGTCAAATATCCTCTCTTTATCATTGATCACATGCAGCCTGCATCCAGCCAATACCAACGCCACCAACTCGCCTTCGACGGCCGCCAGCGGCGCTATATCATCCATACGCCAGAGAGTCCCGACGGTCGCCTGCTGATCGGCCTGCATGGCGCAACACAACGCGGCTCGATCATGGCACGCACCAGCGGCTTCGCTGACCTGCCTCAAGCGGCCGGCATGACGCTGGTGTTTCCGGATGCGGTTAACGGTATCTGGCGCGATGGACGCGATGAAGACGACGATGTCGATGATGTTGGGTTTATCGAGGCACTGATCGATCAGCTGCTCGGCAGCCATTCGCTGCGTGAGGATGCGATCTTTCTGGTCGGCGTTTCCAATGGCGGATTCCTGTCGCAACGCCTGGTTTTCGAACTCGAAGGCCGCTTCCGCGCGGTGGCAACACTGATTGCCACCATGGGCTTGCGTACCTTTCAGCATGCCTTCGTCGATGCCGTCCCATCACTCTATCTGATCGCCGGCACCGCAGACCCGATTATCCCGTTTACTGGTGGCACCACACCCAACAGCCTGATGGCCAGTGCCGATGCGTCAATTCTCGGCTTCGACGACCTCGTCCAGCATTGGAAGCAGATGGGGAGATTTCACGCTTGCAGTCAGCAATACCGCAGCGATACCAGCGGGCTGAAAATAATCGAGGAAAATTGTCATGCCGATAGCGGCCAGCTGCTGCGCGCTACGGTAGTGGAAGGAGGTGGGCACCAATGGTACGGCCGCAAGGTCAGCGACGACACGATACGTCAGTTCGGCGCGACGACGCGCCGGTTCAAGGTGTCTGAGGATATTCTGGCGTTCTTTCTGCAGGTGCCCCCGCTTCGGGGACACCGTGATTGAGGTGTGCCGGCCTGCCGTTGCGGCAGATCAGTTGACTTGATAGCGCTTCAGTTTCTTCCGCAGCGTACCCCTATTGATGCCAAGAATACGCGCGGCCTTAGTCTGGTTGCCATCACAATGGTACATCACACATTGAAACAGTGGCCGTTCGACCTCGGAGATGACCAAGTCGTACAGGCCATCCGGATCGAGCCCTTTTAGCATATCGAAATACTGTTCCAGCGCGGTATGTACTGCTTCGCCGATGCGCACTTCATCGGCAACGGATCGCCCTTGCGGACGCTCTTGGAGTTTCACAGCCTAAATCTCCCCCGGGTTCTGAGTTCATTCGCCTCCACCACAAACGGAAACGGATACCCGGACAGACCACTCATTGCCAAGAGGTTTGTCGTAATAACCATTCTGTCCACGGGGGGCAAACGTATTGGTGTTAACGAAGACAGCAGCATCCTTGATACCGTTCCGGTGTCGCCTTCCCTGGAAGGGGTCCGGAATCCTTGTATTGATTCTGCCGACCGCAGGGAGCGATCAGCATTCCGTTACCAGTGGCAGAAAAGATACAGACAGTTGCCGCTAACGGCAATTCATAACCTGTGGATAACTTGTGCAATAACGGCGGATAAGCCAGATTTAACAATTGAGCTGCACGATGGCTCAGCTCGGCGGTCTCGTTGCAACTCAGAGGAATTCAAATTCGAAGGCGAGCGCATTCTTTCCCGGATCCAGTACTTCGATGAGTAGCGGCACTGGCTGTCCGGGCTCCATCATCGGGGGCAATGACTCGGGATCATCGAGGTATTCGCTCGGCTCGAATCGCCGCGATGCCACCGCACGCCCCTGGATATCGGTCAATGTGAGGTCGATAACGGGGTAGGGTTGGGCGAAAGCAGCCTGATTGACGATGCTGGCGCGGATCATCAGTGCGTCGTCGCTGTCCGGATGCGAGAAAACGGAATGGCTGGCCAGTTCGATCTGGTTCAAGTCGCGACGCGGATCGACGCTACAGCCTGCAACCTGGCAAAGCCCCGTGACGACTGGACGCATCGCAGGGACGGCTTGCAACACTGCATTGCGTTTGGCTACAAGAATCTGTGCCAGTAACAGCAGCACCAGACAGACAGCGAGCAGGCCCCAGACCCACTGATGCAGTGGGCTACGGCGGTCGCCATCATCCTGCACCGGCTCGCGCTCCTCGATAATCAGCTCGAAATCTTCTTCAGCCGGCTCATCTTTGATCAGTGGCGCAGCGGGTGCATCATCAAAACTGCTGGGCAGACCATTCTCCAGCGGCAGACCCGAATCCGCCGGTTCGATCACTGGTCGGTCGACGTCAGACGGCACCACTTCGATGGCGTCGTCCTCTGGCGCGGGTGTGCTGGTGGGAACGAGTATCTCATCAGTGGTCGGCTCGGCGTCGTTGACAGCATGAAAATCTGCCACTTCGAAAACGACACCACATTCACCGCAGCGCACCTTGCCAGCCGCCCGAGCTAGAATTTCCTCGGTAACACGAAAAATGGCATGACAATGTGGACACTCAGCGTACATAAGATCAACAGGGGTTTTGGATTGTTGTTATCGGAGTAATAGCAGGGCCATCACAACATGCTCCGCTCAGCGCTTGCCGTGAAGAAAGACCCAATCTTCGCGCTGCCGGACGTCGGCGAAATGAACCGCAGGTGCATAGGCTGCCATCACGCTGTCAGCCTGCTCCTGCAAAATGCCGGAAAGGATTATCTCACCACCGGGCCGGATATGCGAAACGAGTTTGTCGGCCAGGTCGATCAAGGGTGCCGCCAGGATATTGGCCATCACGAGGTCGTACTGACCATCGGCCGGAAAATCATCCGGCAGATACAGCGACAAGCGGTCCGTGTCGATACCATTGCGTGCCACATTATCGCGACTGGCCACCAGCGCCTGCTCATCAATATCGACAGCCACCAACTGCCTGGCACCCAGTTTCAGTGCGGCCAGCGCCAGCACGCCTGAGCCGCAACCGAAATCCAGCACTTCGGCAGCAACCGGTGGATGACGATCCAGCCAGTCGAGACAAAGTGCGGTCGTGGGATGCGTGCCGGTACCAAAGGCAAGGCCGGGATCGAGCAGCAGGTTCACCGCATCGGGTTCGGGTGGTTCATGCCACGACGGGACGATCCACAGACGCTCGCCGAAGCGCATTGGTTCGAACTGATCCATCCAGGTTCGCTCCCAGGCCTGATCCTGCAAGGCTTCGCTGGACCACGCCAGCGGCTCATGTCCCAACCGCTGCGCAAGTTCACGACGGATCGCTGCCGGGTCAGCCTCGGCAGGAAAAAGGGCTTCCACCTTGATATGGCGCCACACCGGCAACGCACCAGGTGGCGGCTCGAACAGCGGCTCGTCTTCCGCATCGCGCAGCGTCACCGACAATGCGCCCAGATCCTCCAGCCAGGACTCCACCTGTTCGAGTCTGTCGCCCGGAATCTGAAAACGCAGTTGCAGCCAGGACATGGCGACATCGGGGCATCAAAGCCCCAGCTTTTTCTCAAGATAGTGGATCTCGACGCCGCCACGACGAAACGCTTCGTCCTTGAGCAAATCCTGATGCAGCGGAATGTTGGTGTTGATGCCTTCGATAACGATCTCCTGCAGGGCACCACACATCCGCGCCATCGCCGTTTCCCGGTCCTCGCCATGGGTGATCAGCTTGCCGATCATAGAATCATAGTAAGGCGGCACGCGATAGCCATTGTAGATATGCGTATCGACCCGTACTCCGGGGCCGCCCGGTGCATGGTACTGGCTGATGAGACCGGGCGATGGCATGAAGGTCGCCGGGTCTTCCGCATTCAGGCGGCACTCCATGGCGTGGCCGCGGATCTCGATATCTTCCTGCCGGAGCGTCAGTGGATTCCCCGCAGCGACGCTGATCTGCAGCTTGACCAGATCGACTCCGGTGACCAGCTCGGTCACCGGATGCTCGACCTGCAGGCGTGTGTTCATTTCGATAAAATAGAACTCGCCATTCTCATAGAGGAATTCGAAGGTGCCGGCACCACGATAGCCGATATCGATACAGGCCTGGGCCACCCGCTCACCAATACGCTGCCGTTCCTCTTCGGTAATGCCGGGCGCTGGCGCCTCTTCGATGACCTTCTGATTACGGCGCTGCAATGAGCAGTCGCGCTCGCAAAGATGAATCGCGTGACCCTGACCATCGGACAACACCTGGAATTCGATATGCCGCGGCGTCTCCAGGTACTTCTCCATGAAGACTTCGCCATTATTGAACGCTGCCAGGGCTTCTGCCTTCGTCAATGTGATGGCATTGTTCAATGCACCTTCGGCATGGACGACGCGCATGCCGCGACCGCCGCCACCACCCGAGGCTTTGATGATCACCGGATAGCCGATCTCACGCGCCAGGCGGATGTTCTCTTGCGGATCATCACCCAATGCCTCGGGTGAACCCGGAACACAGGGAACCCCGGCCTTGATCATGGCGTTCTTGGCCGAGACCTTGTCGCCCATCAGGCGAATGGTATCGGCCTTGGGGCCAATGAAAATGAAACCGCTGGATTCCACCCGTTCGGCAAAATCGGCATTCTCGGACAGAAAGCCATAACCGGGATGGATGGCCACGGAATCGGTCACCTCCGCGGCGGCGATGATCGCGGGGATATTGAGGTAACTCTCGGTCGATGCCGGTGGCCCGATGCAGACCGTCTCGTCGGCGAGTCGCACATGTTTCAAGTCACGATCGGCCTCGGAATGTACCGCCACGGTGCTGATGCCAAGCTCGCGGCAGGCGCGCAGAATCCTCAGCGCAATCTCGCCTCGGTTGGCGATGAGTATCTTGTTGATCATTGGGAGCCTCTACTGAGCGCGCTGGTTCATTCGATCACGAAAAGCGGTTCGCCAAACTCTACGGGCTGGCCATTTTCCACAAGAATCGCCTTCACCACACCAGCGCTGTCAGATTCGATCTGGTTGAGCATTTTCATCGCTTCGATAATGCACAGAGTATCGCCTTCCGCCACGCTATCGCCGACTTCGACGAACGGCTTGGCCGTTGGCGACGAAGCACGATAGAAGGTACCCACCATCGGTGAAGTAATGGTATGACCACTGACGTTGGCAGGCTCGGCAACCGGTTCGGCGGTGTCGCCCGCTACGGCTGGGGGCGCGGCAGCTGCTGGCACAGGTGGAGGGGGTGGTGCCATATAGGCGGGTGGCATCGAATAGGCGGCTACCGGATCACCGCCGATAGGGCCGCGGCTGATTCTGACCGACTCCTCACCTTCCTTGATTTCGATCTCGGAAACACCCGAATCCTCTATCAACTCAATCAGTTTCTTGATCTTGCGAATATCCATAGTCAATTCTGCCTTCGTCGGCTACGGCGTTTCCTTCAACCGCTCGACCACCGTTTCCAGTGCAAGGTGATAACCCTGCGAGCCAAGCCCGGCAATCATGCCGTCGGCAATATCGGAAAAGTAGGAGTGGTGGCGGAAAGACTCGCGCCGGTAAATGTTGGAGAGATGTACTTCGATAAAGGGAATATCCACGCCCAGTAGCGCATCTCTGAGCGCAATACTGGTGTGGGTGAATGCGGCCGGGTTGAGAATGATATAGCGGGTGCCATCATCAAAGGCGCGATGAACGCGCTCGATCAACTCATGCTCCGCATTGCTCTGGAAAGCATCCAGGGATAACCCTCTGGATTCAGCCTGCGCCATCAGCGCATCGACGATATCGTCCAGTGTCTTGCGCCCGTAGTGATCCGGCTCACGCATGCCGAGCAGGTTCAAGTTGGGGCCGTTCAACACTAAAATATCAGGCATTTGTATTTATCTTGCTTCGATCTGTCACCAAATCGCAGCATTCTTGAAATGTAGCGATTTTGCCGGAAATTGTGACTGCGAGCAAGAAAATATCGGCGCAGGGAATTATTCGTCGAGTAGCGACAGCACCGCCTTCTCCAGCGAATCGCGCGGCAGTCTACCCGCACCGGAGAAGCGGATGCGGCCCTGGCGATCGATCAGGGCGCTGTACGGCAGTGCATTGCTTCGATTGCCATACTGACGCGCTATTGCAGAAGCATTCGCCCCACCCCACAGAATCGGGTAGTCGATTTCCAATACATCCACATAGTCGCGAACACTGTCGGCATCATCGATGGCGACACCAACGATCTCAAAGCCCCGATCGGCATACTTGCTGCGCACTTCGATGAAATCCGGGATTTCATGGCGGCAGGGCGGGCACCAGGTTGCCCAGAAGTTGACCAGCAGGATTTTGCCATCCCATTCGCTGATGTCATGGTCATGCCCCTCCAGATCAGGCAGCGTAAAGGCTGGCCGCAGCCGATTGTCGCCCGGGGCTTCCGCCGAGCCCTTGGCGAGCAGATAGACCCCAGTGCCGACTAGCAAGGCCAGGGCAAAGAGGAATCCGGCCAGGCGCATACTCATTGCTGTTTCGCATTCAGAATGTGGGCACGGAAGTCACCGGCATTCATAAAGCCCACGACGCGATGTCCCTTGAGTTCCTTGCCGTCTGGTGTAAAGAACAGGATTGCCGGCGGGCCGATAATGCCAAACCGTTTCAGCAAGGCCTTGTCCTCGGCATCGTTGGCGGTGACATCCGCGCGAAACAACAAGACGTCATCCAGCGCCTGATGCACCGCAGGATCGGTAAACGTGAACTCTTCCAGCTCCTTGCAGGTGATGCACCACTCAGCAGAAAAATCGAGCATGACCATCTTGTTTTGCGCCGCAGCTTTCGCCAGCGCAGCATCAAGCCCATCGACCCCCTTGATGGGCTGGAAATCCAGCCCACGCCGGGTTTCCACGCCAGCCGCCATTACACCCTGCGACATACCACCAAGCGCCAGTCCACGCAGCGGTTGCAATGGATTGCTATTCCCGGCTGCCATACCGATCAGAATCAACATGCCCCATGCCACCAGCATCAGCCCCATGCCCTTCCACAGCGGCAGCAGTTTGTGACCCACCTTGCCATGGCCATGGAAAGCGCCCATATAGACGCCAGAGAGAATCAGCAACGCAGCCCACAGGAACATGGTTACTGCCGACGGCAGCACTCGCTCCAGAAACCAGATTGCAACGCCCAGCATCATCACGCCGAACACTGCCTTGACCGCATCCATCCAGACGCCGGCTTTGGGCAGCAGACTGCCTGCCGACAATCCTAGCAGCAGCAATGGCACACCCATGCCCAGCCCCATGAAGAACAGCGCCGCGCCACCGAGCACACCATCGCCGGTCTGGCTGATGTAGACAAGCGCGCCCATCAATGGCGCGGTAACACAGGGGCCGACGATCAGCGCCGACAGCACACCCATGATGGCAGCACCGGTGAGCGAGCCACCACGCTGCTTGTTGCTGACATCGGTCAGCCGACTCTGAATTGCCGCGGGCATCTGCAGCTCATAAAAGCCGAAAAGCGACAGGGCCAATGCAACAAAGAGGCCGGCAAAGGTAATCAATACCCAGGGATTCTGAAACGCCGTTTGCAAGTTTGCGCCGGTCACCGCAGCGATGACACCAACGACGGCGTAGACCGCCGCCATGGCCAGTACATAGGCCAGCGACAGCATAAACGAGCGGCGTGTGGTAATGGTCTCGCCCTGACCAACGATTATCCCCGACAGGATCGGAATCATCGGAAAGACGCAGGGCGTCAGTGAGAGCAACAGGCCAAAGCCGAAAAAGGCGATCAGCGTCAATATCATATTGCCGGAGGCCAGTTGCTCGGCAATCGCATCCTGCTCTGACACCATGCCCGTGGCGACACTGTCAGGCTCAGGAGATGGTGTAGCCGCAGCCGCAACGCTGTCCGTGTCTGCACCTGCAATCGCACCACTGAGCAAGCCTAGCTGAACGCCATCGAAGTCGAGCGTTTTTTTCACCGGCGGATAGCAGACCCCCTGATCGGCACAGCCCTGGTAGCGGATTTTCAGCCGCAGCTTCTCGGGTGGGGTCGCCTGCAGGCCCAGTACCGGAAACTCGATGGTCAGCGGACCACGATAGACTTCGGTGAGACCACCTTCGAGGTCGTCCTCCATCTCCCCTTGCGGGAAGTCACCAGGACCCAGCTTCAAACCGGTAGCGGATTCCAGCGCTGCCTTGATCTTGTCTTTGTAGAGGTGGTATCCCGGCGCGATGTTCCAGTGTGCTATGAGGATATTGGGCGAAGCCAGCTCGGCAGAGAACGCGAAGGCCTCGTCATTCGGCAAAAGCTCCTGCGCTTCGTCACCACCCAAGCCCCCGGTCAGCCGACTCAGGCGTTCGAAAGGGCTGGGCTTGGCAGCCGCCGCCAGCGCCTCGGCCACGGACCCGCGCTGTGCCGGCTCCGCCGCTGCCGACACTTCAGCCTTGTCGACGACGATGGTCTTTTTCTCCGGTGGGTAGCACACCCCCAGATCGGCGCAGCCCTGATAACCTACCGTCAGCGTCGCTGGCCCTTTGGCACCCGGCTCGAACCGATAGGGCACGGCGAGGCTGATCTTGCCGCGCAGGATTTCGACATCGCCGAAATTGGGGTCTTTCTTCACCTTGCCTTTTGGCAGTACTGGCTTGTCAGACAGCTGTAGCCCTTTTTCAGCCTTGAACTTGAACTTATCGCGATACAGGTAGTAACCATCGGCAACCTCCCAGTTCAGCTCGATAATCCCTGGCGCCTTTTCCTCCGCATTGAACCGGAATGCTTCTTCGGCGTGAAGCAACTCGTCTTCACTCACCGCCAGCAATACGGTGGGGAACAACAGCAGGGCAAGCAACAGGTGTGACAATCTATTTTTCAGCATGGGTTGCCTCTTCAATCCAGCTCAGGTAGCCGGGAAACCCAGCAGTGACGGGGATACATAGTATTTCGGGTAACGCATAAGGGTGATGCGCGACAATCATCGCCTCGACATCGGCATAGCGTGACACCGTGGTCTTGATGATCAACTGATGCTCTGCACCCTGCTCAAGCTTGCCTTGCCATTGGTAGATGGAACCCATCTCCGGCAAGACGTTGATACAGGCTGCGAGACGCTTTTCGACCAGCAGCCTTGCAAACGCTTCAGCACCAGCCAGATCAGGCCATGTCGTCAATACGATCGTTTTGTCGGTCATTGTTACGGACAGCAGCAGGCGAAAGATGCGCTGGCATTATACCGGGCGCAGGGAATTTGTCGGCATGACATCAAACTCGGCGATCACCGGCGCGTGATCCGAGGGCCGTTCCCAGGTACGCGGTTCCCTATCGACAATGCTGGACACACAGCGTCGCGCCAGCGGCTCGCTGGCAAGGATCAGATCGATGCGCAAACCCCGGTTGCGCCGGAATGCGGCCTGGCGGTAATCCCACCAGGAGAACACCTGCTCAGGCTGGTCATGCAGACGGAAAGTATCCTCGAAGCCAAGCGCGAGTATGTCCCGTAATGCAGCACGCTCAGGTTCAGAAACGAGTACCCGGTCGTGCCACAATGCCGGATCATGCACATCGCGATCATCTGGTGCGATATTGAAGTCGCCCAATACGATGTAGTTCTCATGATCGCGTAAGTCAGCGGCAATGAACTCCCGCACCTTTTCCAGCCAGCGCAGCTTGTAGTCGTATTTGTCGCTGCCAACGACCTGCCCGTTGACCACATACAGATTGAGAATCCGCAGATCACCAACGGTTGCCGCGAGGATACGCCGCTGCGGATCATCCAGCCCGGGTACGTCGGTCACGATATCGCTCAATGGCTCCCGGCTCAGCAGCGCGACACCGTTATAGGTCTTCTGACCGGAGTAGACGACGTGGTAACCCGCCTGCTCCAGCGCCTCGCGCGGGAAATTCTCATCCGGCGTTTTGGTCTCTTGTAGCCCGACGATATCGGGCTCGCGCATCTGCAGCCAGTCAAGGACCTGGGGCAGGCGGACTTTCAGAGAATTGACATTCCAGCTTGCGATCTTCATGCCGCCAACCCCGTATGCCGCAGCAGCGCGTCGATGCTCGGTTCACGCCCACGGAACGCGATGAAGGACTCCCGTGCCGGGCGGGCACCACCCATTTCCAGAATATTCTCACGAAAGGCTCGCCCAACCTCGGGGTTGAACAAGCCCTCCTCTTCGAAACGCGCAAAGGCATCGGCGGACAGCACTTCGGCCCATTTATAGCTGTAGTAGCCAGCGGCATAACCGCCCGCGAACACATGGCTGAAACTGTGCTGAAAGCGGTTGTAGTGCGGTGGTTCAACTACGGCCACGGCGGCGCGAACGTCATCGAGAATCTGCTGGATTCTTGCACCTTGCTCGGGGTCGTATTCGATGTGCAGGCGCATATCGAAAATGGCGAATTCAAGCTGTCGCACCAGCTGCATCGCCGCCTGAAAATTTCGGCTCTTGATCAGACGCTGGTAGAGCTCCTCGGGAATCGGCTCTCCGGTCTCGTGATGCAAGGCAAACAGATCCAGCGCTTCACGCTCCCAGCAGAAATTCTCCATGAACTGGCTTGGTAACTCGACCGCATCCCATTCAACGCCGGCGATGCCGGAGACGGCGGGGTAGTCGATGCGCGTCAGCATATGATGCAGGCCATGACCAAATTCATGGAACAGGGTGATGACCTCATTGTGGGTGAACAGCGCCGGTTCGTCACCAAGCGGCGGCGTTGAATTGCAGGTCATGTAAGCGACCGGAATCTGAATGCCATCATCGCGGCGCATGCGCGTCATGCAGACATCCATCCATGCACCACCGCGCTTCTGCGCCCGTGCATACAGATCGAAATAGAACTGTGCCCGCAACTCACCAGCGGCATCGAACACTTCGTAGAAGCGCACATCGGGATGCCATACATCGACCCCCGCCTTCTCCCGGATCGACACGCCGAACAGCCGCTCGACCAGTGAAAACAATCCTGGCACGACCCGACTGACGGGGAACCAGGGCTTCAAGTCTTCCTGCGACAGGCTGTAGTAGGCGCCGCGCATTTTTTCGCTGATATAGGGGATGTCCCAGGCCTGCACGTCACTCATCCCCAATACACCCAGTGCGAAACGTTTCAGATCGGTCATTTCGGCCTCGGCCGCTGGCCTGGCTTTCGCCGCCAGATCTTCGAGAAAATGCATGACCTCCGCCGGCGAGTCGGCCATTTTCTTCGCCAGTGAACGCTCGGCAAAATTGGCGAAGCCGAGCATGCGGGCCTGCTCATGACGCAAGGCCAGAATTTCTTCCATGATCGCACTATTGTCGAGCTCGGGGTTGTCCCATTGGTCCGACGCGCGAATGACATAGGCGCGGTAGAGTTCCTCACGCAGCTCCCGATCATCAGCATAGGTAACGACCGAAAACCAGGACGGGAAGTCGAGCGTCAGCAGCCAGCCGTCCAGACCCTTTGCTTCAGCCGCCTGGCGCGCCATAGCGAGGCCGGATTCTGTCATGCCCGCAAGCAACGACTCGTCCGTGACATGCTTTTGCCAGGCATTGGTTGCATCGAGCACGTTCTCGCTGAACTTCGCCTGCAACTCGGACAAGCGCTGGGATATCTCCTTGAACCGCTGCTTATCCTGTTCCGGCAGATCCACGCCGCCCAGATGGAAGTCTCGCAGCGCATGCTGGATCGCCGTCTGCTGCGCCGCGTCGAGTTGCGCGAACTCTGCACTATCGGCCAACGACTTGATGGCCTCGTACAGCTTGCGATTCTGGGCAATATCGCTTTGATAGTGCGAAAGTTTCGGCAGGCAGGCGTTGTAGGCCTGGCGCAGTTCATCAGAGTTGACCACCGAATTCATATGGCTCACCGGCGACCAGGCCCGCGACAGCCGATCGTCCAGCTCATCCAGCGGCTGGATGATGTTCGGCCAGGTAAACGGCCCCGGCTGATCGAGCAACACTTCCAGCTGTTCGCGGTTTTCCTGCAATATCGTGTCGATTGCCGGTTCGATGACATCAGCAGTGATATGAGTGAAGGCCGGCAGACCGGTCTGTTCGAGCAAGGGATTATCCATGGCATTCATGACAACTGAAGGGACAGCGACTGACTTTATCACGCCAGACCAGGCTGTCGAATCCGTGCATCACAAGGTGATTCCCTGGCGTTCAAAAATGCCAAACGCCGCACACAACCGGCTGTGGATCATCGCACTGGCGCTATTGCTGTTCACTACGGGGTGCTCACGCTATGCGGTCGAGATGATCCGCGACAACAAGCTTCGCCACCAGCCACAGCTAACACCCAACCACACCCCACGACCGCAGACATGGCGCAACGATGAAGTGACCTGGAGCTGGCTCGGACATGCCACAGTGCTGATCAATCTGCAGGGCAGCTGGATCATCACCGACCCGGTATTGTTCGAGCGCATCGGCCCGCCCGAAGCCTTCGACAACGCCTTCGGTATTCGTCGCATTACCAAGCTCCCTCTGGCACCAGATCGGCTCCCCGCCATCGACACTGTGCTGATATCCCATGCCCACTATGATCATCTCGACCTGCCTTCCCTGAAATTCCTCGCCAGCAACAACCTGCTGGTGGTTGCACCAACCAATACCACCCGACTGCTGGACAACGTGACCTCAAGCGTGATTGAACTGGGCTGGCAAACGGGGGAACAGCGTTACTTGAAACAACCCGATGGCGTCGAGATTACCGCATTCCGCGTCGAGCACTACGGATTTTTCCCGCTTGGAAAAAGAAAGGCGCCTTCCGGATTCAACGGCTACCTGATCGAAAAGAATGGCGTCCGGGTCGTATTTCTGGGCGACACCTCATTCCAGCGCCATCGCAATGCGCAGGGCTTTTTGCTAAAAAAACCCCTGGCTATCGACTGGTCGAAAAAACTCGATGGTCAGCGCAACGACCTTTGCATCATCCCGATCGGCGACAGCTACTACCGCCAGAACCACATCAGCCCCGCAGAGGCGGCGAACATTGCGGGGGCAATACGCTGCGACAATATTCTACCCATACACTACAACACCTTTATTCTGACACCACCCAACAAATCGGTTGAAAACCCTCAGGCAGTATTAGCGGGAATTCTGCAGCAGGCCAAAGAACAGTACAGACTTCAATGTGCCAATGACAACGGAAAATCACTGCCACTCGCAGAAATTGGCGCCACTTGCATTCTCAGGAGGTCGCGGCAATCACATTCTCAGCAATAAAATCGGCGATTATTTCCGGCTTGTTCAGATCGAGCAGCGGCAAGCCATTGGTCGGCTGATCCAGCGGTTCGTCCACGGCAATGGCAATAACCGACGGATCGGCAGGAAAAATAAGAGGTTTATTCAGCGACGGACGATGTAGCTCGATTTTCGGGAATTTTTCATGGCGGTAGCCTTCAACCAGCACAAGATCCAGCGTCGAGCGATCCAGCCTCTGAAGCAACTCCACCAGCGGCGGAGCATCGTCGAGATTTCTCAGCTCTGTGATATGTGCAATCCGATATTGCGAGGCGATCAGTATTTGCTCGGCACCCGCCTTGCGCAATTCAAAACTATCTTTTCCCGGATAGTCTATTTCGAAGTCGTGGTGGGAATGCTTGATAACAGCTACGCGCAAACCGCAGTTCTGCAACAACGGTATGAGGTTCTTCAATAGTGTTGTTTTCCCAGTTCCACTATAGGCACAAAATCCTACCAATGGGATATCGTATTTTTCTATTTGTTGCATTGAAGCAGAGAATAGATTTTTACTTTCAGGCTTGCCCGGATTTTTCACCGGGCAAGGAATCATATTAATCGTCAGCCGAGAACGGCTCCATAATCCTGTCGATAACCGGGATGCCTACGGGTCCGCCGTAACGGCTCACCCCAATGACTTCCATCGATGCCATATCGGCACGTTCAAGAGACCCATTGCCCCAACCGGGCTGGTAATCCGTTGCCTCGAAATCAGTCGCCCAAAGCGCTGCGTGGTATATTGCGGCGCTATTGTACGCTTGAAAAGCTAATGATGTATTTTCAGCACCAGAACGCTGATACACATCACCAAAATCATAATCCGGCTGCATTTCCGCCAAACTCAGACTTGCCAGCGGCAATAAAACAGCCGCGGTGGTGATACCCAATAAACGTGAAATTTTCATGATCTTTCTCCATCACTCTCATATAAAAAAACCAACACCAGTCTGGATTTGACGAGCACTCCCTGCTTGTTGGTAATTACTCCGCTGATACAGCCGTAGATGCAGTGCAAAGTATTAGCAGCTGCTTGTCGGTGAGGAGAGCGAGTGATAAAAAATATTTTCAGATCATGCTATTAAATGGCTGGACGGTAACGACATCACCAGGTTCTACTGATCCCTGTTCCGGCGGAAGAACAATAAAACAGTTGCCATAACTCATCGAAGTGAGAATACCCGATCCTTGCTGACCGGTGACTTCGACGTGCAGCAGGCCCGAATCATCAATACTGTATCGACCGCGCGCAAACTCGGTACGACCAGGCCGCTTGCGAATCGCCGTTTTTGCGACAGCCTGTAATAACATCGGTTCTGGCCGCTGCCCGCTCATCATGTACTGTAAAGCTGGCAGTACAAACTGGTAAAACGTCACCATGACGGCCACCGGGTTTCCCGGCAACCCCATGAAGGTTGCGTCACCAAGTTTACCGAAGGTCAGTGGGCGACCCGGCTTCATTTTTATTTTCCAGAAGGTGATCTCGCCCAGCTCTTCGAGTACCGGCTTGATGTAGTCGGCCTCACCGACGGAAACCCCGCCGCTGGTGATGACCACGTCAGCGTTGGCTGCGGCGCTGTGGAAGGCTGCGCGCATTGCATCAGGATTGTCCTCGACGACCCCCATGTCGAGGATATCGACGCCGAGATTCGTCAGCATGCCGTACAAGGTGTAGCGGTTGCTGTCGTAGATTTCGCCTTCGCCAAGGGGTTCGCCAATGGACCTCAGTTCATCACCGGTGGAAAAGAATGCGACAACGGGTTTACGTCGGACGACGACCTCGCCGATACCCAGCGATGCAATGACACCCAGGTCGGCGGCCGTCAAGCGACGGCCTGGCTCGAACACGACACCACCTTTGGCCAAATCCTCCCCTGCTTGGCGGACATTTTGGCCAGCACGATGCTTACCGCCAATACGGACAACCTTGCCATCGTATTCCGCCTGCTCCTGCATGATCACGGTATCCAGGGTATCGGGTAGCGGCGCGCCGGTCATGATCTGGATGCACTCTCCTGCCGCTATCTCGCCAACAAAAGGGTGGCCAGCCCAGGCGGTACCGACGCAGGTAAATTCCGCCTGTTCATTTTCCGCTGGAATTTCGTCGCCACGGATAGCGAATCCATCCATTGCAGAATTGCGGTGGGACGGGACGTTGACGGGGGAGATGATTGTTTCGTCGAGAACCCGCCGGAGTGCGGAGCGAATCGCTAGTTTTTCGTAGCCATCGACGGGAATGATCTGATCAAGGATGCGCGCCCTGGCGTCCTCGACATCCAGAGCTTTCAGATCGACCGGATCAGCGCAAGAAGGCTGATGCTTGATACCCTCGCTCGTCATAGCGGTGACTCCATTGGTTTGGGGGCTGAATTGGAATAGTTGCTTGTCCGCATAGCGATAGCGGATGTTGCCAAGTCATGGCACGACTGATCACTTGACCAGCGTCAAGCTGACACGGGAACGCTCGCCTGGTTTCGTGCGAGTAACATCCAGCAGCCTGCCATCATCAAGATCGAAGTGATGGTCGTAGCGGAAGTCGAGCCCAACGATATCGTGACTGACCAACACGATGGCCTGATTTCGGTTGCCAGACTGGATTAGCATCGACATAAACTGTGCGCGCGAAGCGGCATCCATATTGGCTGTTGGCTCATCGAGCAGGAGCAGCTCTGGCTCGGTCAGGCAAGCCCGTGCCAACGCGAGGCGCTGTTGTTCACCACCCGATAGCGAGCGTGCCTCGCGATCCAGCAGGCTGTCGAGAAAGAAGTTGTCAATCGCCCGCTCCAGACGCCGGCGGCGGTCTCTACCCTTGATGCGATTGACCGACAGTGCAAAACGCAGGTTGTCCAGCACCGTACCGGAAAAAAGATAAGGCCGCTGATGCAGATAGACAGAGCGCTTGCGCAGCGCCTTGCGCGATTTTCGCCAGCTGCGCATCTCGCCCACCAGCATGACCCCGGCACGATCGGGCCGGTCGAGCCCGGCAATGATTCGCAGTAGCGTAGTCTTGCCTGAGCCATTAGCGCCTGTAATCAATGTGAACTCGCCGGGATGGATCTCCAGCGACACATCCGAGAGTATCTCCTGACGGCCATAGCGCTTGTAAATCTCGACAAATCGAATCATTGGATGCTCAGACGATCACGGGCTCACGGCCCTGGAAAAAGTGCAGCGACATATTCAAAACCAACGCGATCAGCATCAGCACAAAGCCCAGTGCAATGCCCTGCGCGAACTCGCCCTTGCTGCTCTCCAGCGCGATAGCCGTTGGAATGTTGCGCGTGTAGCCAAGGATGTTACCACCGACCATCATCGATACACCAACTTCAGAAATGATGCGCCCAAACGCAGCAGCAAAGGCCACGAACAGGCCAAAACGCACCTCATGCAATAACGCGAAGAAAGCCCTTATCCTGCCAGCACCCAATGTCCTCGCCGTTTCCCAGCCTCTACGCCCAGCTGCCTGGAATGCAGCATAGCCCAAGGCGACGATAATCGGAAAGCTCAGCATCATCTGCCCAACCACCATCGCCGTCTGGGAAAACAGCAGCTTGAGATCACCAAACGGACCATGTCGAGACAGTAGAAGGTAGACCGTCAGGCCAATCACCACGGCGGGAATCGACATCAGTGTCTGGAACATCACCACCACCAACCGCCGACCGGGGAACTCCAGATAGGACAACAAAAAGGCCAATGCGATACCAGCGGGCAGACACAAGAACAATGCCCGCCCGGAAACGCTCAAGGAGATCATGATGATCTCCCACAGCGCCGGATCACCGGTCAGCAACAATTGCATTGCATCAGCGGTCGCTTCGGCAATCATCGAGGTTGCAACAAGAAAGTTTTCATGGTTCGGGGAGAATACCCAAAACCCGTGGCAAATTCATGATGCCCATAGAAAAACCCGGCCGAGGCCGGGTTTTTCTACTACGAGGCAGAGGCTGCTACGCCTTTCTACGCAGCGGTGTTATCCACATCTGCCACAAACTCACCGCGAGCATGATCGTTGCCGCAATCGAGTAACCGATACCGCCAATGATGGTGAGCCAGGCGAATCCCGGGGACAGCTTTGTCAGCCACCACGACAGGATATCGATGATCAGAAAGACGAACGGCGTCAGCACAATCACCGCCTTCCAGAAACAACCAATACCTTCAGCCAGCATGAAGATCATGCCAATAAAGAAGAAGATGAAGCCGATACCAAACAAGTGGATATGGGATACCCGCGTCAGTGACGAAAACGACGCGCCATGATCAGACTCGGTATGTTTCTTTACGCTTTCGTACGTTCCAAGGTCGCCCATAGGCGCACCAGGCACATGACACAGCACACAGTACTTCTTCACGATCGGCTCGATGGTCGTTGCCCATTCTTCCTTGGGAGCCCCCGCTCTGGCCCATTTGATCAGCGTCAGGCGCTCGGCATCCGGCGCGTTCATCTTCATCGAACCATTCAGCTTGGACTCAAGCTTCGTGCCTTCCTTGTTGCCATAATAGCTATAGACAATATCATCCAGCGACAGGCCAACTTTTCCGTCCGCCATGCCATGGGTCATCATGATCTGAACGCCAGCCATCAACAGACCGAATCCCACCGAAAGAATGTACCCGGTGAACAAAATCTTGAACGATAGTGGCAGCTTGGGTAGAGAAATCCTCTCTAGAATGTAATTCGTATCTGTAGACATAAGCGATTGGCCTCGAATTGTTATGCGTAGCGCGTATTAGAAACCGCTAATAAATCTCCTGTCAAAGATATTTGTCAAGAATACCTACGGTTCAGCTTGTTTCAGCGCCAAAACTGGGGCTAACCAGTGAAACTCACCCCGATGGAGGCCTGACACAACATATTGCTTGGATCCACCGCTTACACTTCAACCGGTCGGTTGTCCTGAGGCAAGGAGTAGGTATTCGAGAGGTAGCGAGCCCGGTGGGCAGGCAGTCGAGCCTGCCGCGGCAGTTCGATTCCTGCGGTGTCGATGCTTGGGACGCGACCCGCAACAGGGTGCGGGATGCGGAAATAGGATGGTGGCCAGGGACAGAATCGAACTGCCGACACGGGGATTTTCAGTCCCCTGCTCTACCGACTGAGCTACCTGGCCGCCGAAAAGAGGGCGCTATTAAAAC
The DNA here is from genome assembly GCA_026981985.1 of Gammaproteobacteria bacterium. Taxonomy (GTDB): domain Bacteria; phylum Pseudomonadota; class Gammaproteobacteria; order UWMA-0217; family UWMA-0217; genus JALSHZ01. The sequence goes on along the minus strand of JALSHZ010000121.1, from coordinate 20,373 downwards.
TGCATTGAGGTGTCGCGTCAAGCTCGACGTGACACGAAATGCCCGGTCAAGCAGGCGGTGTCCAGTTATCAACCTTGGAACCGTCGCCGAAGAAGAACTTTTCCATCTCTTCTTCGATGAACTTTCTCGCCTTGGGGTCGATCGGGCTAAGCCGGTATTCGTTCAACAGCATGGTTTGATGTCTGACCCACTGCTGCCAGGCTTCCTTCGATACGTTGTCGAAAATACGCTTGCCCAGCTCACCGGGGTAGGTTGGCCGATCGAGACCTTCGGCTTCTTTCTTCAGAAGTACACAGTTCACCATGCGTGTCATATTGTTTTGCTCCAAAAGTTGTCTATCGCCCGGATTGGTAAGCCCTGTACTGACGCAAGAGCCTCACCACCGGGGCAGGAAAGCCCCCGGGCGCCGATTGGGCTGTGTTATACCAGAGCATCAGACCGGGCGCCATTTCCTGTACTGAGGCAGCACTTTCAACGACATCCACAAGCAACGGCGCAATCGTCAGACGGAAATGGGTAAACTGATGATCAAACGCCGGCCAAGACTGAATGGCAACCGCATCCAGTCCCAGTTGCCGGGGCAGCCATGCGCTGATGTCACTGCCCATTTGTACTTCCGGCAGGCTCCAAAGCCCGCCCCAGAGACCGGTCGGCGGGCGCTTATGCAACAACAATTCATCAGCTGAATTGCGCAGCAGCAGCAGGTGTACGCTGCGATGCGGTTGCTGCGTTTTCGGCTTGCGATTGGGCCAACGCAGCGGATCGCCAACCTTCAGGCCGCGACAGGCCGACGCCAGCGGGCAATCTGCACAGGCGGGTCGGCTGCGCGTGCAGACCATCGAACCCAGATCCATGATCGCCTGGGTATAGTCCGCCACGCGGGAGGTCGGTGTGTGGCGGGCTGCCAACGTCCAGAGACGCGCTGCGACCTTGCTGTGGCCGGGCCAGCCATCCACCGCATGATAGCGCGTCAATACACGCTTCACATTGCCATCGAGAATAACGGCATGCTGGCCACAGGCCAGTGCCCGAATCGCGCCGGCGGTGGAACGGCCAATGCCGGGGAGGTTCTCCAGCGTCGCTTGATCACAGGGCATCTCGCCGCCGTACTCGTTGACCACTGCCTGAGCCGCCTTGTGCAGATTGCGGGCACGGGCGTAGTAACCCAACCCTGTCCACAGCTCCAATACGCTGTCTTGCGTGGCCTTGGCGAGCGATGCTACATCGGGAAAGCGCTGCATGAAGCGCTGATAATAGGGAATGACGGTGGCAACCTGGGTTTGTTGCAACATGATCTCCGACACCCAGACACGGTAGGGTGTCGGGTTGTCCTGCCAAGGCAGTTGCTTGCGGCCATGCTGATCAAACCAGGCCAGCAGTCGGCTGCTGAAGCTGTCGGTGCCTATTTGAACAGCCCCTTCAACTTGTCTTGAAGCTGGTCTTCCAGTTTTTCCTTGAGCGCATCTTCTTTGGCTTTCAACTTCTCCCTTGCCCGGGCTGCTTCGGCATCAGCCTTCGCTTTCAACTTCGCCTTTTCAGCTTCCGCACGCGCTCTCAATTCCGCCTCTTTCGCTGCTTTCTGTGCTTCGAGCTTCTGTTTTTCAGCATCGAGCTTTGCCTTCAGCTCGGCCTTTTTCTTGTCGAGTTCGGCCTTGGCGCGCGCTTTTGCCATCCTGTCGGCCTTGACCTTGATTGACAGATCGCTGAACGGGCCGGTGATGCGTATCGGCAGATAGTTCTGCGCTTTTTCACTGGCACCAGCGGCAGCGAGCAATAAGGTGTAATCGATGGTCTGCGCTGGCAGATCGACCTTACCATTGCCCTTGGCGCGGAATATCGGCGCGAGAATCTGCAAGTCGTCACTGCTGATGACGCCATTGCGAATCTTGCCGCTGAGCTGCATCAAGGAGAACTTGGTGTCATCATCAATGTCTTCTGTCAGTGGTGGCTTGCCCGCGAATTTGCGCAGGACATTTTGCGCCTCGTGAATCTTGCGCGACAGCTTCGATCCCTTGATCGTGCCCTCGGTGAACTTGGCGGCAAACTTCCCACCCAACTGCCGGGTCAGGCCAGTGACGGTATTGCCCGATGTCTGTACGTTCGCAGTGAAATTCGCCGCGCCCGAGATGTAACGATCGCCAAACAGCGTTTCCAGAATACCTTCGGAGCGCACGCCGGACAGATCGGCCTTGGCCGCATATTTTGGCATATCTGCGGTCACGTCGAGGCTGGCGTCGATGACAGCCCGTCCTTGGTAGAGATCGGCCGACAGCGGCGCGATGGCGAGACGTCCACCGTTCGCCTTCAGCGTCACTGATGCATTCTCGAACAGCAGCTTGCTGGCGATCAGCTTCTTCACCGTCGCCGTGCCCTGAAGATCGAGCTGACGCAGCACGTCGAGCGGCAACACGATCACATCGGAGGCACCAGCCTCGGCCTTGCCAGCGGTGATATCGGCCTGGGTCGCCGTGGCTACCGGGGGCAGATAGCGGTCAACATCGATTTGATCGAGCACCAGTTTGAAGCGTAGGGCTTGCCGTGCAAAATCGGCAACACTGAACTCTCCATGCAACGTGGAATCATCGAGGGAGGCCTCCAGTTCACGCAGCGAGAACTGTTGCGTGTCCCCCTGGAAGCGAAACCCGAGCGCGGCTTTTGCCAGCACATTGGCATCACTGGTGGCCGGTGGTTCGATCCCCAGCTTGGTCATCAACGCCCGTGGACTGAATTCGTTGCTGCGCAACTCACCCGTGTAAACCGGCGCATCCAGCAACTTGCGGACATTGACCTTGCCATCAAGCGTCAGATCGAGCGCTTCGATAGTCAACGGATCAATGTCGAGCGTCTGCTTGTCGAGGTCAGCCTTGACCTCCAGCCTGCTCACTGCGCTGATGGCACCTCCCGGAATCGCCGGCCCACTCACGCTCTGTTCCAGCTTGAGGTCGCTGAAACGGTAACGTCCATTGTCGATGTCGGCCGTGAGGTCGCCGGAAAGATCCAGCTTGACGGTAAGATCATCCTGATACAGCGTGAGATCGGCCTCGACTGGCACCGGCTGGTTCAATGCCAAGATACCCGTGCGCAGGTTGAAGGGGTCGATACGGATCGAGGTACCCGCCTGCTGGTCGGTGTAATGCAGTTTTGCATCGCTGACTTCGACGCCCGCGATGCGGATTTCAAGATCCGGCATGCCGCCAGCGGACGCCGGCTCTTGCACTGGCTGAGCCGGCTGCGACTCGGATGATTTCGCCAGATCGCTCCAATTGTCCTTGCCGCTGGCCAGTTTTTCCAGGTTGATGGTCACGCCCTTGAGCTGGATCTTTTTTGTTTCAACCCGTTTTTTCAACAATGGCTTGAGCGCAACATGCACCTGCACCTGATCCACCCCTGCGAACACAGGGCTGGAGAAACCGGGGGGATTGCTCAACGTCGTGCGACCAAGATCGAGGCCAAGCCAGGGGAAGATCGACCATTCGATATCACCCGCAATGTCGAGATCCCGCCCGGTCAGCTTTTTTACCTGTTCGGCAATCTGCGGCTTGTAATCGTTGGGATCTATCGTCGCAACCAGGTAGGCAACCGAACCAGCGGCCACCACCAACAGCAGCAGAATGCCCAGTACTAACCATTTGAGGAGTTTCATTATCGTCGTCCCTGTCTATTGTTCTGCGGCATCGCGATTCCAGACGCCGCTCTTGCCGCCTGATTTGTGAACCAGCCGAATATCGTGCAACGTCATGCCCCGGTCCACCGCCTTGCACATGTCGTAGATGGTGGTGAGACCCACTTGCACCGCTACCATCGCCTCCATTTCGACGCCAGTCTTGCCCCACACCTCGGTGCGCGCCACGCAATGCACGCGGTGGCTGGCATGGTCCAGGGCAAAGTCGATATCGACATGCGTCAGGCCGATGGGATGACACAGTGGCACCAGATCGCCGGTTTTTTTGGCACCCATGATGCCAGCCACGCGGGCGATACCCAGCACATCCCCCTTCTTGTGGCCGCCGCTGGCAATCATCTCCAGCGTGGCGGGCTGCATGCTGATCCAGCCTTCGGCGACGGCAACACGGTGCGTTTCCGCCTTGTCTCCGACATCGACCATATGCACATGGCCCTGTTCATTGAAATGGGTAAATTCACTCATGAGAATTGACTGTATCCTGTAACTCGCTCTATAACAGACCTATCCAAAACAACATCAGCCGCTGAAACGGAACCGCATGATTACCATACGATACTTCGCCAGCCTGCGCGAACAGCTCGGCAAGGAGCAAGACCAGATCGATTCTGCCGATAACATGACCGCACTGGATGCCTGGAACAGAGCCAATACCGGCACCAAGCCACCGGACAACATCCTGGTGGCCATCAACCAGTCTTACGCGCGCCTCGATTCCCCCATCGGCAGTGGTGACGAGGTGGCCTTCTTTCCCCCGGTCACTGGCGGATGAGCGTCCTCATCAAAAGCGCGGCCTACGACCCCTGGCAGGTACTGGCCGACTTTCAGCAGCAGCGTTTCGGCGCTTCGGCCGCCTATGGTGCGACCGCCGTTTTTACCGGCACGATGCGGGATTTCAACGAGGGGGATACGGTCAAGGCAATGACGCTGGAGCACTACCCCGGCATGACCGAATCTCAGCTGGAACAGCTCATCGACAGCGCCAAATCCCGCTGGGATGTGATCGACTGCCTGATCGTCCACCGCGTCGGCGCCATCAACCCCGCCGAAACCATCGTTGTTACCGCGGCCTGGTCTGCCCACCGCAGCGCTGCCTTCGAAGCCTGCCGCTTTCTGATAGAGGAACTGAAGCACAACGCGCCGTTCTGGAAAAAAGAAACGCTGGGTGATGACAGTGAGCGCTGGGTCAGCGAAAATACCCCTGGCTGACGCCGCATTCACTGAATCAACAGAAACAGTCCACGCCCGTCGCGGATGATATTCATCAGCAGCGCACGATCGTTCAGCGCGATTGCCTTGGCCATGTCGGAGGAATTGCCAACACGCTGGCGGTTGACGGAAACAATGATGTCACCTTCGGCCAAACCCGCACGATCCGCCGGACTGCCACGCTCGACCGCTGCAACGGCAATCGCCGGATCGCCATCGATGGTCACATCCTGAAAATAGGCACCGGCCAGCTTGTCACTCAGACGGTTGCCCTGCAGATTATGCGACGGCGGCGCCTCGATCACGGCGGTCAGTTTCATCGGCTTGCCATCACGCACGATGTCCAGCCCGATCTCAGTGTCGATGCGCAGCAGGCCGATATAATTACGCAACTCGGACGACCCCCGGATTGAATCGCCATTGACGGCGATAATGACATCTCCAACCTTGATCCCGGCCTTGTCCGCCGGTGAACCCTCGTCCACCTGCGACACCACCGCCCCCTCCTTCTGCGCAATACCAAAAGCACGCGCCAATGCGGGGGTCACAATGCGGGGGTCACACAATGCGGGGGTCAGGTCTTGAATTCCAACACCCAGCCTGCCTCGACGGACTTCGCCATACTCGATCAGCTGGTCGGCGATGGATTTGGCCATGTTGGCGGGAATCGCAAAACCGATGCCGATATTGCCGCCATTGGGTCCGAGAATGGCGGTATTGATGCCCACCACCTCGCCTTTCAAATTCACCAAGGCGCCACCAGAGTTACCCGGATTGATCGACGCATCGGTCTGAATGAAATTTTCATAGGATTCGATGCCCAAGCCGGTTCGGCCAAGCGCACTGACGATGCCAGAGGTCACCGTCTGCTTGAGGCCAAACGGATTGCCGATGGCGACAACGAAATCACCGACACGAAGCTTCGACGAATCCGCCAGCTTGATGGCTTGCAAGTTCTTGGCTTTGATCTGCAACACGGCAATATCCGCTTCAGGATCGGTGCCGATCAACTTCGCCTTCTCACTATGGCCATTGTTCAGGGTGACCAGAATATCTTCAGCGTTCTCAACCACATGCGCGTTGGTGATGATATATCCTCGCTCTGCATCGTAGATCACGCCTGAACCCAGCCCACGGCTCTCATCCCGGCGCTTGGGAACGGTGCCGAAAAAATGCTCGAAGAACGGGTCCAGACCCTGTGCTGCCGCAGCCCGGCTTGTCGTCGCGATATGTACGATCGCGGGTTTCGCCTTTTCCAGCATTGGCGCCAGGCTCGGTACCGGCTGGCCATCGACATAAGCGGGTATCGTGGCGGAGGAGACGCCGCTGCCTAGGCCCAGTATCAGGGTCACGATGATTACCAGAGTTCTATGCATAGGTTTTTTCGAGCGTTTCTCGCGGATTGAACTGGGTAACATCGCGCAACTGTTCCCATAGCGCTTCCTGCTCGATGCTGTCCGCAGTCGGCACGACGATTTCCAGTTTCACCAGAAAGTCGCCAGGCGGATTGCCAGGCATTCCGCGCCCCTTCATGCGCATTTTCTTCCCCGACTTGACGCCTTTGGGGATCTTCAGCTGCACCTTGCCGTCCATTGTCGGCACCGTGACCTTGCTGCCAAGCACGGCTTCCCAGGGCGCGATCGGCAGAGTCAGTTCGATATCCTTGCCATCGAGGCGGAAGTGCTCATCACCGCGAATGTTCACCTTGATCAGCACATCGCCGTTGTCGCCGCCAGCAAACCCTGGCCCACCTTGCCGCGCAAGGCGGATTTTCTGACCATCCTTGACGCCCCGTGGAATCTTGACCTTGAGCGTCTTGCCCGAACTGACGCGCACATTGGCCTCATCGCCAAAATACGCCTGACGCAGACTGATGGTGACGGCCACCTGCTGATCCTGCCCCTTGCGCGGTGCGTGGCGACCTCCGAACCCACCACCACGCCCGGCACCAGCGAAGCCACCCTGGGAGAAGACCGACTCGAAGAAATCGGCAAAGCTGCCACCACCCATACCGCCGTCCCAGCCGGAACCACCGAAGCCAGTATTGTCGTTCCAGTTGGCACCCATCTGGTCGTAGGCCGCGCGTTTTTCCTTATCCTTCAAGACATCATAGGCCTCACCAAGCTGCTTGAATTTCGCTTCGGCATTCGGCTCTTTGCTGACATCGGGATGGTATTTGCGCGCCAGACGGCGGTAGGCTTTCTTGATCTCGTCGAGTGTTGCGCTGCGGCTCACGCCCAGCACTTCATAATAGTCTACGTAGTCCATCCAAGCTCTCGATACGGTAACTACCCAGCTCGCCACTGAAACACGCCATCTCTGCGTTGGGAAATGGTCATTTACACGCGTAAACTCACATTTCCCGCCTTGATCTGACGCGTTTCAGCGGCAATCTGAGCAGTTACGGTTCTATTTATTAAAGTACAGAATAGTAACTCGATACATTACTTCGGCAGAACAATGGGGGCGGGCGGGGAGGTTTTCAATCGACTACCACATCAGGTCGTCGGGGATTTCATACCCTGCATAGTCGTCCGTGTCATCTTCTGCAGTGTCTGCCTGACCTCGATGGACCACCAGCTCGGGCACGCGTTGCTCAATCTTGTCGACAACATCGAGCGGGACGAGTTCGAAGCGTTCATCCAGCAGCACAATCGCCAGTAGCCCGTTCACCAGCTGGCGACGCTGCTCCGGCAACATGCGCAGCGTCTGGATGCGGCCAGCAACGCTGAAACGATAGGGGATGTCACCCTCGGCCCGGTCGAGCCGGTGGGTCTCGATCAACTGACGCGCCTGTGCAGTCAGCGCTTTGCGCTCCGCCGCCTCCTTGCGCTGGCGATTCAGTTCACGGTCACGTGCGAGCTTCTCGGCTTCTGCTTTCGCCGCCAGCTGCTTTGCCTCGTCGACCTGTTCGATCTTGTTGTGGCGCCGCATCCGCTCCTGTTTCTGCTTTTGCGACTTGACCTTTTTGACCTTCTGCTTGCTGACCATTCCGGCCTTGAGCAATTGGTCCGCCAGTGAGTTACCCATCTCTGCCCTCCACTATTCTATGTTCTGAACCTGCTCGCGCATCTGCTCGATCAGGACTTTCAGTTCGACAGCTGCTGCGGTGGTTTCCGCATCCGCCGATTTCGACCCCAGGGTATTGGCTTCACGAGTGAACTCCTGCATCAGAAAGTCGAGCCGCCTGCCCACCGGCTCGTTGCGCGTGAGCACCTCCTCGGCAGCGCGAACATGGCTGTCGAGACGATCAAGTTCTTCGTCTACATCCAGCTTTTGCGCGATCATGGCCATTTCCTGTTCCAGCCGGCCAGGGTCGGCATCGACCTCGAGCTGGGCCAGGCGTGCTTGCAGTTTTTCCCGCATGGCCGCCACCACCTGCGGCCGGCGCTGACGCACCTGCGCAGCTATTTCACTGATCTGATGCAACCGCGAACGTAGCAGCGCTGCCATGCGCTTGCCCTCTTCGGCGCGCATCTCCAGCAACCTCTCCAGGCCGGTATCGACCGTGTCAAGCAGCAACGCGCCAAGTACATTTTCATCCAGCGATGCTTCCTGAATGATGCCGGGCCAGCGCAGTACCTCCATTGCCGAGAAGCGCGCCGCATTGCTCATTTGGTCTTCCGTTCTTTTCACGGCATCGAGTAGCGCTTTGACTGCCGCTTCATCGACCAGCACCTCGCTGGCACCGGAGGCAGGCGCAAAACGCAGATTGCACTCGATTTTCCCACGCGCCAGCTTCTGCTGCAGGCGTTCACGCAGCTGGCCTTCGAAAGCCCGCAGCTCTTCGGGCATGCGGAAGGAGAGGTCGAGATAACGATGGTTGACGCTGCGCAGTTCCAGCACCATCGTGCCGATATCCGACTGCTTTTCCACCCGGGCGAAACCGGTCATGCTGTAGATCATGGCGAAAATCCGTTTGAGAGGGTCGTGCAGAATCGAGGTAGGATACACCGTTGCGACATTACCCTCGACCTCGCGAGTGCGGGACGAGCACCCCAAGCGCGGTTATAATGCGCGCCCGATCAAACAGGAACACTCTGCCCATGCGTCCCAGCGGAAGACAACCCAATGAAATGCGCCCCGTCAGCTTCGAGCGCAACTTTACTTGCCATGCCGAAGGCTCCGTGCTGGTTTCCTTTGGCAATACCAAGGTGCTGTGTACCGCATCGGTTGAGGAACAGATCCCGCGCTTCCTGCGCGGCAAGGGCCAGGGCTGGGTCACGGCCGAATACGGCATGCTGCCACGCGCCACCGGCACACGCACCGGGCGGGAAGCGGCTCGCGGCAAGCAGGGCGGAAGAACCATGGAGATCCAGCGTCTGATCGGCCGCTCGCTGCGCGCCGCCATCGACCTGGAGGCGCTGGGTGAACGCCAGATCACGCTCGATTGCGATGTGATCCAGGCCGATGGCGGCACCCGTACGGCATCCATCAGCGGTGCCTTCGTCGCCCTCAGCGATGCCATCAACAAGCTGCTCGACGAAGGCACGCTGAATAAAAACCCCTTGCACGGACATGTCGCTTCGGTTTCTGTCGGCATCTATAACGGCGTCGCGGTTCTGGATCTGGACTACCCGGAAGACTCGGCAGCCGAGACGGACATGAACGTGGTCATGAATGATGCCGGCCATTTCATCGAGATCCAAGGGACGGCTGAAGGCCACGCCTTCCGTCGGGATGAAATGGATGCGATGCTGGACCTGGCCGAACAGGGCATTGCCACGATTATCGAAGCGCAACGTGAGGCTCTCAATGACTGAACGAAAAATCGTCGTCCTCGCTTCCAACAACAAGGGCAAGCTGCGGGAATTTGCGGCGATGTTCGAGCCTCTGCATATCGACATCCGTCCCCAGGCGGACTATGGCATTCCCGAAGCAGAAGAAACCGGCCTGACCTTCGTCGAAAACGCAATCCTCAAAGCTCGCAATGCCTGTGAGCACAGTGGCCTGCCGGCGATGGCGGATGATTCCGGTATCGAAGTGGACGCATTGCAGGGCGCACCCGGAATCTACTCGGCCCGCTATGCCGGCCCCGAATGTGACGATCAGGCCAACAACCAAAAACTGGTCACGGCATTGCGCGATGTCCCGCCACTGGAGCGCAGCGCCCGCTATCGGGCCTGTCTCATCTATATGCGTCATGCCGCCGATCCCGCGCCGATCATTGCCGAAGGGGTCTGGGAAGGCCGTATCATCGACGATCCGCGTGGGAAGAACGGCTTTGGCTACGATCCCTATTTTCTGCTGCCGGATCGTGGCATCACCTCCGCCGAACTGCCGCCCGAGGAAAAAAACCGCATCAGCCACCGGGCAATCGCGCTGCGCATCCTGTTGGAGAAAATAAAGCAGCACGACGCCCATAGTTAGTGGAAGCAATCCCCCTCGGCCTCTATATCCATCTGCCCTGGTGTGTCAGGAAGTGTCCCTACTGCGACTTCAATTCACATGCCAACGAGCAGCCCCCCGAATCTGCCTATGTCGATGCACTGATTGACGATCTCGACGAGTCGCTGCCGTCTGTTTGGGGGCGTCCGGTACAGACAATCTTTTTCGGTGGCGGCACACCCAGCCTGTTCAGCCCGGAAGCGATCGAGCGCATTCTGTCAGCCGTTCGGGCACGGTTGCGTTTGTCCCCTAGCGCCGAAATCACTCTGGAAGCCAACCCGGGAACGGTAGAACAAGACCGCTTCAAGGGATTCCGCGAAGCCGGCATCAACCGGCTATCGCTTGGCATTCAGAGCTTCAGTGACACCATGCTCGGCCGCCTCGGACGGATTCACGATGCTCACGAGGCACTGCGAGCCATCGAGATCGCCACAACAGCCGGGTTTGACAACATCAATCTCGATCTGATGTTCGGCTTGCCGGGTCAGAGCCTGGCGGATGCGCTCGAGGATCTCAAGCAGGCAATGGCGTTCAACCCCAGCCATCTGTCTCGCTATCAACTGACGATTGAACCCAACACTGCGTTTCACCACCAGCCACCACAACTCCCTGACGATGATCGGCTGTGGGAGATGCAACAGCAAGGCGGCGAGCTACTCGCGCAGCACGGCTATACACAATACGAGGTGTCGGCCTGGTCTCGACCTGGGATGCAGTGCCAGCACAATCGCAACTACTGGGAGTTTGGCGACTACCTGGGTATCGGCGCTGGCGCCCACGGCAAGATCACCGATCAGGGGTCTGGAGAGATCAGCCGCATCCGCAAGCACCGCCGACCGGAGGATTTCATGGCGCGACGTGGCGGCAGCTATATCTCCAGCCTGGAAACGCTGCAACCAGCAGACCTGCCCTTCGAGTTCATGCTCAATGCGCTGCGGCTGACGCAGGGAGTGGCTGCCGAGCTATTCACGCAGCGGACCGGACTGGGTATTGAGGCGATCACCGCGTCACTGAACGAGTTGCGTACAGCTGGCCTGCTGACCGATTCCACATCACAACTGGTGGCGACAAGCAGAGGACAGCAATTCCTCAACAATGTGATCAGCCAGTTCCTGCCTTGACGACCATTCATCCCCTTTGCATTACCGTCTGTTCACGACAGACATCATCTACTTAGCGCAAGGGTACTTACAGACCGGAAAGCCCCAAATGCTGCTGTTTTGGCCGATATGGGCTGCTTTCAGCGCTGGGCAGAGCGCTTTTATACACAGGTATCAGCGGCACTGTGACAAATTTGTCAACACAATTCCGAAATTCAAGCTAAAAATTTTTATCCTTCAGAAAATCAATAGCTTGAAGCACTGATCAAAATTTCGCCAATTGCGCTTCAGACCTTTGTCTATAGGCAATAGAAACATCCCGAGTAAAGTAATGCACAGAGTTATCCACAGTTTTTGTGGATAACCGTCAAAACTCCGACAGTTCAGGTACTTAGGTGATGAAAGCTCGAAAAAACCGCATAAACGGTCAGTAAGCCCAAATTTATGTGATGGTCATCACTATTGTATCGGGTGTCGTGAAAGCGTATGATGTCCGGCTCGTTTAACCATTCACTAGATTAGGTGTCACCGATGAAGCCCGGAATTCATCCGAAGTACAAAGAGGTCAGCGTCAAATGTTCCTGCGGTAACAGCTTTGATACCCGCTCGACCTACGAAAAAGACGAGCTTCATGTGGAAGTGTGCTCGTCCTGCCATCCTTTCTATACAGGTAAGCAGAAAATTCTCGATACGGCAGGTCAGGTCGACAAGTTCCGTCGCCGTTACGCCAAATAATCTCTTGCTTAATTGTAACGCCGTGTTACAATTAAGACTCTAGACCCCCACTTATTAGAGGCGCTCCCTGAGCGCCTTCTTTTTTTGCCCTATCCGCACCCGCTCGACAGTTCAGTTCGAGATGCTGATGCCGATACCAAAATGCACATTCCCCCAACCAAGGCGAGGCTCGGTTAACGACCACCGGTGAATCTTTGCTGCCTCCAGCAAAGGATACTGATACGCCGCCTCCCCTACCTTGCCAGTGATCTGGCGTTGCAGCGTTCCATATACCGTCACCAGTCGGCGTGGCGGGAAATCAGTGGCTTCCAGATAGCCGGCTTGTTCCACCAGAAAACGCCCCTGGGATGGTTCATCGAGCATTGGCCGGCGTCGTGCATCCAGCGGATAGGCGAGAATTTCGATTCGGGTTCGATCCTTGAGGTTTTCCAGCGCAATCACTTCGCCCCCCCAGACCAGGCGGTCACCCACCGGCAAAGGATCTTTCAGAATAATGTCTCTCGGGTAGGGCTGAGGCTTGTAGTTTGCATCGCGCTCGAACGGCGGAGCGGACGCACAAGCTGTCAGCAAGACGAGTAGCACCAGGAGTTTTAGCAGCGTCTGCATCGGCAGGCTACCACCAATAGGGCGGGTACGGATAACCCCAGCGAGCGGGGTGCCAGCCATAAAGCGGATCAGGAACATAGCGAACATTGACCGGTTTCTGTTGCTTCCACAATGTATGTGATGTCGCTTTGACAACAATGAACTGGTAAGGGTACTCGCCAATCTTCCCTCGCTCGACACCTTGCACAACCCCGTTAACCGTAATCTGTCTGCCCTTGGCATAGACCATGGGATCGAGAAACCCTTCGACAATGGCAAAAAAACGACCGTTGGTATCATCATTTTCACGCGGCCTGCCGTTTGCACGCAATGGTCGTGAAACGATTTCCAGGCGTGTCTGCTGGGGCTGGTTGACCACCGATACAATGCTGCCACCCCAGCGTATCCTTTTCCCGATCGCCGTATCCGGTGCTTCCCTGGCCGCTTTCAGCGTCAGCGAAACATTGGCCGTGCTTGGCCCGGGCGGCTGCGTGGCGCAAGCTGTCAACAACGGCAGCATGAATATCGCAAGCAAGTACTTCATTGTGACATGATGGTTTCGTCAATCAGATATCAAAACTATAGCAAACGTCACTACACAGCACAGACCCCTAACTGCTCAGATTGCCCCCGTTTTGCGTCAAATCAAGGCGGAAGCGCGCACGACTCCAAGGATGGAGGAGGTAGGGCGACGCAGGATGCCAAAGCCGAGTTTACAAGTGTAAATGAGCACTTCTAACGCAGAGTTGACGCAAATAAGGGGGTAAGGTTCCAAGTAACTTCCCACCAAACTGGTCGCGTGGCAACCTCGTTTCCCCTTTGCCCGCCCGAGCATCGCAGGCGCAGCCGGGATCAGCCCGAAGGGGCAGGCCATGGATGGCCTGCGTCGGCCGTCACGAAGGGACGTGTCGGCCGACCCCCGGCTGGGCCGAGAAGCGCAGGAAACAGCGGGGAATTGGGGCGGCATTTTTTGGTACCTTTTTGTTGCTGTTGACAAAAAGGTACTCGGGGCCGTGGTAGAGGGCTGGAACAGAAGCACCACAGCTTGATTGGCCACGAAACAATACCACCATGATTTCCAGGTGGCGATTGGACGAAAGAGCTATTCTCCCACTGTTCGTCCTCGCCGATCATATCGAGTGGCGGTGGTACGGGTTTCGCGCTCACCAACACTACGATTCTTCCAACCCACTCTCGCACAGCGCGAGTTCCATTTTTTGCTCGTCCAAAAAACGGAACCCAAAAAAGGACGCCCCAACACACGCCTGATTCCGCTGCCGGGCACGCCTTCCGGGGTCAGCTTGAGCGGCTTCCTGCCGCGCAAGCTTCAACCGGCCATCCATGGCCGGTTGTCCCCTCCAGTCGCACCCGACAGCGGCGCGTGTGAAGGGGAAAGAAAACCAAGTGGCCGAGTGGCTATTGAATGCCTGGCTCAGTATCATTTCGTTACTTTTCGGTGTGTGCCCGCGTAGCGGGCTGGGGCGCTGAGCAGTTACTAGCAAACAAACTGAATTTACACAGAATCAATAACTTATTGGCATGTCCAGGATTCTCCTTTTCAACAAGCCCTACGGCGTCCTGAGCCAGTTCACCGACAAGGAAGGACGGCCGACGCTGGCAGACTATATCCACGCAAATGACGTCTACCCGGCCGGGCGTCTGGATCGGGATAGTGAAGGCTTGATGGTACTGACCAGTTCAGGAAAGTTGCAGGCCAGGATTGCAGATCCCCGCCACAAAATGTCTAAAACCTATCTGGTGCAGGTTGAAGGAATACCGACCGAAGCGGCGCTGGAGACCTTGCGAACCGGCATAACCCTCAAAGACGGGCCAACACTTCCGGCTCGGGTGAGAACAATCGATGCACCCACCTGGTTGTGGGAACGCGACCCGCCGGTGCGCTTCCGCCAACATATTCCAACCTGCTGGCTGGAACTTACGATCCGCGAAGGCCGCAACCGCCAGGTGCGACGCATGACGGCTGCGGTGGGCTATCCGACACTGCGCCTGATTCGTTACCGGGTGGGTTCATGGACGATCGACGGGCTGGCGCCGGGGGAGGCACTGCTATTGTAATCCCCGGACTGACACACAGTTATCCCCAAATCTGTTGACGCAGCTGTTGCCAGCTGCGACGCGCACGCTCAGCCTCTCTTTTCCCGTGAGACACCCCATCAACATCATCGCCCTCTTCATGCACGAAGACACCATTGCGTAGCTGGTAGCTGCGCGTACGGGATAAGCCTTCGTCGGGTGTCAACAGGCTGTCTACGGTGTCGACAATACGGATAGCTTGTTCCTGCTGCGGCTCTTCGGATGCTATCTGGACGATGGATCGGGCACACAGGGCCGCAAGCTGGTTTGCACAGCCTGCATGCCGCGCCAAGCCACTGTTGGCGGCATCGCCAACGACATGGATACCCTCGACCAGGGTCGACTCCCCACTGGCCGGATGCACCGGACACCATCCCGAGGCGTCGACAAGACCCGCCGCTTGGGCTAGTGCGCCCGCCTTCTGCGGTGGAACAACATTGACGATATCGGCGCGATGACGCTCCTCGATGGCCCCGGTGAAAACCACTCGCGACACCGCGTCGACACGCCGCAACCGCGCATCCCGCCCAGCGATCAGCTCCACCACACTGCGCTGCTTGCCAAAGCCGAACAGGTTTTCCCAAAGCGCTTCGAAATGTGCGCGCAGAGCCGAATCAGCATGGACATCGAGCAGCAGCAACTTGCCGGCACGGTTGTGCTCGGCCAGGTAGTTGGCGACCAAACTGGCGCGTTCATAGAAAGCCTGCGGACAGCTGATATCACCCTCTGGACGCGACAGCAGGTACACGCCCCCGCGGCGCATCTCCTTGAGCTGTCGCGACAGCGCCTGGGTCTGGAGGCCTGGAATCCAGCCATGCGGCAAGGTTTGGGCGGTTTTTTCGTCATAGCCTTCGATGGCTTGCCAATCCATCGCGATACCGGGCGCCAGTACCAGACGATCATATCCAAGCCGGCTGCCATCCTCGAAGCGCAAGTTCTTTCCTGCCACATCCACTGCCGTCACCCAGTCGTGGATAACCCTGACACCGAGTTTTTCGAGCTTGCGGTATTTGGCAAGAATCGAAGGGAAAGGTTTAAGCCCGCCGATCACCCAGTTACTGGCGGGCGCGGTTGCATAGACTTTATCGTATTCGATGAGCGTGACCTGAATGGCCGGATCGATCTCTTTGAGGTAGCGTGCAGTACTGGCGCCAGCATATCCGCCGCCAACAATGGCGACATGAAACTTCCGTGTTTTCGCCGTATTCTTGCCAGCGTCGGACAATGTAGTGCAACCACTGGCCAATAGTGCCGCTGTGCCGAGCTGCAGAAAACGGCGGCGCTTGAGGTCAGTCATTTTCCCTGCTTGGACAGATCACCAAAATATTTCGCCACACCACGGATCTCCTCATCGGAATAAGCACCAACGATACGATCCATGATGGTCGACTCACGTTCGCCCATGGCGAAGTCCTCGAAGGCACGAACGATCTCTTCTTCACTGAGCCCATACAATGAAGGAACCGCCCCGCTGCTCTTGCCATCAGGGCCATGGCAGGTGGTACAGGTATTGACGATACCGTCGATATTGACCTCCTGCCGACTGCAAGCCGACACAAGCAACACAACGGCGACGATTGTGACGCTCAGGCCACAGCGGCCAGCACTCACAGCTTGTACTCCGCACGCAACTGTTCGACCTGCTGCCGGACCTGACCAGGTGCCGTGCCGCCAAAATGATCTCGCGCCGCCACGGATCCTTCCAGCGTGAGCACGTCGAATACGTCTTCACCGATCGCCTGGGAAAATTCGCGTAATTCTTCCAACGTCAGATCCGCCAGATCGCAACCCTTTGCCGCCGCCTGCTGAACGGCCTTGCCCACGACTTCATGGGCGTCACGAAATGGCAGGCCCTTGCGCACCAGATAGTCGGCGAGATCGGTAGCCGTAGCGAAGCCCTGTCTTGCCGCCGCCAACATATTGTCGGCCTTTACCTGTAGTGCCGGCACCATGTCGGCAAATGCACGCAACGAGCCGCGAACTGTGTCGATCGTGTCGAACAATGGCTCCTTGTCTTCTTGATTGTCCTTGTTGTAGGCGAGCGGCTGGCTTTTCATCAGCGTCAGCAGCGCTATCAGATTGCCATTGACACGGCCGCTCTTGCCCCGCACCAGTTCCGGCACGTCGGGGTTCTTTTTCTGCGGCATGATCGAGGAACCGGTACAAAAGCGGTCGGGAATATCGATGAAATCGAACTGAGCCGAGGCCCAGATCACCAGCTCTTCCGCCATTCTCGACAGATGGGTCATCAACAACGCGGCCGCAGCAGTGAATTCGATGGCAAAATCGCGATCACTGACGCCATCGAGCGAATTGCGACACGGCCGTTCAAAACCCAGCAGTTCAGCGGTGAGAAAGCGGTCCAGCGGATAGCTGGTACCTGCCAGCGCGGCGCTGCCCAGCGGCATTATGTTGACACGACGACGGCAATCCACCATGCGTTCATGATCCCGATCGAGCATCTCGAACCACGCCAGCATGTGATGGCCGAAACTAACCGGCTGCGCCACCTGCAGGTGGGTAAAGCCAGGCATAATGGTATCGGCCTCGCGCTCGGCGAGTAGCAGCAAGCCGGTTTGCAGGCGCCGGATTTCAGCATTGATGGCATCGATCTCGTCACGTAGGTAGAGGCGGATATCCGTCGCCACCTGGTCGTTGCGGGAACGCCCGGTATGTAGCTTCTTGCCAGCATCGCCGATCAGCGCCGTCAGCCGCGACTCGATGTTCATGTGGACGTCTTCGAGACCAACCGACCAGTCGAAACGACCGGCCTCGATCTCTTCACGTATCGTCTCCAAACCTTCGATAATCCGTGCTTTTTCATCCTCGGAAAGGATCCCGATGTGGGTTAACATCGTAGCGTGAGCGATAGATCCTGCAATATCCTGGCGATAGAGACGGCGGTCGAACGCCACCGATGCAGTGAATGCTTCGACGAAGGCATCGGTCGGTTCGGTAAACCGACCACCCCATAGTTTGTCCTGGTTTTCGGTCATCGAGGTTTTCCGGGTGAAATTCGGGAGTGAACGTGAAAAGTGTGACGTGATTATACCACTCGTTATTGAGTTCAGACGCCAAAGCGCGGTATTTTTGATCCTGAATTAAACAGGATGTTTATGACTACTATCACCGGAAATGATACCGAGCTTGGCAGCGAAGGATTCCTGCCAAACTTCTGCGAAGGGCGCAATGTCGTTCTCGTCATGATTGGGGCCGAAGTACTCGCCCTGATCCTCTCGCTCGCCCAGGATGTCACCGGTCCGGAGCTATGGGCCCGGTTGCTGCTCATCTCGCTGTTCACACAATGGGTCGCCCTCACGTCTGTGGCCATTCTCTGTTACTTCAACCGGCGTGTTAACGACGAAGATACCCGCCGCACCATTGCGTTGACCTATGGCATCATTCTATCGGTCACACTGCTTTTTTCACTCGCCTCGCTGTGGTTGATACGCTCTTTATACCTGCAGGTCAGCCCTGACTATGCTGGCCATTTCGTCATTCGGAATCTTGTCATCTGCGCTATCGTGACAGCGCTGGTACTGCGCTACTTTTACGTTCAGCACCAATGGAAAACGAACACCGAAGCAGAAGCAAAGGCCCGGATTCAGGCGTTGCAGGCACGCATCCGGCCGCATTTCTTGTTCAATAGCATGAACCTCATCGCCAGCCTCACCCGGACCAACCCGGATGAAGCAGAAGCTGCCGTCGTGGATTTGGCGCACTTGTTCCGTGTATCGTTGGGCGAAAAGAACATGCTGACACTCAAAGAAGAGCTTCAGGTCACGGAACGCTATCTCAGCATCGAAAAACATCGCCTGGGAGATCGGCTCAAGGTTGTCTGGGAGATCGACGAAGACATCGATATGTATACCAAACTGCCAGCGCTGATGCTGCAGCCACTGGTGGAAAACGCGCTCTATCACGGCATCGAGCCGCTGACCGAAGGCGGCACGGTCACCATTAGCCTGCTCAATAAACCGGACGCGATCGAAGTCCGCGTCGCCAACCCATTGAGCACACGCTCCGATCAGCGTGTCCATAAGGGCAATCGCATGGCCCAGGAAAACATTCGTCAACGTCTGCAGCTGGCTTACGGAGACGAAGGCAAACTCAATATCATCGCCAGAGACGACCTCTATGTCGTCTCTTTCAGGATACCGAGGTAGAAAACATGAAAATAATGATCGTCGACGATGAAAAACCTGCACTGGATCGTCTCACAAGCATGCTGGACGGAAAACAAGATTTCGAGGTCTGCGGTGAGGCCCTGAACGGCCTGGAAGCATTGCGCTGCGCTGAAACAGAACAGCCTGACATCGCGCTGCTTGATATTCGAATGCCTGGCATGGATGGCCTTGAAGCCGCCAGACATCTGTCAGAGATGGAAGAACCACCGGCGATTATTTTTACCACCGCCTACGAAGAACATGCACTGGAAGCATTCGAGACCGAAGCGGTCGCCTACCTGCTCAAGCCAATCCGCGAAGAGAAACTGCTCAACGCCATCGAAAAGGCATCACGCCTGAACAAGGCGCAGCTGCAACATCTCAACCAAGGCGAGAAGAATGTCCGCACGCATATCTGCGCACGTGTCCGTGGTAATCTCGAATTGATTCCACTGCCTGATATCTATTACTTCCAGGCTGACCAGAAATACGTCACCGTGCGTCACGCCAATGGCGAAGTATTGATCGAAGAACCACTCAAGTCACTGGAGGAGGAATTTTCAGATCGCTTCATGCGAATTCACCGCAACGCACTGGTGTCACGTGACCATATGGTTGGCATGAACAAAACGCCCGAAGGACGCTTTCAACTGGTGTTGCGCGACGCCGACGACCTGCTGGAAATCAGCCGCCGACATGTTGCGGAAGTCAGACGCTATCTCAAGGGAAAAACCTGAGTAGTTACGGTTGTACTCAAGCGAACGCTGAATAGGCACAAACCGATTCAGCTGGTCTGTTCAGCGGGAAGCCGATTCTGGCTTCCCGTGGATTTTCTCCCTTGCCTGCTCAATCGCCTCATCCAGGTAGACACCATAGTAGTCTTCATTGTTGATACCCAGTTGACGTGGTGCAACCTCGTTGCCGTCGGGTCCAAGCAATAATACCGTTGGCGTGACCCTCACACCATAGGCTCGGGCCAGATCGGGTGGTTCGATCTGCTCACCCTTCGCATTCCTGATGCTTCCATAGTCATCGATTTCGGTAACGCGAATAATGACACGATCATCATAGTCGCCACTGCGCAGCATTGGCTTGACGATATTCTCTTTCAGACGCTCACAAAAGAAGCAGTGCTCGGCACTGAACACCAGCATCAGCGGCTTGCCGTTGGCAGCAACCTGTGCCAGATCGGCAGAGAGATCGGTCAGCGGGACAATGGCGACATCGGCAACCGTCATATCATCGGCATCAGCCCAAGTCGGTGACAGCATCGATAAAGTCAGCATCAACCAGGGCGAGCGCATATAAACTCCCATAAAACCAGCAAGATATGAGATCATACAGAGAAACCACATTAGGAGTTTCCCGTGACCGCCTGCTTGATTGAACACTTTTCGCCGTTAGAAGACCCTCG